>VMTF01000076.1 GCA_013791705.1 Sphingomonadales bacterium | reverse complement strand
GCCCGGCCACCTACTCAGTGTATTCTTGTTGGGTGGCCGGGCGGGAGAGCGGGCCGGTGCCGACTCACATCAAACAGCAAGGCTGCCCCTTCCGGCGGCCTTGTCCCACGCACAATCGCCCATCACGTAAGTCCGGCTGATCGCGCGGTCGTCGCCGAGGATCTGCAAGGCAAACAGACGCTCGGCCAGGCTCGCGCCCGCCGTCCGGCGCGCCAGCAGGGGCGTCGCCGCGCAATCGAGCACCGCGAAGTCCGCCTCTGCCCCCACCTCCAGGCTGCCCACCCGGTCGGCAATGTGCAGCAAGGCGGCGCTGCCCGCCGTCGCCAGATAGAGCGCGCGAAACGGATCGACCGGGTCGCCGCGCGCCAAGGCCGCCTGATAGGCCAGCCCGGCGGTGTGCAACATCGAAAAGCTCGTTCCCGCGCCGATGTCGCTGCCCAGCCCGGTGCGGAACCCGTGCGCATCGGCCTGCCCGAAATTGAAGAAGCCCGATCCCAGGAACAGGTTGGAACTCGGGCAGATCGCGATCCCCGCGCCGCTTTGCGCCAGCCGGGCGCAGGACCGGTCGGACAGGTGGACCCCGTGCGCGAAGACCGAGCGCGCGCCGACCAGCCCGAACCGGTCGTAGGCGTCAAGATAGTCCTGCGCCTCGGGAAATCGCTCGGCCACGGCGGCACATTCGGCCACGTTCTCGGCCAGATGCGTGTGGAGCAGCACTTCGGGATGCGCGGCCAGCAGCGCGCCCGCATCGCGCAATTGCTCGTCCGACGAGGTCAGCGCGAACCGCGGCGTCACCGCATAGCCCAGCCGCCCGCGCCCGTGCCACCGGGCGATCAGCTCGGCGGTTTCCGTCCGGCCCGAATCCGGCGTATCGGCCAGCCCGTCCGGCCCCAGATCCATCAGAACCTTGCCCGAGATGATCCGCATCCCCCGCGCCAGCGCGGCTTCGAACAGCGCATCGACCGAATTGGCATGGACGGTCGGAAACACCAGCGCGCTGGTTGTGCCGTTGCGCAGCAATTCGCGCAGAAACGCATCCGCCACCTCGTCGGCATGGGCGCGCTCGGCAAAGGCCTGTTCGGCCGGAAAGATGTGCCGCTCCAGCCAGTCGAGCAATTGTTCGCCGTGGCTGGCGATGTGGTCCATTTGCGGATAGTGGACGTGGGCATCGACGAACCCCGGCACGATCAGACCGGCCAGCGCCTCGGTCGGCACCTGCCCGAACCGCGCGGCCAGATCGGCATAGGCCCCGCGCGCGATAACGATCCCGTCGTCGACCACCAGCAGTCCGTCGGCCTCATGGCGAACCGCCGCCGGATCGTCGCGCGGATCGCGCGCGACCGACAGGATTTCGCCGCGAAAGGCCCGGATGCTCGTCATGTTCGGCCCAGTCCCAGCAATTGCGCCAGCGTGGCGATGGCGATCACGTCGGGCTCCTTGCCAGTGACCTCCGCCACCCCGATCGGGCAGGTCAGCCGCGCGCGCTCCGGCGCGCTGATGCCGTCGCGATCCAGCCGCGCCATAAACCGCGCGCGCTTGGTCGCAGACCCGATCAGCCCGACGAACGCCACCGGCGACCGGCGCAGCGCGGCGGCGGTCAGCCGATAGTCGAGCCCGTGGTCGTGCGTCAGGATAACCAGCGCGGCATCTTCCGGCGCTTCGCCCACGCATCGCTCCAGCACCTCTTCGGGCACCACGGTCACGCCCTCGATCGTCCCGAACACCGGGCGGGTATCGAACCACGCCAGCCGCAGCGGCAGGTTCGCCGCATGGCGCACGATCGCCTGCCCGACGTGTCCCGCGCCGAACAGATACAGCGGCCGGCGGCGCTGCCCGATCACTTCGGCAAAGCTCGTCTCCTCCCGCGGCGGATCGCCCCGCGCCGATAGCGCGGTCGGCACGCCGTCCGGCGCCACCCGCCGTTCGATCCCGCCCTGCCCCAGCCGCGTCACCAGCACGCGTTCTTCCCCGGCATCGCCCAGCCAGCCCAGCCCGGCCGGATCGACATGCTCGACCAGCAGCCGCACCCGTCCGCCGCAGCATTGCCCCAGGAACGGCCCGAGCGGATAATCCTGCACCCGCCATGTCCCGGCCGGATGCGCCAGGATCGCTCGCGCCTGTTCCACCGCGCGAAATTCAAGCTGCCCGCCGCCGATCGTCCCAAATTGCCCGCCTGCCGTAACCAGCATCCGCGTCCCCGCCCCGCGCGGCGCGGAGCCTTCGCTTGCCAGCACGCTGATCAGCGCGGCCGGCTGCCGCCCGGGCAGATCGCGCAGCCAGGTCAGCCATTCGCTCATCCGGCGCGGTGCCCCGCTATCGCCCGCAGGATGGCCTCGGGCGTCGCCGGGGCATCGAGCGGCGGAATTTCCCGCCGCTCCGGCGCGGTCGCTGCCACCGCCTGCCCCAGCGCGAGGAACACCGAATTGGCCAGCATCAACGGCGGCTCGCCCACCGCCTTGGAGCGGTTGATCGTCGGCTTCACGTTGTCCCCGTCCCACAGCGCGATTTCGAAATGGCGCGCGCGGTCCGAAGCGGTCGGGATCTTGTAGGTCGACGGCGCGTGAGTGAGCAGATGCCCCTCGCCATCGAACACCAGTTCCTCGGTGGTCAGCCAGCCCTGCCCCTGCAGGAACCCGCCCTCGATCTGGCCGCGATCGATCGCCGGGTTCAGCGAGCGGCCGACGTCGTGCAGGATATCGACCGCCAGCACCTTGTGCTCGCCGGTCAGGGTATCGATCACCACTTCCGACACCGCCGCGCCATAGGCAAAGTAATAGAACGGCTGGCCCTTGTGCGCGGCGCGGTCATAGTGGATTTCCGGGGTCGCATAGAACCCCGTCGCCGAAAGTCCGATCCGCCCGAGGTGGGCCTTGCGGCACGCTTGCGCGAAAGTCAGCACTGTCTCCGCCACGATCACGCCTTCGGGCGCAAAGCGCACGTCCTCCTCGCCGCAGCCGTAAGCCCGCGCCAGGAATGCTGCGATCCGGTCGCGCAGCATCGTCGCCGCGCGGTGCGCCGCCATGGCGTTGAGATCGGCCCCGGACGAGGCCGCCGTGGCAGACGTATTGGGCACCTTGTCAGTCCGCGTCGCGGTGATCCGCACCGCCGCAACCGGCACCGCGAACACGTCGGCGACGACTTGCGCCACCTTGATGTAAAGCCCCTGCCCCATCTCGGTGCCGCCATGGTTGAGCTGGATCGAACCGTCCGCATATACATGGACCAGCGCCCCCGCCTGATTGAGATGCGTGGTGGTGAAGCTGATCCCGAACTTGACCGGGGTCAGCGAAATGCCCTTCTTCAGCACCATGTTGCGCGCATTGAAGGCCGCCACTTCGGCCCGCCGCGCATCATACCGGGCGTCCTGCCGCAGCCGCGCGATCAGCGGCCCGGCGATCATGTCCGCCACGGTCATGCCATAGGGCGTCACGTCGCGCCCCGGCCCGTAGAGATTGGCGATGCGCACATCCAGCGGATCGAGCCCCAGCCGCAGCGCGACATGGTCCATGATCCGCTCGATCGCCAGCATCCCCTGCGGCCCGCCAAACCCGCGAAACGCCGTGTTCGAAACGGTATTGGTCCTGAGCCGCTCCGACAGGATTTCAACGTCGCGCAGGAAATAGCAGTTGTCGGCGTGGAACATCGCCCGGTCGTTGATCCCGGCGGACAAGTCGAGCGTCGCCCCGCAGCGCGCCGACAGCAGCAGCCGCAATGCCAGCACCCGCCCGGCATCGTCATGGCCGACCTCGTAGCTCACCTCGAAATCGTGGCGCTTGCCGGTCATCACCATGTCGTCGTCACGGTCGCAGCGGAACTTGGCCGGGCGCCCGGTCTTGCTGGCAACCAGTGCCGCCGCCGCCGCGAAGAACGCCGCCTGCGTTTCCTTGCCGCCAAACCCCCCGCCCATCCGCCGCACTTCCACGGTCACGTCGGCCGAAGGAAGGCCGAGCATATGCGCGACCAGATGCTGCACTTCGCTGGGATGCTGGGTCGAGCTCAGGACATGCATCTGCCCGTCCTCGCCGGGCCTTGCCATGGCGATCTGGCCTTCAAGATAGAAGTGATCCTGCCCGCCCATCGCAAAGCTGCCCGACAGGCGGTACGGCGCGGCACCCAGCGCACCGGCGGCATCGCCCTGCGCCATGCGCTGGGTCGGTTCGAGCAGCGATCCGGCCGCCTGCGCCTGCGCGATCGTCAGGTGCGCGGGCAGCGGTTCATAGTCGATCCGGCCGAGCCGCGCGGCCTTGCGCGCCGCGTTCCGGCTGGTCGCAGCCACGATGAACAATGGCTGGCCGACATAAGTAACGGCGCCCTCGGCCAGCAGCAGATCGTCATGCGCGACGGGGCTGACGTCGTTGGCGCCGGGAATGTCCTCCGCCGTAAACACCGCGACAACGCCCGGCGCCGTGCGCACCGCCGCAAGGTCCATCGCCGCGATATTCGCATGGGCCGCGCTGCCGAGCCCGAAGGCGAGGTGCAGCAGGTTGGCGGGCTCCGGCTCGTCATCGCAATAGCGCGCGCGCCCGCTGACGTGCAGGCGTGCACTGTCATGCGGCTGCGGCGGCCTGGCAGTCGCCGGCCGGACGGGCTCGCGCTCAGCCACGCACCCCCTCCACTTCCAGCACCGAAACCGCGCCACCTTGCGCCTTGTAAAACAGCCGCCACAGCAGGTTGGCGGCAGCTTCCAGGCGATAGTCCGCGATCCCGCGCACGTCGCTCAGCGGCGCGAACTCGCCGCGCAGCGCGGCTGCGGCGGCGGCGATCGTCTCGCGCACAAAAGCCCGGCCGGTCAGCGCCTGTTCGCAGGCCCTTGCCCGGCGCGGGGTCGCGGCCATCCCGCCGAACGCGATGCACGCGGCCACGATCACGTCCTCGCGCACCGTCAGCCGGAATGCGCCGCAAACCGCCGAAATATCGCTGTCGAACCGCCGCGACAGCTTGGAAATATGAACGATGTCGTCGGCGCCGGGGCGCGGCACGTGGACGCTCTCGACGAATTCGTCCGGAAGCCGGTCCTGCTTGCCGTAAGCGAGGAAATAGTCCTCGAGCGGCAGCGTGCGCCGCCAGCTCGGGCCGCGCACGGTGAGCGTCGCCCCCAGCGCGATCAGCGCGGGCGGCCCGTCGCCGATCGGCGAACCGTTGGCGATATTGCCGCCGACCGTGCCGGAATTGCGCACCTGCAGCCCCCCGATCCGCCGGGTCAGTTCGCCCAGATCCGGGTGCAGCCGCGCGAACGCCGCGTGGGCATCGGCATAGCGGACCCCGGCCCCCACGGTCAGCCCCGCCGGCGTCTCCTCGATCGTGCGCAGCTCGGCGATGTCGCCGATGAACACCAGCGTATCGATTTCCCGCAGCCCCTTGGTGACCCACAGCCCCACGTCGGTCGCGCCCGCAACGATGCGCGCTTCGGGATGCTCGGCCAGCAGTCCGGCCAGCGCGGCGGCGGTCTTCGGCACGAACCAGCGCCGCGCGCCGGATGAGCCTGCCAGCGTCTCGTCCCCGGCCAGCCCGCGCAGCGCGGCGACCCGCGCCGCATCGTCCTGTTGCAGCCGCCCGGTTTCCTGCGCCGCTGCCAGGATCGGACCATAGCCGGTGCAGCGGCACAGGTTCCCGGCGATCACATCCTCGACCGGCAGCTCGTGGCCCCTGGCCCCGATCGCGCGGCCGTGGAGCGACATGACAAAGCCGGGCGTGCAGAACCCGCACTGCGAACTGCCGTTCCCGGCCATGCACGCTTGCAGCGGATTGAGCGCTCCGCCGCCAGCCAGGCTCTCGACCGTCAGCAAGGCTTTGCCGTGCAGCATCGGCAGGAACAGGATGCAGGCGTTGACCGCGCGCCAGTCGATCCCATCCCCCGAACTGTTGAGTTCCCCGAGCAGCACCGTGCAGGCCCCGCAATCGCCTTCCGCGCAGCCTTCCTTGGTGCCGGTCCGCCCCATCCGGTAGCGCAAGTGATCGAGCAGCGTGGCGGTCGGATCGACCTCGGCCAGTTCCACGATTTCGCCGTCGAGGTGAAAGCGCAGCGCCACGTCAGCTCCCCCGATAGGTCGAATAGCCATAGGGCGAGACCAGCAAGGGCACATGGTAATGCCCGGCCGGTTCGGCCACCCCGAACTCGACCGGCACGACATCGAGGAACGGCGGCTCGGGCAATTCCGCGCCCGTGCCGCGGAAATAGGCGGCGACCGCGAACGTGATCCGGTAACGGCCCACCGCCAGCATCGGCAGGCCGGGGCAGCGCCCGTCGGCGTCGGTAACGCCCGAAAACAGCACCGTGCCGTCGGCGGCGGACAGGATCAGCGCGACGCCCGCCGCCGGGCAACCGTTCGCGGTATCGAGAACGTGGGTGGAAATCGTGCTCATGCGGCCTCCACTTTCCCGGCCGGGCGCGGCCATTGCCCAAGGAATTCAGGCTCGTCATAGGCGATCAGGTCGGCCACCAGCGCCGCCCGGTCATCGAGGAACAACTGGTCGCTCACCCCCCGCGCCAGGCGCGGCAAGGCCGTCTGCAATCCCGAAAGCGCCGCCGCCGAGAGCCCCAGACTGATCAGCGCGGAATAGTTGAACGCAAACAACCCGTGCAGCGCCTCGTCGTCCGCCGGATCGCGCGGCAGCAATTCGAAGCCCGGCCCGAGATAGGGGTGCGCATCGATCAGCGCGTTGGCCGCACCCTCCGGCGGGGTGAAGCGATCCGCCCAGCGCGCGATCCGGTCCGCCACCAGCGCCAGTTCGGGGCGCAGTCCGGGATCGCTGACCAGCCCGGTCGAAAGGATCAGGAAATCGAACGCGTGCTGTCCCTGCGGCGTGGTCACGCGCGCGCCGCCGTCCGCCGGCTCGACCGCAAGCCACGGCGCGCCAAGTTGCAGGCCAAACCCCGGCCACGCCGAAGCGCGCTCGAAGGTATCGTTGGTGGGCGGCTGATTGTGCCCGAGGAAGCTCGCCATCACCGCATATTTCTCGGCATCGGCCAGCGCCGGATAGCGGCCGGTGAAGCCCACCCGCTCCATCAGGCGGATCGGGTTGACGCGCGGCAGCACCGTGCGGCGCATGAACACGTGCACTTCGCCCACACCCTGCCCAAGCGCGGCATTGGCATTGTCGAACGCCGATGCCCCGCCGCCCAGAATGCCGATGCGCTTGCCCTTCAGCGCCGCGAAATCGATCGGCTCGCTGGTATGGGCATAGCGCGCGCGCGGCAGCGCATCCCTGACCATCGGGGGCACGAACCATTCGCCCCCGCCCTGAATGCCGGTCGCAAGGATCACCTTGCGCGCCAGCAGCGGCGCCCCCTCGGCCAGTTGCAGCCGGTGCACCCCGCCGCCGAGCGGTTCGATCAGGGCAACCCGCGTATCGTTGCGCACCGGCAGGCCGAGCACGCGGCGATACCACCGCAAATAGGCCATCCAGTCGCCGCGCGCGATCTTTTCGAGCGCCTCCCAGCCCGCGCCGCCATGCTGCGCTTCCCACCATGCGCGGTACGTCAGCGCCGGCACGCCGAAATCGATCGGGTTAAGCTCCTTGGGCGTGCGCAGCGTGATCATCCGCGCATAGGTTTCCCACGGCCCTTCGAACCCGGCCGGGTTCTCGTCCACCACCAGCACGTTGGAGACCCGTTCGCGCAGCAAGGCGAAGGCGGCGGCCAGCCCGCTCTGCCCGCCGCCGACGATCACCGCGTCGTAAACATGGCCGCCGGGATGGCAGCGCGGGCGGGTCCAGTCCGCGCCGCCATGGCCGATCAGCACGAGCTGGCGGGCGAGTTCGGCTTCCAGCGCGGCCAGGCCGCTCGCATCGCTCGGGGTCATGGCAAGTGCTCCAGGCGCAGACGGACGATTTCGGCGATTTCGCGCAGCGCGGCGGCAATCTCCTGATCGCGGTCATGGGTCAGGCGCTGCTGCATCGCGGCTAGAATTCCGGCCTTGTCGGTCAGCCGCACGCAGATCACGAACGGGAAGCCGAAGCGCTCGCGATAGCGCGCGTTGAGCGCGTGGAAGCGCTCGAATTCCGCCTCGCTCAGCCGGTCGAGCCCGGCCCCGGCCTGCTCCGCCGCCGAAGCATCGGTCAGCGTGCGGTCAATCGCCGCCTTGCCCGCCAGTTCCGGGTGCGCGCGGATCACGGCGATCTGCTCGTCGCGGCTCGCACTGCGCAATGCCGCCATCAGTCCCGCATGGAGATCCGCGAACGGCCGCAAGTCCGCCGCGCGTTCGGTCACCCACGGCGAATGCTCGAACAGCGCGCCGAACCGGGCGACGAAATCCGTCTTGCTCAGTGCATTGGCTTGCGCAAGAGTCACTGGCCGCTCCCTGCAGGGCCGGTCCGCGCGGGCACCGGGTGCTGCGCCATCCAGTGCCGGGCAATGTCGATCCGCCGGGCCACCCAGGCATTGCCGCTGGCGGTCACGTGATCGAGAAACCGCCCGAGCGCGCGAGCCCGGGCCGGACGCCCGGCGATCCGGCCATGCAGGCCGACCGACATCATCCGGCCGCCTTCTTCCGCCAACTGGTCGAACGTGTCGCGCAAGTAGCGGAAGAACTGCTCGCCCTCGGTGAAGCCGTTATAGGCGACGAACTTCATGTCGTTGGCGTCGAGCGAATAGGGCACGATCAGTTGCGCGCGGCCCCCGGCCCGATGCGCGTGCTGCCGGTCCCAATAGGGCAGGTCGTCGGCATAGCTGTCCGCGTCGTAAACAAACCCGCCTTCCTCGGCCACCAGCCGCGCGGTGTTGGGCGAAGTCCGGCCCTGATACCAGCCGAGCGGACGGCTGCCGGTCAGGCGCGTATGCAGCGCGATCGCCTCGGCGATATGGGCGCGTTCCTGGCGCTCGGGCACGTCCTGATAGTCGATCCAGCGCAATCCGTGGCTGGCGATTTCCCAGTCCGCCGCCAGCATCGCCTCGGTCGCTTCCGGGTTCAGTTCCAGCGCGCGGGCCACGCCGAACACGGTGACCGGCAGGCCGCGCTGCGTGAACAGCCGGTGAAGCCGCCAGAACCCGGCGCGGCTGCCATATTCATACAGGCTTTCCATCGCCATCGCCCGCCCGGTCCGGGCCTGCGCCCCCACCATTTCGGACAGGAACGCTTCGGAACCCCGGTCGCCGTTGAGCACCGAGTTTTCCGCCCCTTCCTCATAGTTGATCACGAACTGCACCGCGACCCTCGCGCCGCCGGGCCAGCGCGGATCGGGCGGAGCGGCGCCATAGCCGACCAGATCGCGCGGCGGCATCATGCGTCCCACCCCTCCAGCGCGGCATTCACCGCCGCGCCCGGCGGCAGGGCAAAGCCCTCGCGCATCAGGCACGCTTCCAGCGCGCCGAGCGTGATCAGAACTTTGTGTTTCATCGCGTTGTAGCCCATCGCGCCGATCCGCCAGATGCGGCCCTGCAGCGGACCGAAGGCGCTGCCGATCTCGATCTCGAAATGCTCGCGCATCGCGGTGCGCACCCGCTCGCCGTCAACGCCGCCGGGAATGTGCACCCCGGTCACATTGGTCATGCGGTGGGCATCGCCGCCAAACACGGTGAGGCCCATCGCCCGCAGCCCCGCCGTCATCGCCCGGCCGGCGGCGGCATGACGGGCAAAGCGCGCATCCAGCCCCTCGCCCAGCGCCACCCGCGCGCATTCGCGGGCAGCATAGAGCATCGAGGTCGCCTCGGTATGGTGATTGAGCCGCTTGTCCGACCAGTAGTCCATGATCATCGCCAGATCGAAATAGTTCGAGCCGATCCGCTGCCCCGCCCCATCGGCGATATCGTCCCGGCGAATGCCGCGCTCGACATGGCGGCGCGTGAAGATATGCTCGGCGGCGGCATCGGAAATCGTGATCGGGGCCGAACCGGACGGCCCGCCGAGACACTTCTGCAAACCGCCGGTAACGATATCGACGCCCCAGCGGTCGGTTTCGACCGCCATGCCGCCCAGCGTCGCGGTCGCATCGACGTAGGACAGCGCGCCCGCCGCGCGGCACAGTTCGCCCAGCCCGTCGAGCGGCTGCGCCATGGTGGTCGAGGTATCGCCATGCACCGCCGCGACCACGCGCGGAGCCGTGCGCGCGATCGCGGCGGCGATTGCCTCCATCGGCACCACTTCGCCCCACGGCGCATCGACCGTCTCGACCACCGCGCCGATCCGCCCGAGGATCTCGGTCAGCAGCAGCCCGAACCGGCCGAAGTTGATCACCAGCACCCGCTCGCCCGGCGCCACCAGGCTGACCAGCGAAGCCTCGATCGCCGCGCGCGCGGTCCCGTCGATCAGCATCGTCCAGTGGTTCTGCGTGCCGAACACCGGACGATAGAGCGCCATGACCTGGTTCATGTAACCGGTCATTTCCGGGTCGAACTGCCCCAGCAGGTCGGCCGCCATCGCCCGCAGCACGCGGGGATGCGCGTTGACCGGGCCTGGCCCCATCAGCAGACGCTGGGGCGGATCGATTTCGCCGAACAGCAGCGGGTCAAACGTCACGGCGCGATACTCCCAACCGGTCGATAAAGCCGAGCATGACCTGCAGCGCCACTTCGGCGTCAGCGGGGTCGACGTGCTCGGCGGGATTATGGCTTACACCGCCCCGGCAGCGGATGAACAGCAGCGCGGTCGGGCACAGCGCGGCCATCACCATCGCATCGTGTCCCGCCCCCGAAACCAGTCGGCGGACCGGCTGCCCGGCCCCGGCAATGGCGGCGTCCATCAGGTCCATCAGTTCAGGATCGCACGGGCTCGCCGGCAAGTCATGGACCAGCTCCACCGCGCAGCCGAGCCCGCGCGCCTGTGCGATCCAGTCAAGCTCGCGCAGGATTTCCCCGGCCGCCCGGTCACGCCGCGCCGCATCGCCCGAGCGGATATCGATGGTGAAGCTCGCCTCGCCCGCGATCACGTTGGCCGCGCCCGGCCCCGCCGCGATCCGGCCCACGGTCGCGACCAGATCGGAAGCATCCGCGCGCGCGATCCGTTCGACCGCCAGCACCATCTCGGCGGCTCCCGCCACTGCGTCACGGCGCAGCGGCATCGAAGTTGTCCCGGCTTGGCCCGCAACGCCCGTCACCGCAACCTGATAGCGCGCCTGCGCGGCAATCCCGGTCACCGTGCCGACCGCCAGCCCTTCGGCCTCCAGCAGCGGGCCTTGCTCGATATGCGCCTCAAGATAGCCGAACACCGATCCCGGCGCCCGCGCGGCCGCAAGGTAGGTCGCCACATCGCGCCCCCCTTCCGCCAGCGCATCGGCCAGCGCGGCGCCCTCGCCGTCCGCCAGTTCGAGCGCCTCGGGCGCCAGTGTCCCCGCCACCGCCCGACTGGTCAGCATCGCCGCCGGAAAGCGCGAGCCTTCCTCGTCGCCGAACGCGATCACCTCAAGCGCAAACGGCAGCCGCCGCCCCCCGGCATGGAGCGCCGCCACCGCCTCGACCCCCAGCATGATGCCGAGCGGACCGTCATAGCGCCCGCCATCGCGCACGCTGTCGAGATGGCTGCCGATCAGCAGCGCGGGCGCGGCCGGATCGGTGCCGTCATAGCGCCCCACCAGATTGGCGGCGGCATCGCGCCGCACGTCCATGCCCGCCTCGGCCATCCACCCGGCCAGCGCGTCTTGCGCGGCACGATAGGCGGGCGTCAGATAGCCGCGATAGAGCCCGTCCGGCAGATCGCTGAACGGCGGCGCGCCCAGCGCATCGCACCGCGCCACCGCGCGCGCGCCGCCGGCAAGCGCACCACCAACAGGCGCGCCGCTCACCATGCCGCCACTCCGCCGTCGCTGCGCGGATCGGTCGCGCCTTCCAGCCGCCCGTCGGGATGGCGCACGATCGCCCCGGCATGGCCCATCGTCGCGGTCAGCGGCCCGACCCGCTCAAGATCATGCCCGGCGGCGGCAAGTGCGGCATAAAGCGCCTCGTCGAACCCGTCCTCCAGCTTCAGGGTCGTGCTCTGGTCGCCCCAGGTCCGGCCGAGCAGCCAGCGCGGGCGCGAAATCGCCTCCTGCAAGTCCACGCCATAGCGGGCATAGCGCGAAAACAGCGCCGCCTGCGTCTGCGGCTGCCCCTCGCCGCCCATCGTGCCATAGGCCATCACCCGCCCGTCATCGAAGCGCGCCAGCGCGGGGTTAAGCGTGTGAAACGGCTTGCGGCCGGGGCGCAGCGCATTCCAGCCGCTCGCCGCCAGCCGGAAGCTGCTCCCCCGGTTCTGCCAGGTGATCCCGGTGCGCGGCAGCACCAGCCCCGAACCGAACTCGAAATAGGTCGACTGGATCGCGCTCACCACGCGGCCCTCCCCGTCGGCGGCGGCAAACCAGCAGGTATCGCCCCATTGCGGCGGCTGCGGCCAGGGCAAGGCCGCGCCGGAATCGATCCGCGCGGCCAGCGCATCGAGCGCCGCACTGTCATCGAGCAACGCCTGATGGCCGAAATCGTGGAACTCCGGATCGCCGACATGGCGATCGCGCAGCAGGAAGGCCTGCTTGGTCGCCTCGACCAGCCCGTGAACGTGCGCGAAGCCGTCCGCCGTCTCCGCCGCCAGCCGGTCGAACAGCGCGAGGATCAGCAGCGAGGCAAATCCCTGGGTCGGCGGCGCGCTGTTGTAAAGCTGCGCGCCGCCGATCGGCGCGTGCAGCGGCGCGGGATAAGTCGCGCGATGGGCGGCCAGATCGGCGCCGCTGACCGGGCTGCCAAGCTCGGCCAGATCGGCGGCGATCAGGTCCGCGAGTTCGCCCCGGTAGAACGTGTCGAGCCCCTCGGCGCCAAGCGTCCGCAAGGTCTGCGCCAGCGCCGGCTGGCGCAGCATGTCGCCTTCGCGCAGCGGCACGCCGCCCGGCTCGAACACCGCGCCATATGCACCCGGCTGCACGCGCAGTTCGCCGCCCTTGTCCGCCGCGATTCCCGCGCCGCCGGCGGTCACCGCAACGCCTTCTTCGGCATGGCGCACCGCATCGCGCAACAATCGTTCGAGCGGCAAGTTGGCTCCCGCTCCAGCCCCAGCCTCCACACCGGCAAGCGCCGCCGCCCAGCCGGAAATCGTGCCCGCCACCGTGTTCGCTGCCAAAGGCCCGCGAAACGGCACCGCGTCCAGCCCGGCATAAAGCGCCAGATCGGCTTTCGCTGCGGCCCCGCCACAGCCATGGATGCCATGCACCCGCCCGTCCGGTTCGGCGATCACCCAGAATCCGTCGCCGCCGATCCCGGTCATATGCGGATAGACCGCCGCCAGCGTGGCGGCGACCGCCACCGCCGCCTCCACCGCGTTGCCGCCATCGCGCAGCACGGACAGCCCCGCCTCGGCGGCCAGCCGGTGCGGCGCGGTCACCATGCCGCCGGTTCCGGTTACGGTTGCCAGTGTCATCGCGTCATCCCGCCGCCATCCAGCAGAACCGCGCGACGAACAATCCCGCCAGCAGGATCAGGAACCAGTCCGCGATCCGCGCCTTGCCGCGCACCAGCTTGAGCGCGGCGTGCGCGGTAATGCCGAAAGCCAGGCCATTGGCGATCGAGAAGGTAAGCGGGATCATCGCGACCGTCAGGAAGGCCGGGATCGCCGCCATCGGGTCTTCCCAGTCCACTTCGCGCAGCGGCAGCAGCATCAGCCCGCCAACCACGATCAGCGCCGGGGCGGTCGCCGCCAGCGGCACCAGTTGCGCATAGGGCGCGACGAACATGGTGATCAGGAACAGCACCCCGGTCACCACGGCGGTCAGCCCGGTGCGCCCCCCCACCTGCACGCCCGCCGCGCTTTCGACATAGCTCGTCACCGTGCTGGTGCCCGCCATCGAACCGACGATGGTCGCCACCGCATCGGTCGTCAGGATGCGGTTGAGCCCGGGAATGCGTCCGGCCGCGTCCATCAGCCCGGCGCGCTTGGTCACCGCGACGAGCGTGCCGATATTGTCGAACAGGTCGACGAACAGGAACACGAACAGGATTTCGAGCAGGCCCAGACCCTGCTGGCCCGAGAGCCCGAACACCCCGGCCAGATCGAGCTGGAACGCCGTGCCGGTCAGCGCGTCGAGGCTGTAGGGCTCGGGGTTGAAGGTCACCTGCCCGAACAGCCAGCCGGCCAGGGTGGTCGCGACGATCCCGATCAGCATCGCCGCGCGCACGTTCCACACGCTGAGCGCGCCGATCACCAGCAGGCCGAACAGCGCGAGCGATGCGGCCGGCGCTCTGAGATCGCCCAGCGCGACCAGCGTGGCCGGGTTGGAGACGATAATTCCGGCATTCTTGAGCCCGATGAAGCCGATGAACAGGCCGATCCCGCCCGCCACCGCCGCGAACAGGTGGACCGGAATCACCGAAACGATCAGTTGTCGCACCCCGGTCAGGGTCAGGATCAGGAACGCGACGCCCGAAATGAACACGCAGCCCAGCGCCACCGGCCACGGCACGCCCATCTGCTGGACGACCGTGAAGCTGAAATAGGCGTTGAGCCCCATCCCCGGCGCGAGGGCCAGCGGCGTGTTGGCGACCAGCCCCATCATGATCGAGGCGAACGCGGCGGCAAAACAGGTCGCCGCCGCAACCGAGGCGACCGGCATTCCGGCCTGTCCCAGGATCGCCGGATTGACCAGCACGATATAAGCCATCGTCAGGAACGTGGTGACCCCGGCGAGCACTTCGGTGCGGGCCGAAGTCCCGCGCTCCGACAATGTGAAATAGCGGTCGAGCGCTCCGCCTTGTGCCTGTGTCATGTCAGTTCCCCCACATTCGCCCCGGCCGGCATGGTCACGCCCGTCACACCAGCTTGTTGCAACTTCCCGGCGAACTGCAACAAGCTCGCCTCCCCGCCCGGCCGGCCGATCAGTTGCAGCCCCAGCGGCAGCCGCCCCGGCCGGTGCAGCGGCACCGCCAGCGACGGCAGGCCCAGAAAGCTCACCGGCTGGGTGTGAATGCCAAGGTCCGCGCGCGCCGGCGTCATGACGCCATCGATCAGGATGCGCGGGTCCGCGATCGGCGGCGCGGCGCAGGGCGTCGCGGGGGCGAGCAGCACGTCGCAGCCCGCCACCAGATCCAGAAACTGCCGCTTGAACCGCACCCGGAAGGCCTGCGCCGCGTCATACAGCGCGCGCGGCAGCAGCGCCCCCGCCAGCAACCGGTCGCGCGTCGCCGGATCGAACGCCAGCGCATCGCGGCCCAGCGCCGCGCGGTGGAGCGCGCCGCCTTCGAACGCGGTAATCAGAAACGCGGCCGAGCGGGCGCGGGCAATCTCGGGCAGTTCGATCAGCGGCGCGTCGCCCGCAATCGCATCGATCGCCGCCAGTTGCTGAGGATCGGCATTCTCGCGAAACCGTCCGCCCAGCCGGGCCACGCCGAACTTCCGCCCGATGTCGTCCGGCGCCGCAGCCCCGGCCAGAACGTCCCAGGCCGCGCGCTTGTCCGCCACCGAAGTGGTGAACGGCCCGATATCGTCGAAGCTTTCGGCAAAGGGAAATACCCCGCCCATCGGCAAGGCGCCATGCGTCGGCTTCAGCCCATAAATACCGGTGAGGCTCGCGGGCACCCGGATCGATCCGTTGGTGTCCGATCCCAGCGCGAACGGCAGCGCCCCTGCCGCGACAATCGCCGCCGACCCGCCCGAAGATCCACCCGCGAGCCGCTCCGGATCGTGCGGATTGCGGGTGGTGCCGTGCGCCGCGTTGATCGTCGCGAAGCCATAGGCGAACTCGTCCATGTTGAGCGTCGCCACCAACACCGCCCCGGCCCCGCGCAGCCGCCGGATCGCTTCGGCATCGCCGGTGGCGGGCGGCGCGTCGGCATAGAGACCGGAACCGGCGGTCGTGGGCAACCCCGCCACATCGAACAGGTCTTTCACCCCGTAAGGCACGCCCGCCAGCGGCCCCGGATCGGCCCCGGCGGCAATCGCCGCATCGACCATGCGGGCCTCGGCGCGGGCGCGCTCGGCCAGCATCCGCGTCACCGCCGCCAGCGGCGCG
>VMTF01000170.1 GCA_013791705.1 Sphingomonadales bacterium | reverse complement strand
ACTTCCTGACCATGGGGCAATACCTCCAGCCCACCTCCAAGCACACCGCGGTGATCGAGTTCGTCACTCCGCCGGCCTTTGACGCCTATGGGGCGATCGCGCGGGCCAAGGGCTTTCTCCAGGTCGCGTCCACTCCGCTGACCCGGTCGAGCTATCACGCGGGCGATGCGTTTTCCCAGATGCGCGCGACGCGCGCCGCGCAACTGGCCAAATCGCAGGCGCGCTGATCCGATGTCGGTAATCCACGAAGTGCGGCGCCTCCCGTGGAGCGCCGAGCAGATGTTCGATCTGGTGGCCGATGTCGGCCACTATGGCGAATTCCTGCCGTGGGTCGTCGCCACGCGGGTCCGGTCAAGCAGCGAGAGCGAGCTGGTGGCGGATATGCTGGTCGGCTTTTCGGCGCTGCGCGAGAAGTTCACTTCGCGCGTGGAAATGCGCCGCCCCGAAGAAATCACCGTTCATTATGTCGATGGGCCGCTGCGCGATCTCGACAACCGCTGGTTGTTCCGTCCGCTGGGCGAGCGTGAATGCGAAGTCGATTTTCGCGTCGAGTTCGCCTTCCGCAACGCCTTGTTCCAGAAGATGGCGGGACAGTATCTCGACAAGGCGTTCCGCAAGATGGTCGCCGCGTTCGAAACGCGCGCCGCGCAGCTCTATGCGGTGGACGCAGAGCCGCTCAAGTCGAGCGATGCCCCCGGTTACCAATAACGGGAAAACTAGAAGACCGGGCTCAGTTTGCGTAGCTCGCCGGCGGCCCCATCCGTGATGATCCAGAGCGAGCCGTCTAGCCCCTCGGCGATATCGCGAATGCGAGTGCCCAGGTCGATCCGCTGCACTTCCTGAGCCGTGTCTCCGGAAACCCTGACCCGGACAAGGCCCTTGGACTGAAGTCCTGTGAGCAGGATGTCGCCGCGCCAGTCGGCATACTCGTTGCCACGGTAAAAGATCATGCCGGCCGGGGCGATCACGGGCGTCCAACTGATGACTGGCGCGTCAAATCCATCGCCCGGTGCATGATCGGGGATCGGAGAGCCGTCATAATTATCGCCGTTGGACACAGCCGGCCAGCCGTAGTTCCGGCCGGGAAGAATGATATTGAGTTCGTCGCCCCCCTTGGGGCCATGCTCGGCTGACCACAAGCGTCCGTCCGGCGCAAAGCCGAGGCCATAGGCATTCCGGTGGCCAAGCGACCAGATTTCAGTCTTCGCGCCTGGGGTTCCGAAGAAGGGATTGTCGTTGGGCACGGTTCCGTCGATCCTCAACCGGATCATCTTGCCGAGATTGTTGGACAAGTCGAACAGGAATGCCGCGTCCAGTTCCTGCCGGTCGCCGGAAGTGAGGTAAAGATATCGGCCATCGGGAGAAAACTCGATTCGTCCGCCCGGTTCTCCCGATCCCACAGGGGCCACGATGGTCGGATCCTGCCTGAACATTTCTGTCAGCCCGGAAAGCGTCAGCGTGCCATTTGCACCGGCAATAAGCCGGGCACGGTACAGCATCATCCGTTCGGGGAACTGGGCGGGATCGGATGCCGCCCGGCCGACCCGCGGCGCCGAAACGTCGCGGACCATGCAGGAGAAAAAGATCGTCCGCGTAAACACGAAGTCGGTTGCCAGTTTGACGTCGAGCACGCCGACCGTGTCAGGCAGCCCGGTCACGACAGTGATAACGCCCTGAGGCGTTACAACCGAAATAGCGCCGGTGGCACTTCGCTGCGTGACGAGCAGGTTGCCATCCGGCATCACTTTCACTGCCCAAGGCTTTTCAAAAGTCGCAATTGCCGGAGATTGGGCAAGGCCGGTAATCGGCTTGGGGGGAACTGGAGTCGCTGGGGTGGAAGTAGAAGTTACGGGATTGTACGAAGTTCCGAGACCTGACGGAGAATCTTCTCCGCAACCCGCACAAGTCAGAAGAATGGCGGCAATCGCCGTTATGGATTTTCCCTGCATTTGACAGCAGTTACCGCAGAATCGCATTCGAGAAATAGGAAAACTGGAGTTTGTTGTTGAAAAATTTATTATCGTTATGGAATAAGTAGTTGAAGCGCGACCAGCGTTGCGTGAAGGCGCACGCCTGCGCGGGTGGTGTCGTCGAAGCGCTTTTCTTCCGCCTCGGACGCGCCGTTTTCGGCCGCGCCGCGCCGGGCGAGGGCAAACACCACTGTGCCGACGGGTTTCTGGTCCGAGCCGCCATCGGGCCCGGCGATGCCGCTGATCGCCACGGCCACATCGGCCTTGCTGTGCTTCAACGCGCCTTGCGCCATGGCCCAGGCACACGCGACCGAAACCGCGCCGAAGGTGTCGATTATGTCGGCCGGAACGTCGAGCAGTTCGCGCTTGGCCTCGTTCGAGTAGGTCACGAAGCCGCGTTCGAGCACGGCTGAGGAGCCGCCGATTTCGGTCAGCGCGGCGGCGACCAGGCCGCCGGTGCAGCTTTCCGCCAGCGCGACCGTGCGTCCGATTGCGGCGTTCTGCTCGATCACGCGGCGGGCGAGGGCGACTACTTCTGCGGGAAGCAGGGATTCTGGCGGGGAGGGCATCGAATCAGGCATCGCTGTCAGCCTTTGCAAATGGCGAACTTGCCGAACCGGGGGCCGCCGGGCCCGGCTTTGGCGGCCAGCCCCGTTGCCAGCGCGATCAGTTCGGCAGCGTTTTCGGCCGGGAGCGGCGAAAGCAGCGCCAGCACCCGGTCAACGGCCGGGCAGGATTCGGGTTTCAACTTGGCCGCGACGATCCCGGTCAGCGCGGCGTCGGCGACCGGCTGGAGGCTGTCGTCGGGCATGGTCGCGAAGAGTTCGGCCGCTTCGGGGTTGGTCGCCCCGCTCATCTTGAGAAATGCGGCCCTGGCGCCGGGCCAGGCCTTGGCCTTGCCGGCGGCATAGCGCTGCGCCAGTTCGCTGCCGTGGCGGGGCAGGTATGCCGTGGGAGGCAGGGATGCGCTGCAGGTCCGCGCGGTGCCGCCGATCACGCTGGGGAGGGCATAAGTCGAAAGCGCGGTGAATTCGCGCGGGGTCAGGCACACCGGCTCGGCGGCGCGCGCGAGTTGCGGCGCGGCCAGCAGCAGGGCAATGAGCGGGACAGCGAAACGGCGCATCGGTTCGGCCTTCCTCTGAGCGTCAGACCCGCACCACCGTGGCGACTGCCTGGGCGGCAATCCCCTCGCGGCGGCCGGTGGGGCCCAGTTTTTCGGTAGTGGTGGCCTTCACGCTGACGACACCAATGTCAACGTCCAGCACTTCGGCCAGCCGGGCGCGCATCGCGTTCCGGTGCGGCCCGATCTTCGGTGCTTCGCAGATGATGGTGAGATCGACATTGCCGATCGCATGGCCGGATTCGCCCACCAGCCGCGCCGCATGGGCCAGAAACCGGTCGGACGAGGCGCCCAGCCACTGCGGGTCGCCCGGCGGGAAATGCTGGCCGATATCGCCCGCGCCGATCGCCCCGAGCAGCGCATCGACCAGCGCATGAATCGCGACGTCGGCATCGCTGTGCCCCGCCAGTCCGTGGCTGTGTTCGATCCGCACCCCGCACAGCCAGAGTTCCTCGCCCGCTTCAAGCCGATGAACATCATAGCCGGTGCCGATCCGCACCGGGGGCGCGGAAACGACCGAGTCTTTTGCGCCAAAGTCAGCGGGAAAGGTCAGCTTGTGCAAGGCTTCGTCTCCTTCGACCAGCGCGATTCCCAGCCCGGCGGCGCGGGCAACCTGGGCATCGTCTCCCGCATCGGTCGCGCCCGGCCAATCGCGATGGGCGGCGAGAATACCGGCGAAGCGGAACGCTTGCGGGGTCTGCACCCGGCGCAATGCGGTACGGTCCAAGGGATCGCCCATCAATCCGGCAGCATTGTGGCAGAGACTATCGACCACCGGGAGGACCGGGATGGCGCCGGGTTCATGGGCGAGGGCGGCAACCAGCCGGTCAATCACCGCGCGTGGCAGGATTGGCCGGGCGGCATCATGGATCAGCACGAACACGGGGGACTCGCCGGCCAGCGCTTCCAGCCCGGCGCGGACCGAATCCTGCCGGGTTGTCCCGCCGGTAAGCAACCGCACCGGCAGCCCGGCCAGCGCCTTGGCCGCAACCGCGTCTGCCCCGGCCGGAATGCACATCAGCACCGGCGCACAGCCGGCCGCGACGAGCGCTTCGACCGAATGGCGCACAACCGGCTTTCCCCGCCAGCGCGCGAATTGCTTGGGCACCGGTTGTCCGGCGCGCAATCCGGCGCCGGCCGCAACGACGAGGGCGGCGGTTCCCGGGGGAAGGGGGCGCTGTTCAGCCATGTGGCCGCGCGGGTAATCGCTTGCGGCACAAAGGACAATCCACTATGCGCTGCCTGTTTTTTAGGCAATTGGCTATAACCAGACCGGATCATGAGCGCGCTTCCCATTCCTCCTGACGTAAGGCCGATCGATATCGGTCCGGTGCGGATCGATTGTCCGGTGATTCTCGCGCCGATGACCGGGGTGAGCGACATGCCGTTTCGCAAGCTCGTCCGCCGCTTCGGGTCCGGGCTGAACGTCACGGAAATGATCGCCAGCCCCGCCGCGATCCGCGAGACCCGCCAGTCGCTCCAGAAGGCGGCGTGGGACGCGGCCGAGGAACCGGTCTCGATGCAACTGGTCGGCTGCGAACCGCGCGAAATGGCCGAGGCGGCAAAGCTCAACGAGGATCGCGGAGCCGCGATGATCGACATCAACATGGGCTGCCCGGTGCGCAAGGTCGTGAACGGCGATGCCGGTTCGGCGCTGATGCGCGATGTGCCGCTGGCAGCGGCGCTGATCGCGGCGACGGTCAAGGCGGTCAAGGTGCCCGTCACGGTGAAAATGCGGATGGGCTGGTGTCATGACAGCCTGAACGCGCCGGAACTGGCCCGGATCGCCGAGGATCTCGGTGCGAAGATGATCACGGTCCACGGCCGCACGCGCAACCAGATGTACAAGGGTGAGGCGGACTGGTCGTTCGTGCGCCGGGTGAAAGACGCAGTGTCAATTCCAGTCATCGTCAACGGCGACATCTGCGGGATCGACGATGCGGCAAGCGCGCTTCAACAATCGGGCGCGGATGGCGTGATGATCGGGCGCGGGGCCTATGGCAAGCCGTGGCTGCTGGGGCAGGTGATGCACTGGTGGCGAAGCGGCGGCTCGATCGCTGATCCGTCGATCGACGTGCAGTTCGCCGTCATCATCGAGCATTATGAGGCGATGCTGAGCCACTATGGCCGCGAAACCGGCGTGAAGATGGCCCGCAAACACCTCGGCTGGTTCATCAAGGGCCATCCCGGTTCGGCCGAGTTTCGCAACCGGGTCAACTTCATCGACGATCCCACCGAAGTGATCCGTTCGCTCCACGCGTTCTACGCGCCGTTCCTTTCGCGGCAGGCGGCCTGAACGGATATGCCCGGCGGACTGGACAATTGGCCCGATGCGTTGCGGCAGCTCAACAGCCTGACCGTCGCGGTCGTGCTGCTGGGGCCGGAACAGCAGATCATGGGCGCGAATCCGGCGGCCGAACAGTTCCTTGGGCAAAGTCTGCGCCGCGTGACCGGCCAGCGCCTGTTCGATCTGGTGCGCTTCGATGAGCCGCGCCTGGCTGCCCGCGTCGGGACCGCCGATTCGCCGCTGTCCGCGCGCGATGCCGGGGCGATGATTGCCGGAGTAGGGCATCGCCGGCTGGATGTGACGATAGCGCCGGTGGTTGACAGCACAAGCTGGCTGATCGTCAGCCTGCAGGACGCCGCTGCGGCCGAGGGCCTGGGCGACGACAGCAGGACCAGTGATGAAGCGGTACTGCGAGCGCCGGAGATTCTCGCGCATGAGATCAAGAATCCGTTGGCGGGCATACGCGGCGCGGCGCAGCTTCTGGGCCGCAAGGTGGCGGACAAGGATCGCGCGCTGACCAAGCTTATCGCCGATGAGGTCGACCGCATCGCCAAGCTGATCGACGAGATGCAAACCCTGTCGCGCCGCACAACCGAGCCGGTCGCGCCGTGCAATCTCCACGAGGCGGTGCGCCGGGCCCGTGCGGTGATCGATGCCGCCGGAAACCGGCCGCGCATCGAGGAGGAGTTCGATCCATCGCTGCCCAATGTGCTGGGCAGTGCTGATGGGTTGGTGCAGGTGCTGATCAACTTGCTGTCGAACGCGGCGGAAGCGTGCCGCGACGTGCCGAAGCCGCGGATCATCATGCGGACCCGCTTTTCGAGCGGCCTGCAGCTCCATACGGTAAGCAACGGCAAACCGGTGCGCCTGCCGGTGGAACTGCGCGTTTCAGACAATGGCCCCGGGGTTGAAGCGGCGATGCGCGACCACATTTTCGAGCCATTCGTCACGACCAAGAAGAGCGGCCAGGGCCTCGGCCTGGCGCTCGTGCGCAAACTGGTGCGCGACATGAACGGGCGCATCACGCATGATCGCGACGAGAGCGGCGGCTGGACCCATTTTCGCATCCACCTTCCGCTGGCGCAGGAAACGCGCAAGCCGCGCAATACGAAGGCGGCATGAGCTGCGTATGAGCGGGTGGAAACCAGACACGATGAGCCGGGCATGAGCGTTCTTCTGGTCGAGGACGACGTATCGATTGCGATCGTCATTACCGCCGCACTCGAGGCGGAAGGCTTCGACGTTGCCCACTGCGATTCGGTTGCGGAGCGGGACCGGCTGCTGGCAGCCCGCGAATATTCGGCTCTGGTCACCGATGTGATGCTGACTGACGGCGACGGGATCGAGTCCCTGCCGGCCGTTCGCGCGATGCATCCCGATTTGCCGGTAATCATCCTGTCGGCGCAGAACACGCTCGATACCGCGGTGCGGGCGAGCGACTACGGCGCGTTCGAATATTTCCCCAAACCCTTCGACATTGATGAACTGGCTCGCACCGTGCGCCAGGCGGTCGGCAACCGGGCGAATGCGCAAAGGCGAGATCCGGACGAACCGGAGACGGACGGCTTGCCGCTGGTCGGCCGCAGTGCGCCGATGCAGGCGGTCTACCGGATGATCACGCGCGTGTTGCGCAATGATCTCACCGTGCTGGTGCTGGGCGAATCCGGCATCGGCAAGGAACTGGTGGCCGAGGCGATCCATCAGCTCGGCCACCGGCAGGGCGGTCCGTTCGTCGCGGTCAACACCGCCGCAATTCCGGCCGACCTGATCGAAAGCGAGCTGTTCGGGCACGAGAAGGGCGCCTTTACCGGGGCCGTGGCGCGCAACATCGGCAAGTTCGAGCAGGCTGCGGGTGGCACGCTGTTTCTCGACGAGATCGGCGATATGCCGATGCAGGCGCAGACCCGCCTGCTGCGCGCGCTCCAGTCGGGTTCGATCCGCCGGGTCGGCGGGCGCGAAGAAGTCACGATCGATGCGCGGATCATCGCGGCCACCAACAAGGATCTCGGGCCGCTGATCGCGGCAGGCCAGTTCCGCGAGGATCTGTATTATCGGCTCAACGTCGTGCCCATCCATATGCCGCCGCTGCGTGAGCGGAACGACGATATCGAGGCGCTGGCCAACCATTTCCTCAAGCAGGCGGCGAACGAAGGCTTGCCGCGCCGCCAGTTGACCCGCGACGCAGCCGAGCTGCTCCAGCGCCAGCCATGGCGGGGCAACGTGCGCGAACTGAAGAACTTCATCTATCGCCTTGCTCTGCTTGGCCGGGAAGATGTGGTTGATGCCGATGCGCTCATCGTCCTGCTGTCGCAGTCGCAGCGCGGCGATAGTGAAGCGGCCGAGATCGGCACTTCGCTGGAGGCGACCGTCACCCGGTGGCTCCAGCGCGAGGCGCCGCCGCCGGGCCGGGTCTATGACGAGGCGCTGGCCGCGTTCGAACGTCCGCTGTTCGCCGAAGTCTTGCGCGGAACGGGTGGGAACCAGCTTCGCGCGGCCCAGATCCTGGGAATAAACCGGAACACCTTGCGCAAGCGGCTCAGCGAGCTTGAACTGGACCCGGAGGGGTTCAGCCGGCAGCCACAGCCCCGGCCCTGAGCGCCGCCGCAGCACACGCCGGTTGACTGCGCGCGCCTGGCAGCAATCGTTGCAGGTTGTTCAGAAACCCCTTGCAAATATGCAACAGTCATTGTTGTGTCGCTGCAACTATGGCTGAAAACGCGACGGCCAATCAGGGGAGCGCTCAGCCGGCTCCTGCCAGCGCCGGTACGGCCCTGCTTTCGGGCGGGCGCTTCACCGGTGGCTTGTTGGCGAACTGGCGCCGCACGGGCTGGCCGCGCTGGCGGCGCAAGTTTCAATTGGCGGCGCGCCGGGCGAATTTCTACGCGGTCATCGAAGTGATCGCGGCCGTGGCATTCCTTGCCATGACGACCACCACTTTCGTCATGATCCGCAGCCAGTCCGAACGCGAACTGCTGCCGTCGGATCTCACCGCCATGCTCCTGATCGGAACGCTGGTTCCGGCGATGGCGCTGCTGATCCTGCTCGGCCGGCGCATGGCGCTGCGCCGCGCGGCCGAAACCCTTGGCGGCACCGGGCGGCTGCACACGCAACTCGTGTTCTTCTTTTCGCTGATCTCGGCCATTCCGACGCTGCTGGTGGTGATCTTCGCGTCCTACCTGTTCCAGTCGGGCGTCGAGTTCTGGTTTTCCGATTCGTCGCGCGGATTGCTGGAGAACGCCAACAAGCTGGCGCGCGGCTATTACGAGCAGAACCTGAGGGACGTCGGCAACGAGACCGTCGCAATGGCAAGCGACTTGCGGGATTATCTGGATCAGGCCCCCATCGTCAGCCCGGCCTTCGCCGAGGGCTATTCCTACCAGGTCGTCAGTCGCAAGCTGAACGAAAGCGCGATCATCCAGAAGGGCGCGGACGGCAAGCTGCGCACCGCTGCAATCGTCGATCCGGAAAAGAATTCCACCCGCGAACGGATTACCGGCGACGTGCTCGGCCGGCTCGAGGCGGGCGAGCCGATGGTGGTCACCGCCAATGCCGACCGGATCGAGGCGGTTACGCCGATCGATCGCGATACGGGGGTCTATCTTTACGCGGCACGCTCGTCGGACCTGCTGGCGTTCAGTCAGGGGCAGCGCGCGCAGAATATCGTGCGTGCCTATGAAGTGCTGACCAGCCGCGCCCGAACGCTGCAATTGCGCTTCAATGTCGCGCTGTTCGTCGCGTCGCTCGCGCTGGTCGGGCTGTCGGTGTGGTTCGCGCTGCGCTTCGCGGACCGGCAGGTGAAACCGCTTTACGATCTTGTCGGCGCGGCTCGCCGGGTCGGCAGCGGGAACTATGCGTTGCGGGTCGAAGGGCGAACCGGGGCCGACGAGATCGGCCAGCTCAATCGCGCCTTCAATCGCATGACCGCGCAGATCGAGCGCCAGACGCAGGCCCTGGTCGGCGCCAACCAGCAACTCCACGAACGCCGTGCGTTTATCGAGGCGGTGCTCGAATCGGTCAGCGCCGGGGTGATTTCGGTCGATGGCAGGGGTCGGGTCCGCCTGATCAATACGCCGGCCCAGGCGCTGCTGTTCGATCGCCAGGAAGATCATCCGGCCAACGAACTGCTCTCCGACATTGCCCCGCAGATCGCGGCGCTGGTCGAGGGTGAGCGCGATTCTGCCGTGATCCAGCACAGCAAGGGCGGCGAACTGCTCACCCTGGCGGTCCGGATCGCGCGCGACCGGGCCGGGCACGTTATCACGTTCGAGGACATTACCCGGCAATTGCTCGATCAGCGCCAGGCCGCGTGGTCGGACGTCGCCCGGCGCATCGCGCACGAGATCAAGAATCCGCTCACGCCGATCCAATTGGCGACCGAGCGGCTCAAGCGGCGTTACCGCAAGCAGATCGAACAGGATCCCGAACTGTTCGACGAATTGACCAACACGATTGTCCGTCAGGTCGGCGAACTCCGGAAAATGGTCGATGAATTCTCCTCGTTTGCCCGTTTGCCCAAGCCGGTTTTCCGCGCGGAAGATCCGGTCGATCTCGCCCGGCAGTCGCTGTTCCTGCAGGAAGTTGCCCGGCCGGACATCGCGTTTTCCTTCGTGGCCGACGACGCCGCGCTAGGTGAAGCCGAACTGGGCCGGATTCTGTGCGACCGCCATCAGTTCGGCCAGGCGATGACCAACGTGCTCAAGAACGCGGTCGAGGCGATCGATGCCCGCACCCGCACGGATGAAAGCGCCTATCGCGGCCGCATCGCCGTCACCATGCGGGGCGAGGGGTGCGGCCCGGCCAAGGGCGATAGCGCGGGCGAGGGCGGGGTGATCGCGATCACCATTGCCGATAACGGCATCGGCCTGCCGCAAGAGCGCGAGCGGATTGTCGAACCCTATATGACAACACGGGAGAAGGGCACCGGGCTTGGCCTGGCGATCGTGAAGAAGATCGTCGAGGAACATGGCGGCGAGATGGTCTTCGGCAATGCCGGGGATGGCGGCGCTGCGGTTACCTTGCGGTTCGCGTGCGATCCGCTGAGCAAGCAACGGACCAATGGTCATCAGCCGGGCGAACGTGCGCCCGAGGCGGCCGAATGAATGCCCGCAAAACGGGCTGTGAGGAGGTGAGATGGCGCTCGATATCCTGATCGTTGACGACGAACGCGACATTCGTGAACTCGTGGCCGGCGTGCTCAGCGACGAAGGCTACGAATGCCGCACCGCGGGCGACAGCCGCGCCGCGCTTGAGGCAGTCGATCAGCGCCGCCCCAGTCTGGTCCTGCTCGACGTCTGGTTGCACGGGAGCCCGATGGACGGGCTTGAAGTGCTCGATGCGATCAAGGCGCGCGAGCCGGAACTGCCGGTGATCATTTTCTCCGGCCATGGCAACATCGACACGGCTGTTTCCGCGATCAGTCGCGGCGCGATGGATTTCATCGAAAAGCCGTTCGAGGCCGAGCGCCTCTTGCTGCTGGTGGAGCGGGCGACGGAAACCGAGCGCCTGCGCCGCGCAAACGCCCAACTGCGCCAGGGTTTTTCCGACACGCAGGAATTCACCGGCAACAGTGCCGCGATCAACCATGTGCGCGCCACGCTGAAGCGCGTCGCCAACACGGGTAGCCGCCTGCTGATCTCCGGTCCGGCCGGGGCGGGCAAGGAAGTGGCCGCGCGGCTGCTGCATTCGTGGAGTTCGCGCGCCGGCAGCGCCTTCGTGTCGGTCAACTCGGCCCGAATCACCCCGGAACGGTTCGAACACGAACTGTTTGGTGAGGAACAGGACGGCAACCTGGTCCGGCCGGGGCTGCTCGAAATGGCCAACGGCGGCACGCTCTATTTCGATGAAGTGGCGGACATGCCGGCCTCGACCCAGGCCCGCATCCTGCGGGTTCTGACCGATCAGGCGTTTGTCCGCGTCGGCGGCCATCGTTCGATCCGGGTGGATGTGCGGGTGGTGTCGTCCACCTCGAAGAACCTCGAACGCGAGATCGCCGAGCGCCGCTTCCGCGAGGATCTGTTCTATCGCCTGAACGTCGTTCCGGTGCTGGTTCCGGCGCTGGCCGATCGGCGCGACGACATTCCGGCGCTGGTCGAACACTTTTTCGCCCGGTTCGCCACCGACCAGGGCATTGCCCCGCCCGAAGTGTCGTCCGAGGCGATGGCCGCGCTGCAGGCCTATGAATGGCCGGGCAATGTCCGCCAATTGCGCAACGTGGTCGAGCGAACGATCATCCTGACGCCGCGCGATAAGCTCGGTTGCATCGAAGCGGACATGCTTCCGGCGGAGATCGTGACGAGCCGGCTAAGCGGGGATTCGCAGGCATCCGCGCTGATGGGAGTGCCGCTGCGCGAGGCGCGCGAGAATTTCGAACGTGAATATCTGCGTGTGCAAATTCGGCGCTTTTCCGGGAATATCTCCAAGACGGCGACCTTCATCGGAATGGAGCGATCTGCACTGCACCGCAAACTAAAGCTGCTCGGAATGGTCGATCGCGGCGAAGAAGCCGAGGAAAATGCCTGAAGTATAAAGAGTTTATCTGTAGGCGTATAGCGACAAGTTATGCTGCGGCTGCTCACAAGAGGCGGGTATCGTTCACTTTGGCGATTGTCGGGACTGCCGGAACCCGATAACCTGACATTTCGAAGCGGCTGAATCGGCCCCCTGTCGAAGCACTTTATGCGGAAGCAGGGCCGGCTCAGCCAGATCGCGGACCACGCAATGTGGCCGCAGCATAACTTGTCGCTATACGCCTACAGATAAACTCTTTATACTTCAGGCATT
>VMTF01000104.1 GCA_013791705.1 Sphingomonadales bacterium | reverse complement strand
TGATAAGCGCGATGCAGCGCGAGACGATCGCCTCGTCGATATCGTCCACCCGGTTGGTGGTGAGGAACAGCAACCCGTTGAAGTATTCGAGCACCCGCAGGAACACGCCCACCACCGCGTTCATCGTCATGTCGTCGTCGCGGCGCTTGATATAGACGTCGGCCTCGTCGATCAGCATGACCGCGCCCCAGCGCTGGGCGCGGGTCAGCACATCCTTCAGCGCCCCTTCCATCTGGGCGACATTCAGCCCGAGCTGGCCCGAATGAACCCGATAGAGCGGGCGGCGGATGATTTCGGAATAGACCTCGGCGGTCAGCGTCTTGCCCACTCCGGCCGGTCCGGCACACAGCACGGTGGTGCCGCCCGATTTGCCCTCGACGATATCGTCCATCAGCACGTCCATCTCGGCGGTCAGGATATCGATCAGGTCGGTCTGCTCGGGCGGCAGCACCAGCTTCTGCTTCAGCGCCGGCTGATAGGCATAAGGCTCCATGTCGTCGACGTGCACCCAGACTTAGTGGTGCAGATCGAGGTGGAACATCAGCACCAGCGCATGGACCGGAATGGCGGTGAACATTCCGGCCGGAATCGTTTCGGCCAGCGCGCGAACTTCGTCCTCATTGTCGTACTGGTTGCTCTTGGCGGCGCGGCGCAAATAGGAAACCAGGATCTCGCCCGGCACGTCGAGCGTCAGCGCGCGCTCGGTCAGGATGCCCTCGTCGTTAACCAGCCGGGCTTTGCCGCCGCTCGCCGAAAGCACTACCATGTCCTTGCGGGCCCAGTCGGTATCGCGGTGCGGCGAGGTCGGGTCTTCGGCATAGAACGCCCGGCCTGCGGCGGAAAACTGCTCGCCATAGCGGCCACGCCAGTCGAAATAGCGGCTGGCGGTGGCATCATAGGCGCCGATCAGTTCGGGCGTTTCCTTGAGAAACCCCTTGGCCACGAAGACTTCGCCGACCGTGCGCCCATCGATGTCGCTGGCGGTCACGCGGATGACATTGGTGATCAGGCTGCCCTTGGCATTGGCCTTCAGCTCCAGAAAGACCTTGCCCGATTCCTCGTTGTTGGTGGGAGTGTAATCGATCCGGGTGACGACATAGGGCAGCGGCCGGCGCGAAACGTCGGCGCTGAACACCCAGCCCCGGATGCCGCCTGCAAGCAGATAACGCAGCAGCGCCGCGAGGAAATCCTCCAGATCGTTGGGCGTGAAGCGCCGCCCGCCCTCGTCCAGCACCGCGCGCAGCGTCGCCAGTTGCGCGGCGCGAAGCTGCATTTCCGGCCCGCCTTTGCGAAACAGCGTCCCCAGATGCGCGCACTGCTCGGCAGTGAGCTGGGCGACCGGCACTTCGGCGCGTTCGCCGAAGCGCAATTGCTCGCTCAGCGGCGACAGTTCGGGCCAGGCCTCGACCAGCGCATCGACATAAGGCCGTTCGATCATCAGCTTCATGCGGCCACGGCCTCCCCGATCCCGTCCGCCAGCGCGGCGATCACCGGCCACCCGACTGCGCCCGCCGGATCGAGCCGGCGCAAGGCGGTGAGGATTTCGGCCGCATCGTCCGTCCGGTTATCGCGCAGCGCGATGAAGGCCAGGGCTTTCAGTGTATAGAGCGCGAAGCGCCCTGGACCATCGAGCGGTGCGGGCGCGACCGGCCAGTGCTGCCACGGACCCAGCCATTCCGCCTGCCGCGCCGCTTCGGCCAGCCCGGCCTGCGCAATCGTCCGCGCCTCCGCCAGATTGCCCTGATAAGTGTGGATCTTGTAGAGGCACAGATAAGTCGGCAGGGCCGCCGGATCGAGCGCCAGCGCCGCGCGAAACAGCCGGTCCGCCTCGGCCCGGTCACCGCGATGGGCGATAACGCCGCGTTGCAGCAGTTCGTTCACACTGTCCGGCAGTTCGCCGAAATCGATGTCGTCGAAGGGGGCGTCACTCCGCATTGCGGTCACCTCGCCGGCGGCTTGCACATGGTTCGCATGGCCTTACCCGAACTTGTAGAGGATGCCGAAGCCGCCGCGCGGATAGTTCCACTCGATCTCGCCGGTCAGGCGGGTGACTATCCGGCAGGTGCCACACTCAAGGCAGCCGTCGGGCGAGATTTCAACCACCCCGTCGGTCCCCGCGCTATAGCACCCGGCCGGGCACAAATGGATCATCGCGCGCAATTCCGGCGACGGCGTCGTATGGGGTTTGACCCGAATATGCGGCCTGCCCGCATCGACCACGAAGCGATCGAAGTAGAGCTTTTCTTCCACTTTCTCGGCACTGGCGATCATGTTCGTTCTCCGGCAATTCGGGCATGGCGCAAGCTATGCCGCGATGTTCGATGTCCCGGCCCCAGCGTTGCCGGCCCTAGCTGTTGACTGGCGCCGCCTGTCCGGCCTTGCGCGCTGCAATCCACCGTTTGAGCTCGGCCACGTGGTCACTCTCCTCGTCGACGAATTCGCGGGCGAACGTAACGATTTCCGGGTCGGTCGCACTCGCGAGCACCGAGGCATAATATTCGAGCCCCGCCGTTTCGGCCGCCAGGGCAGTCTCCAGCGCCTCGTCCGCGCCGATCAGCGGGTCCGCCGCCCAGATCGCGGCCGATTCCGGGCTCTCGCTGTCCGGCCAGTCGAACTGCTCGGGTGCGAGCTGCGGGATATCGCGAAAGCCCGCGCGCGCCTGCGCGTCGGCCAGATGCATCCGCGAATATTCCGCCAGTTGGTGGAACAGCTTGGCCACCGCCCGGTTGCCGCTCGTCTCCATGGCGACGGCCAACTGACCGAACCGGTCGGCCGCCTCGCGCTCCAATTGAATCGCATGAGCGAGAAATTCTTCAACGGTTTCCATCGCAAGTCCTCTCGGCACTGATGCGTGCCCGCCTCCGGTGGGAAACATCCGCACGGAATGCGCACCACCGAAGGCCTGGCACGAACGGGATTACGCGGTTGCCTGAGGTTCGGGCGCCTGAGGTTCGGGATTTTGAACGGCCCATTCCTCACGCGTGATCCACGCTTCGAGAATCTTCACGTGCTCGGCTTCTTCCCTGACGAAGACCCGCGCCATGTCCCTGATCTCGGGAATGCTGGTCTTGGCGGCCACCGCCAGATAGAATTCATAGCCGCGCTTTTCGCCCTGCAGCGCCGCCTTCAGCGCATCCAGCCGGGTCAAGGCCGGATCGCCCGCCATCAGCGAGGTGCGTTCGGGCGTAACCTGATCGGGCCAGACATAGTCGGGCGGGATCACCAGATCGGGCGCGAGCTTGCCGGCACGGGCCTTGGCCTCGCCCAGATGGAGCCGCGAGAAGGCGGCGAGTTGGCGAAACAGCCGCGTCACCTCTTCGTTGCCGCATTCCGCCATCTTGTCGGCCAGGCCGTCAAAATGGAGCGCGGCATCTTCCTCGATCTTGACCGCATAGCCGAGGAACTCCTCGACCGAGGCCATCTCGATCCCGCCGGTGAAGCGCTGCGCCGCATGGGTGATGTGCGGGGTCTGGGCGGGCAAGGTCTCGTCGCCTTCGAAGCGCACCAGAATGTCCTCGTTGCGCACGAAGCACTGGCAGGCCAGTCGGTAGCGCGGCGGCAGGTCGTTGACCTCGGCCTCGAAGATCTCCTCCTTGGTGATCTTGCCGAGTTGCTTGAGCGCTTCCTTTTCCTTTTCGGTGAGGGCGACGCCGTATTTGCTGTATTTCGTCGGCGCAGCCAGATGGCTGACCTCGACGATGCACGATCCGCATTCGCCATCCTGGCAATCGAACGGAATCGGAATTTTGTGCTGCTTGGCAACAGCAAGAATGGTCCCGCGATCCCCGGCGACGGCATAGACCGTCACGTCATTGGACATACGGGGAGAGGAAAACGTTATGTTGGCCACGGTAATCTCCTGCGAATTTGTCGTTCAACTTACGTTTTTCTCCCCACGCTCCATTGAAAGCAAAACACGTGCCATGTGCGGAAAGCCCGGATTTCCGGCATTTCCGCCCGTCAAAAATGTGCGGAGCATGCCGGACCTGTCTGCTTCGCGACAATTCACTGTGGCTGCGCTCCCGGAATCCGGGCTTGCCCGGTTCGGGCGTTGCGGCCGGTCGGCGGCGCACTATACCGTACCGGCAGCCGGGCAATCCGGCGCGGGGCAACACTGGTTGCAGGAGAGCGAGCGATGATGCGTGGACGTCCCTCTCGGCCGGAAACGCCGCCGGCAACGGCGAACTGCCGCAGCACCGCCGGCCCATCCGCGCGGGGACTGCCGCAGGAAGCCGCCTGGATGGCCGCGGGCAACGCCGGCAGGCCCCGCTGGGTCAGGCGGCCGGAAGGCTCGAACTGGGGCGATTTCGGCCCGGACGACCAGCTCGGTCGGATGAACCTGATCACCCGCGAAGTCCGCCGGGCGGCTCTGGCCGAAGCGCGCGAAGGGCTGGCCTTCTGCCTCAGCCTGCCGCTCGACTATCCCGGCGGCGATGCGCAGCCGGAAGCGCGCAAGGCCCCCCGCCTGTTTTCCACCACGGACGGCGAAGGTGGCGATTGGTACAACCTGCCGATGGGCATCGGCACCGATCGGCCGCGCGGCGTGGTCTGCGATGATGGCGTGGTCCTCCACACGCAGTATTCGACCCAGTGGGATTCGCTCGCCCATTGGGGTGCCCGGTTCGACGCGGACGGCGACGGCATCGCGGAAATCGTCTACTACAACGGCTATCGCGCCGATGAGCACCTGATCGCGCCGCAAGGCGGCCATCCCCCGCGCGCCGCCGCGCTCGGGATCGAAAACCTCGCAGCCAATTGCGCGCAAGGCCGCGCCGTGGTGCTGAGCCTGGTCGAACACTTCGGCGCCGGCCGGACCTGGGTCGATTTCGAGATGCTCGAACAGGCGATGCGGGCACAACGGGTCGAAGTGCGGCGCGGCGATTTCCTGTTGCTGCACGCCGGGCTCGACGATGCCCTGCTGCGCATGGGAAAGCAGCCCTCCGACGTCCTGCACACCGTTGGCGCGGTCCTCGATGGGCGGGACGAGCGCCTGCGCAACTGGATCGATCGATCCGGCCTGGTCGCCATCTGCTCCGACAATCAGGCGGTGGAAGGCGTCGGCTTTGCCGATCACGAAGCCGGCGATCACACCATGCTGCCGCTCCACGAGCTGTGCCTGTTCAAGCTCGGCATACATCTGGGCGAACTATGGCGGATCGGCGAACTGTCACGCTGGCTGCTGCAGGAGCGGCGCACCGCCTGCCTGCTGACCGCCCCGCCCTTGCGGCTACCCGGCGCGGTCGGCTCCCCGGTCACGCCCGTCGCCACGGTCTGAGCGCGCGAGCCCGCCGGGCAAAGCCGGAATTGCGCGATCCCCCGCGCGAGCTGCCGAACAGGATCTCCCGGATCCGCCCTGCGCACCGCAGGCTCGTTCGGCGCAGGACCAAGCGGGCTTGCCCGCTTGCGCAAGTCCGGCAACGAACGGAGCTGGCCAGAAGGTCTGCTGCGAAATCAATCCTGGAACGCCCCGCCCCCGAGCAAGCCGTCCTCCCTGTCGCTGCCCGTCGTTGTCGCTGCCCGTCGTTGTCGCTGGCCGTCGTTGTCGCTGGCCGTCGTGCAACCAATCCATGTGCCTGAACGCACCCGTCATTGCTTCCCTGCGCAATCGCTCACGAAACTTTCCGACCGGCCCGTTTGCCAACCGGTCCGTTTCCCGGATGGCCGTTCCCCGGAGGCCGCTCCCCGGAGGCCAGGTTCCCTGCACACAAATTCCCCCGTTCTCGCAAGACACCGGAATCAAGGCACCGGCGTCGCGCGCCAGCGGCACCGTGCGCGCGGATGCGCCGTGGCGCTCACCCACCGGGTCCGCCCGGCGCGGTTTCGCGCTCAATAGCTGCCGCTGGCCCCCAGCACCGCCGGGATGGTGCGCAACACGATCCGCAGGTCGAAAAGGAACGAGGCACGCAGCCGGTATTGCCGGTCGAGGTCCACCCGCTGCGCATAGGACACGTCGTTGCGGCCGCTGATTTGCCACAGGCCGGTCAGGCCCGGCTTCACCGCGCAGTAATCGGCAAAGCGCGGTCCATATTTCGCAATTTCCGCCACGACGATCGGGCGCGGCCCGACCACGCTCATTTCGCCGCGCAGAATGTTGATGAGCTGTGGCAACTCGTCGAGGCTCAGCTTGCGGACCACCTTGCCCAGGCCCGAGACGCGCGGATCGTCGCGCAGCTTGTGGTCGGCTGCCCATTCGCGGCGCGCGGCTGGGCATGCGGCCAGCGTTTCGGCCAGAACCCTCGCCGCGTCCGCGCGCATGGTGCGGAACTTGATGCAGCGGAACGTCCTGCCGCGATGGCCGATCCGCCGCTGCACGAAGAACAGCCGGCCCGGACTATTCACCTGCAGCGCCGCCGCCAGCAGCAGCATGAACGGCAGCGCGACAGCCAGGAAGCTCGCCGCAAAGGCGATGTCGAAAGCGCGCTTCAACGCTGCGCCAAGGCCGGTCACCCCGTCCGGTCCGGCCGGTAGCATCCGATAGTCCGCATGGTTCGCGCGAGTGTCCGCATCGATCACGCCCGCGCCCGGCGCGCTGCCCGGCTCGCTGTCTCGCCCGGCACGCGGAAGCACGCCGGCCGGAGCTTCGGGCAGCAGTCCCGGCCGCCGTACGGCTGCGGCAAAAACCCCGGGGCGGGGTCGGCGTTGCGGCCTCGCTGGAACCGTGATTTCCGCTGCCCGCCCAGGCAGCCCGGCAGCACCGGCAGATTCACGAGGAAGGGAGTCCGTCCGGACCGAGCCCCGCCAAGCCAGCCGCAACCGGGCAACATCGGATCGGAAAACATCCGTTTGGGAACGCTCCGATCGGGAATTATCTGGCCGGGAATCATCTGGCCGGGAACCTTCTGGCCGGTCGAGCTCCCGCCGGAAAAGATCCGATCCCGGCAGCGGGGGCCGCAGTGCCTCCGGCCAAAATCCGGAGCCGTTGCCCAGCCGGCACATCAGATGTTCGTCGGGTCGGATTGCGTTCATCATCTATGCCCTGTTGCGGCGGAAACGTCGGACCCGCACGGGCAGGTTCCCGCAGGCCGGATCAGAAATTTCGCTCCGGAATCCGGATCGTGTCCCCCGGCTGAACCGCGGTCGCGCTCGTCAGGCGCACCGCGCGCTCGGCAGTCTCGTGCTCGGCGCGGACATAGGCATATTTCTCGCTGGCGCGGTACGTGAACCCCCCGGCCTTGGCGACCAGCGCATAGACGCTCATGCGCTCGCCATAAGGAAACTCGCCGGGGCGCTGGACCTCGCCCAGAATATAGACCGGGCGAAAGTTGATCGTCTCCACCGCGACGCGGGGGTTGCGCATGAACTCGCTGGCGAGCCGGCGCTGCAATTCGGCATTGAACTCGCCCAGGGTCTTGCCGGCGGCCTGGACCGGCCCGAGCAACGGGAAGGCCACAGCGCCATTCGCGCCGACCCCGAAATCGCCGGTCAACCGGTCTTCCCCGTAAGTCGTCACATGCAGGCGATCGCCCGTGCCGATCCGGTATTCAAAGGCGCCGACACTGGCGCGTTCGGCCAGATTGGCCGGAGCGCAGGCGCCCAGCAACAGCAGCGACGCCGGCACGAGCGCCGTCCGAAACAGGGCCGGTAACAGGGCCGGTAACAGGGAAAACACAAATCGGCGGATCATTCGCAAAGCCCTCAAGCGGCTGCCGGCAAAGCAGGCGGGTTGACGCTGCGTGCATTATGCCTCGTTCCGCGCGATTCCGGGTCCAAACTACCTCCGTTCCGGATCAGGTCGCCTGGCAGCGGAATGGCACGAGAGCGACTTCCCGGCCGCGCCGCACCCCGCGCATCCGTCCCTCGGGCGGCGGCGGACTACAGGCCGAAACCAATCGATCACACCGGCGAGCCTCTCGAAGACTTCGAGGCTCCGAAAGATAGGGGCGCGACGCAAACCGGAAGGCCGCGCGATTGGCAGTTCCGGCCCCAGCCCACCCAGCCCGGCGCCGGGCCAGTTAGAACCAATCACCGCGCGCCGTCGCCCCGCCAGGGCGAAGGCCGGGTTCCGATCCTAGCGGAACTGCCCGAGCACCGCAGCCAGGTTCAGCGCGGCAGCGCGCCAGGTGAACATCTCGGCGCGCGCGCGGCCGGCCGCCACGCAGTGCTTGCGCAAGTCCGCATCATCGTGCAGCCGGCTGATCGCGGCGGTCCACGCGGCCGGATCGTCAGGCTGGGCATAGAGCGCCGCCGTGCCGCAGATCTCCGGCAAGGCCCCGCACGGAGCGACCACGGCCGGGCAGCCGAGCAGCATCGCCTCAAGCGGCGGCAGGCCGAACCCTTCGGTGGTCGAGGGGAAGGCAAGGCACAGCGCCGCCTCCATCAGCGCGCGCAGCTCGCCATCTTCCACCCGCCCCGCAAACACGACATTGTCCGGCATCGTATGGCCCTCGGCAGCAAATGCGCCCCGGTCGGCCCCGCCGAACAGCACGAGCCGCACCCCGGCAAGCTCGGGCGCGGCGAAGGCGCGCAGCAGCACGCCGATGTTCTTGTGCGCCTGGGTGTTCGCCAGCGCGAGCACGTAGCTGCCCGGCACCAGGCCGAGCCGTGCGACGATCCGCGGCTCCGGCAGCACCGCGCGGACATGATCGACCCCGTTGTGGATCACCGCGACGCGGGCCGCGGGCGCGAGTTCGGCCGCGACGATCTGGCGGCGCGAATAGTCCGAAACCGTAAGCAGCAGGCGGTGCCGCCGGGCGATCAGCGGCTGGATCAGGCGATACCAGGCGCGAAACGCCGGACGGTACGACTTCGGCGAAAGCAGCACCTGCACATCGTGGATCATCGTCACCGCGTCGCGGGTGAGCACCGGGCCAAGGTTGCACAAGTTGAGCAGCAGCGCGCGGCCCTTCGGCAAGCTGCGGTTCTGCCCGTAACCCCACCTCGGCCCGGCGGCAGGCCCTCCCTGCGCAGCCGGCTCGCCACCGGGACCGGATGCTTGCTCCGAACCGGTTCCTTCACCCCAGCCACGCGCGCGCCGGAGCGGCAGCGCCAGTTGCTCCCAGGGAATGTGCACGAACGGCCCCAGCATCCGCACGGGGCTGCGCATCGCCCCGGCCCGGGCCATGCCATCGCGCGGCGACAGCACCTCGAGCGCCAGCCCGCGCGCGGCCGGATGGCCTTCGGCGATCAGGTCGGCCAGCGCATTGCCGAGTTCTTCCGCCACCCGGTGCACCCCGGTCGGCGCGGCAGAGAGGAACTTGCCGTTCAGTTGCAAGCCCAGGGTGGGCGCGGCCGGGGCAGCCAGAACGGGCGCAGGGTGGGTCATGTCAGAACCCCAGCCATCGCTGCAGCCGCAGCGGCCGCAGCGCCCGTTCGACAAGGAGCGGACCCGCCACCCCGGCCAACACCAGCAGCGCCAGCAGCGCGGCCGGATCGGTAATCAGGCCCAGCTCGGTCAGCACGATCCGCGCCCCGGCAATGAACAGCACGTGGAGCACGAAAATCGGCATTGTCAGCCGGCCGATCTGCGCCAGCGGGCCACTCGCTCGGCCCGCCACGCTGGCCAGCCCCACTACCGCCAGCAGGCCGAAGATCGCGGCGGCGAGCACCGGCAAGCGCCACGCGAGATTGGCGATCTGGGCCGACCCGGCAGTCGCCAGCGGCAGGTCCGGCCCATATTGCCCCACCGCCAGCAACGTCGCGCCGATGGTCGCACCCGCCAGCGCGGGCAGCACCGCGGCGCGCACGGCGAGCGGCTGGCCGACCACCAGCCGGCGCAGCCCTTCCGGGGTCAACCAGACCCCGATCGCATACCACAGCAGGTTCACCAGCACGAATTTGAGCGGCGGCTGCAGCGGCACGATCACGGCCAGCGCCTTGGCTGCGAGCCCCAGCAGCACCAGCCCTTCCCGTCCGAAGCGCGGCAGCACGGTCACCGCGATCACGTGGAGCCAGAACAGCACGTAGAGAAACCAGAACTGTGAAACCGTCTTCCACGGGAGCGCAAGCACCGTCGTCAGCCAGTTCGCGCCGGGGTGGTTCACCAGCGAACCCAACGCGCAGATCACGCCGAACTGCACCGCCGACCACAGGAAGTAGGGCCAGACCACGGTTGCCAGCAGGCCGCTCAGAAACGGGCGGGCGCCGCGCCCGATCCGCGCACCGACCAGCAACCCGGACAGCACGAAGAACAGCGGCATGTGGAACGTGTAGATGGCGAAGAAAGCGCGGCGAAACGGATCAAGCCCGGTTCCGAGCGGCGAATCGATGATCCCGCCGAGGGCATGGCCGATCACGACCAGGATGATCCCGAGCCCGCGCGCGGTATCGAGCCAGCCGATCCGCGCCGCGCCGGCCCGCCCGTCCGCTCCTGCTCCGGCCGCAGCCCCGCCCGGTACTGCTCCGGCCGCCATGGCGCCGCCTGCGCCAGCGCCGCCCGGCCGGCGCGGGCGTTCAATGATAAAGGGGAGCCGGTACGCTGACATGACCGGCATTCTCATAGCCACACAAACCGCCGGCGGTTGGAGCACTACATCCGAAATGACGGCATCTGCGCGTGGGCTGCGGGCAAAGCCGCCTATCCTCGCCGCTCATCGGACGGGGCGGAATCATGGGTGCGGTCAAGCAGGTTATCTACATTTCCGGGTCGGGCCGCAGCGGGTCGACCTTGCTGGAAAGGATCCTTCATTCGGCCCCGGGCGCCTGCTCGGTGGGCGAACTGCACTGCCTGTGGCGCCTGCCCGCTGATGCGATCACCTGCTCGTGCGGCGCGCCCTTCGCCGCCGACGATCGCTGGCGGCGGATCGTTGCCGAAGCCGGCTTCGATCGCGCCACGCTGGAGGAACTGCCGGCCCTGGAAGGCACGGTCTGCCGCAGCGGCTTCATCGCCCGCCACCGCTTTTCGCTCGATTCGCTGCGGGCAGACCCGCAAGTTCAGCGTTTCCTCGCCCTCCAGTTCCGGCTGTTCGATGCGATCGCGCGGGTCAGCGGCAGTTCGCTGGTGGTGGATAGCTCGAAGGCCGGCCCGCGCGCATGGCTGCTCGCCTGCGATCCGCGCGTCGCCGTGCTCCACCTCCACCGCGATCCGGCGGACGTGATCGTCTCATGGCGCTCGGTGAAGTTCGATCCCGGCCTCGGCACGGCGATGCAGCGCATACCGGTGCGCGCCGCCGCGCTCGATTGGTGGAAGGCGGACCGGTTCGCCGCGCTGCTGGCCCGGGTCCATCCTGTCGCCCGCGTCGATTATCAGGAATTGTGCCGCGCCCCGCGCGCCGCACTGGCCGCCGCGCTCGCCACGCTCGGCGTCACGCTGCCCGGCGAACCGCAGTGGCTCGGTCCGGACGCGGTCGAGCCGGGCGACAATTATCATTCGCTCAACGGCAATCCCGACCGGTTCGACAACGGCCCGCTGCGGATCGCCGCCCGCCGGGTGGACTGGTCGCGCATCGCCGCGGCCGAGCGTCCGCTGATCCGGCTTGCCGCCGGCGCGTTGCGCGTGCTGTCACCCCGCAAGTCGTTCGGCCAAGCCGTCAGGTAATCACGCTCGGGCGGTCCATCCCGGTGTATTCCCGGATTGCCGCCACCGCCTCGGCTGCGGCGATCAACGGCGCCAGCGCATCGCCCGTATCGAGCGCGAGATTTCCCCCGGCCGGCTCGTAGCGCTCGATATAGACCCGCAGCGTCGCCCCTTGCGTGCCCGTGCCGGACAGGCGGAACACCGCGCGTGAGCCATCGGCGAACAGCACCCGCACACCCTGGCGGGCGCTCACCGAACCGTCGGTCGGATCGGTATAGGCAAAGTCGTCGGCCGCGCTCACCGCGCCCGCCGGGGTCGCGCGGCCCGGCAGATCCGGCAGGCTGGCGCGCAGCGCGGCCATCAGCGCATCGGCCCGCTCGCTCGCGATCCCCTCATAGTCGTGGCGGGCATAGTAGTTGCGGCCGAACTGCGCCCAGTGATCCGCCATGATCGCCGCCACGCCGACCTTGCGCGCCGCCAGCACGTTGAGCCAGAGCAGCACCGCCCAGACCCCGTCCTTCTCGCGCACGTGGTCCGAGCCTGTTCCCGCGCTTTCCTCGCCGCAGATCGTCACCATCCCGGCATCAAGCAGGTTGCCGAAGAATTTCCACCCGGTCGGCGTTTCATAAAGCGGAATGCCCAGCCCCTCGGCCACCCGGTCCGCCGCCCCGCTGGTCGGCATTGATCGTGCTATCCCCGCCAGCCCCCCGGCATAGCCGGGCGCGAGCCGGGCATTCGCCGCCAGCACCGCGAGCGAATCCGACGGGGTCACATATTGCCCCTTGCCGATGATCAGGTTGCGATCGCCGTCGCCATCGGAAGCCGCGCCGAAATCGGGCGCGTCCGGCCCCATCATCCGCTCATGGAGCGCGCGCGCGTGGACCAGGTTCGGGTCGGGATGATGGTGCCCGAAGTCCGGCAGCGGGGTGCCGTTCACCACCGTGCCCGCCGGCGCGCCCAGCCGGACCTCGAAGATCTCCTTCGCGTAAGGCCCGGTCACCGCGCTCATCGCGTCGAACGACATGGTGAAGCCCGCGCCCAGCATCGCCCGGATCGCGGCAAAATCGAACAGGCTCTCCATCAGGTCGGCATAGTCGGCAACCGGATCGATCACCTCGACCGTCATCCCGCCAAGCTCGCACGTGCCGGGCGTGTCGATATCGACATCGGGCGCGCGAAGCGTCCGGTAGGCATCGATCGCCAGCGTGCGGGCATAAATCGCCTCGGTCACCGCCTCGGGCGCGGGGCCGCCGTTGCCGATATTGTACTTGATCCCGAAATCCTCGTCCGGCCCGCCGGGGTTGTGGCTGGCCGAAAGCACCAGCCCGCCGAACGCCCCATATTTGCGAATCACATGGCTCGCCGCCGGGGTGGAAAGAATGCCCCCTTGCCCCACCAGCACCCGGCCGAAGCCATTGGCCGCCGCCATCCGCAGCGCGATCTGGATCACCTCGCGATTGAGGAAGCGCCCGTCGCCGCCGATCACCAGCGTCTTGCCGGCAAAGCCCTCCAGCACGTCGAACACCGACTGGATGAGGTTCTCGGCATAATCGGGCTGCTGAAAGACCTTCACCTTCTTGCGCAGGCCGGAGGTGCCCGGCTTCTGGTCGGTGAATGGGGTAGTGCTGACCACTTCGATCACGCATGAACTCCGTTGCTTCCTGCTGCGCAAGTCGTGCGCCGACGCAGGCGATTGTGCAACCGCGAAATCGCTTTCCGGCACCCCTCCGCGCATCGGCCGAACGCGGTTCCGCTCGGGCACCGATTGGCGTATCGTCGCCCTCATGAGCGAGACGCACTATCTCGCGGGGCGCATCCTGCTGGCCTTGCCCGGCATGTTCGACCCGCGCTTCGCCCGCGCGGTAATCGCGATGTGCATGCACGACGAACACGGCGCGCTCGGCATCGGGATCGGCCGGATTCACGATGGCCTGCGGTTCCGCGCGGTGCTCGAGGAAGCCGGAATCGAACCCGGCGCGGCGCCGGATGCGCCGGTCCATCTCGGCGGCCCGGTCGAACCGCAGCGCGGCTTCGTCCTCCATTCGCCCGACTGGAGCGGGATGGGCACGATCACGGCGGGCACCTTGTGTTCGCTGTCGTTCTCGCACGACGTGTTGCGCGCGATTGCCGAAGGCACCGGCCCGTCGCGCTGGCTGTTCGCGCTCGGCTATGCCGGGTGGGGCGGCGGCCAGCTCGAAAACGAACTGCGCCACCACGGCTGGCACGTGGCCGACGGGCGGCCCGATATCCTGTTCGCGGTCCCGGCCGGGCAACGCTGGACCGGGGCGTGGAAGGCCGAAGGGATCGACCCGGCGCTGCTCGCCAGCCAGACCGGGCAGGCCTGAGAGGCATCCCGAGCATGATCGAGCCCGGCCGGGACTTGACCTTGGCGGGCGCGCGGTTCTTCTAGCCGCACATGCACAACATGATGATCGGCGCGACCCGTGGCGAGTGAACCCTATTACCCGGCACCGGCGCAGCGGCGGCTGATCACCTTTTCGGTGATGGCGGCCGGCACGCTGGTCTCGCTCGACATGACGATCGCCAACGTGGCGCTGCCGCATATGCAGGCCACGTTCGCCGCCGGCCCGGAAGAAATCGTCTGGGTGCTGACCTCCTACCTGGTCGCCACCGCGATCGCGATGCCGCTGGGCGGCTGGCTGGCAACCCGGTTCGGGCGCAAGCGGACCATGCTGGCGGCCACGCTGGGCTTCACCATCGCCTCGTTCGCCTGCGGCGCGGCCAATTCGCTGGGCTTCATGGTGTTCGCGCGGCTGGCCCAGGGGTTTTTCGGGGCCGGGCTGATCCCGCTGGCCCAGGCCACCCTGGTCGATATCAACCCGCCCGAGCGAACCGCCCGGGCAATGGCGCTGTTCGGGGTCGGCACGATGGTCGGCCCGCTGTTCGGCCCGACCATCGGCGGCTGGCTGACCGACAGCTTCACCTGGCGCTGGGTCTTCTTCATCAACGTTCCGGTCGGCCTGATCGCCCTCACCGGCCTGTGGTTTTCCGAGGCCGAGCATCACCGCACCGTCGCCCAGCGCTTCGACATGTTCGGGTTCATCACGCTGTCGCTGGCGATCGGCGCGTTCCAGTTGGTGCTCGATCGCGGCCAGCAGCTCGACTGGTTCTCGTCGACCGAAATCTGCATCGAGGCCGGGGTGGCAGTGGTCGCGCTGTGGATCGCGGTGGTCCACATGCTGACGACCTCCGCACCGTTCATTACCCCCTCGCTGTTCAAGGATCGCAATCTCACGCTCGGCCTGGTCCTGAGCGCGGCGATGGGGCTGGTCTCGTTCGCCATCATGCCGATCATCGTGGTGATGCAGCAGCAACTGCTCGGCTGGTCGCCGCTGTTCAGCGGGATCGTCGGCTTTCCCCGGGGGGCGGGGATGATCATCTCGCTCATCCTGGTCGGCCGCATGGTCCCGATCATCGGGCCGCGCGTGTCACTGGCCAGCGGGCTGGCGGTCGTCTCATGGTCGCTGTTTCTCCAGGCGGACATCGATCTTTCGGTCGATGCCCGCACGATGGCGATCTACGGGTTCGTCCAGGGCTTCGGCACCGGGCTGATCTTCGTGCCGCTGTCGGTGATCGTGTTCGCCACCTTGCCGCCGGCGCTGCGGACCGAAGGCGCGGTCATGTACAGTTTCACCCGCAACATCGGTTCGTCGATCGGCGTGTCGATGCTGCAGACCCAGCTTATCCAGCGCATGGCGGCGGCGCGGTCGGGCCTCGTCGAACATGTCCGGCCGGATGCGCCGCTCGTGCAGTGGCGCCTGCCGGATCTCGATTTCGGTGTGACTGCCGACCTTGCGCGGATCTCCGGGATGGTCATGCGGCAGGCGTCGATGCTGGCCTATGTCTCGCTCTACCAGTTCGTCGGCTGGCTGCTGATCGTGATGATTCCGCTGCTTTTCCTGCTGCGCCCGCCGGCCCCGCGACCGGCCGCCGAACCGCTGCCGATTGTTGATTGAACCGCGCACGGCAAGGGCCGCAACTGGCCCCGGCGGCGCAAGGCAGACTTGACGGCGGCGCGTTGCGGGTATTCAGCGAATCCATGCCGGTGATTTATGACTGACGAGCAAACGGCTCACGACGAGCACTATCCTGACCCGGCCAGCCGGCTGCTGATCACCATCTCGGTGATGCTCGCGACCGTGATGGTCACCGTCGACATGACCATCGCCAATGTCGCCCTGCCGCACATGCAGGCCACCCTCTCGGCCGGGCCGGAGGAAATCGTCTGGGTGCTGACCTCTTACATCATCGCCACCGCGATCGGTACCCCGCTGTGCGGCTGGCTCGCCAGCCGGTTCGGGCGCAAGCGGATGATGCTGGTCTGCGTGGTCGGCTTCGTCGTGGCTTCGCTCGCCTGCGGCCTGGCCAACTCGCTTGTCGTGATGGTGCTGGCCCGCATGGTCCAGGGCCTGTTCGGTGCCGGCCTCGTCCCGCTCAGCCAGGCGACGCTGCTCGATTCCTACCCGCCGGAGCTGCACGGCAAGGCGATGGGGTTCTTTTCGGTCGGCACGATGCTCGGCCCGTTGCTGGGGCCGACGCTCGGCGGCTGGATCACCGACGCGGTCTCGTGGCGCTGGGTCTTCTTCATCAACTTGCCGATCGGTTTGCTGGCGATCGCGGGGATCTGGCTGTTCCAGAGCAATCGGGACAAGCTCAGCCCCGAACGCTTCGATTTCTTCGGGTTCGCCTCGCTCTCACTCGCGCTGGGTTCATTCCAGTTGATGCTCGATCGCGGCCAGCAGTGCGACTGGTTCGAATCCACCGAGATCTGGATCGAGGCCGGAATCGCCGCGCTCGCCTCGTGGTTCACGATCGTCCACATGTTCACCGCGCGCAACACGTTCATCAAGCCGCAGATTTTCGCCGACCGCAATTTCACGGTTGGCGCCCTGATGGGGGCCATTCTGGGCATCACCAGCTTTGCCTTCGTGCCGATCTTCACCTCGATGATGCAGCACCAGCTCGGCTATTCCGCATGGGTCACCGGCATCGTCTCGTTCCCGCGCGGGCTGTCGTGCATGATCGGGATGCTGGGGGTGCCGTTCATCATGCAGAAGTTCGGCTCGCGCCTCCCGCTGGCCCTGGGGCTCATCCTCAGCGCGATCGGAATGTTCATGTACAGTGCGATGGACAACAGCGTCGACACGCAGGCGCTGGCCATGGCCGGCTTCGTCCAGGGCTTCGGGATGGGGCTGCTGTTCGTGCCGCTGACCACGCTCAGCTTCGCCACGCTACCGCGCGGGCTGCGCAACGAAGGTACGGCGATGTACAATCTGGTCCGCAATATCGGGATGGCGGTCGGGATCTCGTTCCTCCAGCGCGACCTCATTGTCGACGAGGCAGTCAACAAGGCCCGCCTCACCGAATATGTCCGGCCCGATTCCCCGATGGTCCAGTTCCGCCTGCCCGACGCCGATTTCGGCTCGACAGCCTCGCTCGCGCAGATGGACCAGATGGTCACCCACCAGGCCAACATCTTCGCCTACCTCAACATCTACCATATGCTTGGCGTGCTCTCGCTCGCGCTCATCGGGTTGCTGGTCTTCATCCGCGCCCCGAAGCGGGCCGAAACACCCGAAATCATGATTGTCGAGTGACATGAGCGGCGCCGCGCCTGACGCCGCCCGTGCGCGATGAGCGATCCGGCCAGCCCGATCGACCGCGACTTTGCCCGCACGGTTGACTGGAACCTGCTCAAGGTCTTTCTCGAAATCGTCCGGGCCGACGGCATCGGCGCGGCCGCGCGCGCGCTCAACAAGCAGCAGCCCAGCATCAGCGCCGCCCTGAAGCGCCTGGAAGACCAGCTTGGCGCGCGGCTGTTCGAACGCTCGACCAGCGGCATCCGCATCACCCCCGCCGGCAAGGCGCTGCAGGCGCTGTGCGAGGACATGTTCGAACATGTCCGCATGGCCCAGCATCAGGTCGCCCAGGCGACCAGGCAGGTCAGCGGCATGGTCCGCATCCAGCTCATTTCTTCGATCGTCTGCCCCGAACTCGACGATGCGATCGCCTCGTTCCATCGCCGCCATCCGGGCATCGCGATGGAACTGCGCGTGTCGCCCTGGCGCGGCGTGCTCGATGCGCTCGCGCGGGCCGAAGTCGAAGTCGGCATCGGCTACGAAGGCGCGGCCGGCCCCGAACTCGTTTACGAGCCGATGTTCGTCGAGACCCAGCAACTGTTCTGCGCCCGCGCCCACCCGCTCTACGGCCGCAAGGTCGCGCGGCTCGATACCCTGCGCCACGAGGGCTTCGTGCTGACCGGCGCGGACGAGCCCGATGCGGTCACCCGGCTGCGCAGCCGCCACGGCCTCGGCACGGTCCGCGCCGGGCAGGCCGAGGACGTGCACGAGGCGCTGCGCCTCATCACGCTCGGGATCGGGATCGGGTTCCTGCCCACCGGCGCGGCCGAAGGCGCGGTGGCGGCGGGCCGGCTCTGGCCGCTGCTCCCGGCCGATCTGCAGCCTGCCTACGAAATCTTCCTGATCTCGCGCGCCGATCCCTCGCGCGATACCGCGACCCAGTTGTTCCTCGACGAGATGCTGCGCCGGCTGCGCGCCAAGCGCTCATAGATTTGGGCTATGCCCTTCATTAACGATTCCCATCTAGCGCTATGAGTTCCGGCCGCTAGCCTCCCTGCTGCAATGCAACGGGCGAAAGGTGCCGCCGGACGGATGAACGCAGACGAAGGCAGCTACCCAGGGCTGTGGCAGCGGCTGCTGCTCTCGGTGCCCGGCCAGCCGGTCGATACCTTGACCCGCGTCGATTGGCTGCAAGGCCCGGTGTTCTACGTCGACTTGCGCCAGCCGCCGGCGCTCTCGGGCAAGGTGCTCGCCTCGTGCCTGGCCGAAGTCACCCCGGATGATGCCGCCCTGCTCGTCACCCAGGAAGGCTTCGCCGGCCGCTTCGAGTGCACCGGCAACACCGCCGAGTGGCACCGCGAGGTCGATTTCCGCCCCTGCCCGCTGGGCGATCGCGGCCTGCTCGAAAGCCATGGCGACCTGTTGATCGAACACGGCATCGCCGCCGACTATATCGAGCACTGGCAGCGCGAACCCGCCGCGCCGGGCGCGCCGCACGGGTCCGCGCTGTTCACCTCTCGCGCCGATGGCCGCGCCGTGATCCTCGTCCGCCACGGGAACCGCTTCGGCTATGCGCGTGCGCGCGGCATCGCCATTCCCGGCGGCGCGGAACTTCCCGACCTCGTCGCCCGCGCCGATCCCGACCTGGCCCGCGCGCTGGTGGATTGCGAAATATCGCTCGGCACGGTCACCGCGCACGGCTGGCGGATCGATCGGTCCAGCCTGCCGTGGCGCGAGGGCGAACTGCTCATCCTCCCCGGGGCCAGCCTGGCGGCGGCGCGCCTGAGCGTCCGCGACGCCCATCCCCACGGCCTGCCGTTCGAGCGCGAACTGGCGCTGGTCGAACTGCACGGCAGCCTGCTCCCGGCCGAAGAACCGGCGGCAAGCCGGCCCGCCGAGCCTTGCGCGCTCGCCCCCGCCCTTCCGGTCGAGGCTGCTGGCGCGCCCTTCACCACCGTGCCGATCGTCGATATCTCCGCGCTGGGCAGCGGCGACGCGGCGGCCGAGACGGCGGCGGTCGAGGCTTTGCACCGCGCCGCCTCGCACGTCGGCTTCCTCCACGTCACCGGCCACGGCATCGCACCCGCCGTGATCGAACGGCTGAGGGCCGCCGCGCAAACCTTCTTCGCCCAACCCGTCGCCACCAAGCTCGAAAGCTACATCGGCGGATCGACCAATCATCGCGGCTATGTCCCGGAAGGCGAAGAGACGCTTGGCGAGGGCAAGCGGGATCGCAAGGAAGCCTTCGACCTCGCGCTCGATCTGCCCGCCGACAGCATTGCGCCCGCACACCCGATGCTCGGCCCCAACCAGTGGCCCGGCCTGCCCGGTTTCCGCGAAGACGCGATGGCCTATTACGGCGCGGCCTTCGCGGTCGGCCGCCGGTTGCTGCGCGGCTTTGCGCTCGCGCTCGGCCAGCCGGGCGACAGTTTCGATCACCTTGTCACCGCCCCGCCCAGCCAGTTGCGCCTGATTCACTACCCGCATGATGCCACCGCGCAGGACGCCCCCGGCATCGGCGCCCACACCGATTACGAATGCTTCACGCTCCTGCTCGCCAGCGGGCCGGGGCTCGAAGTGATGAACGGCGCGGGTGAATGGGTCGATGCGCCGCCGGTCCCGGGTGCGCTCGTGGTCAACATCGGCGACATGATGGAATACTGGTCGGGCGGAAAGTTCATCGCCACCTCGCACCGCGTCCGCAAAGTGGCGGAAGAACGCTACTCGTTCCCGCTGTTCTTCGCGCTCGATTACGATACCCGGCTGCGCCCGCTCGGCCAGCGCGATGCGGAGCCGATCCGCACCGGCGAGCACCTGTTCGCCCAGACCATCCAGACCTTCCGCTACCTGAAGGACAAGGCTGCGGCGGGCACGCTCGCCCTGCCGCCGCAAGCCCGGCCGCTGTCGTCCTTCGGCCAGGAAGCCCGCCACCACCACCGGCACTCGGGGTCCAACCCGGCATGAGCCATCCACGCCGCCACCCGTCCAACACCGTTCGGCCGACACGGCCCGTCCAATAAGGGGGAAACCATGAAATTCAGTTGGAAGAAAACCGTTCAGGCAGCAGGGCTCGCCAGCCTGCTGTTCGTCGCCGCGTGCAGCGGCGCGAAGGAGGAAGCGGAAGGCTCCGCCCCCGCCGCCGAGGCACCCAAAACCGAATTCAACATCGGCTGGTCGATCTATGCCGGGTGGATGCCCTGGGCCTATGCCGAAAAGAGCGGCATCCTCAAGAAATGGGCCGACAAGTATGGCATCAAGATCAACCTGATCCAGGTGAACGACTACGTCGAATCGATCAATCAATACACCGCCGGCAAGCTTGACGGCGTCGGCTCCACCAACATGGACGCGCTCACCATCCCCGCCGCCGGCGGCAAGGATACCACCGCGCTGATCATGGGCGACTATTCGAACGGCAATGACGGCATCGTCATGAAAACCGGCAAGTCGGTCGCCGAACTCAAGGGCCAGACCATCAACCTGGTCGAGCTGTCGGTCTCGCACTACCTGCTCGCCCGCGCGCTCGAAATGAACGGGTTGAAGCTGGCCGACGTAAAGACGGTCAACACCTCCGACGCCGATATCGTCAGCGCCTTCGCCACCCCTGACGTCAAGACCGTGGTCACCTGGATCCCGCAGCTCGCCGAAGTGAAAAAGGCCGGCACGCAGGTGTTCGACAGCTCGATGATCCCCAACGAGATCCAGGATCTGATGACCGTCTCGACCGCGACACTGAAAGCCAACCCGGCGCTCGGCAAGGCGCTGGTCGGCGCATGGTTCGAAACACTGGCCCTGATCGCAAAGGGCGATGCCACGTCCGAAGCGGCGATTGCCGAAATGGCCAAGCTCTCGGGCACCGACACCGAGAACTACCGGGGCCAGCTCAAGACCACCTACCTCTATTACAAGCCCGCCGATGCGGTCGCCTATGTGACCGGCCCCGATATCGCCAGGCACGAAGACCTGGTGCGCCAGTTCTCGTTTTCAAAGGGCCTCTATGGTCCCAATGCCACCTCGGTCGATGCGATCGGAATCGAACTGCCCGGCGGCACGGTGCTGGGTGACAAGAACAACGTGAAGCTGCGTTTCGATGCCGAATACATGCAGATGGCTGCCGACGGCAAACTCTGACGAGCCCGGCAAACATGCTCCGGCCCCGGGCCCCGCCCCCCCCCCCCCGCGGGCCGGGGGGGAGAAATTGGCGGGGAGCGCCCGGCGCGCCCCCCCC
>VMTF01000111.1 GCA_013791705.1 Sphingomonadales bacterium | reverse complement strand
CGAGAATGGCGATGATGTCCTGCAGCGACTTGTACTTCTGCAGGGTCTCCTGGACGCGGCGGGCGGTGTCGTAGTGCTCTTGGCCGACGACGGCCGGGGTCAGCACGCGGCTGGTCGAGTCGAGCGGATCGACCGCCGGATAGATGCCCAGCTCCGAAATGGCGCGGTTCAGCGTGGTCGTTGCGTCCAAGTGGGCGAACGAGGCAGCCGGGGCCGGATCGGTAAGATCGTCCGCGGGAACGTAGATCGCCTGAACCGAGGTGATCGAACCCTTGGTGGTCGAGGTGATGCGTTCCTGCAACTGGCCCATGTCGGTCGCCAGGGTCGGCTGATAGCCCACCGCCGAAGGAATACGGCCGAGGAGCGCCGACACTTCCGAACCCGCCTGGGTAAAGCGGAAGATGTTGTCGACGAAGAACAGCACGTCCTGGCCTTCCTCGTCGCGGAAGTATTCGGCCATCGTCAGGCCCGAGAGCGCGACGCGGGCACGGGCGCCCGGGGGCTCGTTCATCTGGCCGAACACGAGCGCGACCTTCGAACCTTCCGGGGTCGGGTTGCCGTCGGCGTCCTTGGCGATAACGCCGGCGTCGAGGAACTCGTGGTAAAGATCGTTGCCTTCACGGGTGCGTTCACCAACGCCCGCGAACACCGAAACGCCGCCGTGGCCCTTCGCGATGTTGTTGATCAGTTCCTGGATGAGCACGGTCTTGCCCACGCCGGCGCCGCCGAACAAGCCGATCTTGCCGCCGCGCGCATAAGGCGCGAGCAGATCGATGACCTTGATGCCGGTGACGAGGATCGCCGCTTCGGTCGACTGGTCGACGAATTCCGGGGCCTTGGCGTGGATCGGCGAGAACTTGTCCGAACCGACCGGGCCGCGCTCGTCGATCGGCTCGCCGAAGACGTTGAGGATGCGGCCGAGCGTCTTGGGGCCGACCGGCACCGAGATCTGCGCGCCGGTGCTGGCAACGGGGTTGCCGCGGGTCAGGCCGTCGGTCGAGTCCATCGCGATCGTGCGCACGGTGTTCTCGCCGAGGTGCTGGGCAACCTCGAGCACCAGGCGGTTGCCGTTGTTGTCGGTTTCGAGCGCGGTGAGGATCGCGGGCAGTTCGCCTTCAAAGGTCACGTCGACGACGGCGCCGATGACCTGGCTGATCTTGCCGGTGGTGGTCTGATTGAGCACTGGGGCAGTGGCCATGTTCGTTTCCTTGCCTTCTATCTCGTCGTCAAGGCGCATCGGCGCCCGCGGTTTGTCTTGCTTATTCGGCACTTGCGCGCCTGCGTTGAGGGTCGGTCGTCAGAGCGCTTCGGCGCCGGCGATGATTTCGATAAGTTCGGTGGTGATCGCGGCCTGGCGGCTGCGGTTGTACTGGATGGTGAGCTTGCTGATCAGGTCGCCCGCGTTGCGCGTGGCGTTGTCCATCGCGGTCATCGAAGCGCCCTGTTCGGATGCCTCGCGCTCAAGCAGCGAGCCGAACAACTGCGTCTTGACGTAGCGCGGCAGCAGTTCCTCGAGGATTTCCTCCTCGCCGGGTTCGTATTCGACAACCGCATCGCTGCCGGCGGCGCTGGTGGGCGCCGGGACCGGCAGAAGCTGCAGCGTGACGGGATCCTGCGCGAGGGCCGACTTGAACACCGGATAAATGAGGTGGGCGACATCGAACTGGCCGGCCTCGAACATCTCGATCAACTGGGCGGCGATCGCCTCGGCTTCGGTGAAACCGGGGGTGCGCACGGTGCTGGTGTCGAAATTCTCGCTGATCTGGGTGGGATAATCACGCTTCAGCGGCGCGCGGCCCTTCTTGCCGATCAGGTAGAAGCGGACATCCTTGCCGTCGGCGGTGAGCGCGCGGGCCTGGCTCTTGGCCTCCTTCACGACATTCGAGTTGAGACCGCCGCACAGCCCCTTGTCGGTGTTCACCACGACCAGCAGGTGACGCTGACTGGCACCCGTGCCGCGCAGCAGCTTGGGGGCATTGTCCTGACCGGCGACCTTGCCGGCGATGCTGGCCATCACCTGGCCAAGCCGTTCGGCGTAAGGGCGCGCGGCCTCGGCAGCGGCCTGCGCCTTGCGCAGCTTCGCGGCGGCGACCATCTGCTTGGCCTTGGTGATCTTCTGGGTCGACTTGACCGAGTTGATCCGACCTTTGAGTTCCTTGAGGGTTGCCAATTCAATCCCCCACTGCCCGCGCGGGCGGAGCCAGGTAATGCCCCGGCCCGCTCCCGCAGGAGCGAACCGGGGTCATGAAGGTTACGCGAACTGCTTGCCGAACGCTTCGAGCGCGTCCTTCAGCTTGGCGGTCGTATCGCCCGAGAGATCCTTGCTGGTCCGGATGTCGGCCAGCAGGTCGGCGTGCTTTTCGCGGATGTAGCTGAGCATCTCGGCTTCGTAGGCGGTGACGCGTGCGGTCGGGATCGCGTCGAGATAGCCGTTGGTGCCGGCGAAGATCGACACTGTCTGTTCTTCGAACGGCAGCGGCGAGAACTGGGCCTGCTTGAGCAGTTCCGTCCGGCGCGCGCCGCGGTTGAGCAGCTTCTGGGTCGAGGCATCGAGGTCCGAACCGAACTGCGCGAAGGCCGCCATTTCGCGGTATTGCGCCAGTTCCAGCT
>VMTF01000227.1 GCA_013791705.1 Sphingomonadales bacterium | reverse complement strand
CCGGGCGGGGGAGCGGGCTGGTGCCGCAAGCCTTTGGCGGATGCCAAAGGCGCACCCAACCAAGACTCGGGCCGGGGAGCGGGCTGGTGCCGCCAGCCTTTGGCGGATGCCAAGGGCGCACCCAACCAAGACTCGGGCGGGGCACCGGCCCGGTGCCGCCAGGAAAGGCCGGAGGGCCTTTGCGCTCTAATCAAGAACCGCAAACCTTTCCCCCTCAAACAACCGCACTCTGATCTTGCACTGGCCCGCGCGAGCGACCATTTAGGCGCCATGCAAAGCGACAACCCCCTCTTTTCCGATTTCGCCAAGTTGGTGAACAGCGCTGCCGGCACTTTCGCCGGCGTGGGCCGCGAAGCGCGCGATGCCGCGCGGGAACGCTTCAAGGAGGCGTTCGGCGGGCTCGATTTCGTCTCGCGCGAAGAATTCGATGCGGTGAAGGACATGGCCGCCCGGGCGCGCGCGGAGGCGGACGAGCTCAAGGCCCGGCTCGTCGCGCTCGAAGCCCAGGTGTTCGGCCACGTCGATCCCGCCGCCAAGGATTGATCGCGCCCGCCCGCGCTGCCGGGCGCGCGCCCGCCCGTGCTGCCGCCCGTGCTGCCGCCTCGCCGTGCCGGGCTGATCCGCGCTGATGCCGCCCGCTGCGCCGCCCACCCCCAGTGCGCCGCCCTCCGTTGCCGGCCTGACTGCCGCGATCGTCTGCGGCGTCCGTCACCACGGCGAGACGGCGGCGATCGTGCGGCTGCTCACCGAGGAACACGGCCTGGTCGCCGGCTACGTCGCGGGCGGACGCGGGCGGCAGCTCCGGCCGGTCCTGATCCCCGGCAATCTGGTCGCCGCCGAACTGCGCGCCCGCTCCGATAGCCAGTTGCCGACCGCCCGGCTCGAACTCGTCGCCAGTCGCGGTCCGTGGCTGGCCGAGCCGCTGCCGGCCGCCGCGATCGGCTGGGCCACCGCGCTGGCCGCCGCCACTTTGCCCGAACGCCAGCCGTTCCCGGCGCTGCACGGCGCGCTGGCGGGCCTGCTCGATGCGATCTGCCACGCCCCTTCGGCGCGCGGCTGGGCGCCGGGCCTGGCCGCCTATGAAACGCTGCTGCTGCGCGAACTGGGCTATGGTGCCCCGCATACGCTGCCGGACCCGGCCGATTTCCCCGCCACCCTGGCCCTGCTCGATCGGCTCGGCCCGCAGCTCGCGCGCTATGCCCTTGCCGATCGCCGCGCGGATGTTATGGCGGCGCGCGCCATCCTGCGGGAACGGCTGGGCAAGATCGAGTAGAACAGGGCCAAGGACGTTAGCTCCATGAAGATTGCGGTTTTCGCCGGTGACGGGATCGGACCGGAAGTCACGCGCGAGGCGGTGCGGGTGCTCGAAGCGCTCGGTCTGCCCGGTCTCGAACTGATCGAGGGCGATGTCGGCGGTGCGGCATGGCGCAAGCATGGCCATCCGCTCCCGCCGCAGACGCTGGCGATCGCCCACGCGGCCGATGCGATCCTGTTCGGCGCGGTCGGCGATTTCCAGTGCGATCACCTCGAACGCGCGCTGCGCCCCGAACAGGCGATCCTCGGCCTGCGCAAGGAACTCGGCCTGTTCGCCAACTTGCGCCCGGCCAAGGTCTTTCCGGGCCTTGAGGACCGTTCGGCGCTGCGCCCGGAAGTGGCCGGCTCGATCGATCTGCTGATCGTGCGCGAGCTGAACGGCGATGTCTATTTCGGCGAAAAGGGCATCCGCACCCTGCCCGATGGCCGCCGTCAGGGGTGGGACATGATGTCCTACGCCGAAGACGAGGTGCGCCGCATCGCCCATGTCGGGTACAAGGCCGCGCAGGGCCGCGGCGGCCGGCTGTGCTCGGTCGACAAGGCCAACGTGCTCGAAACCTCGCAGCTCTGGCGCGATGTGATGATCGAGGTTTCGGCCGAATATCCCGATGTCGAACTCAGCCATCTCTATGTCGACAACGCGGCGATGCAACTGGTCAAAAGCCCCGGCCAGTTCGACGTGATCGTCACCGGCAACCTGTTCGGCGATATCCTGTCCGATCAGGCCTCGATGTGCGTCGGCTCGATCGGCCTGCTCGCGTCGGCCTCAATGGCTGTCGGCACCAAGGGCCTCTACGAGCCGATCCACGGCTCCGCGCCCGATATTGCCGGGCAGGACAAGGCCAACCCGATGGCGACGATCCTTTCGGCCGCGATGCTGCTGCGCCATTCGTTCGGGCGCGAGGCGGATGCCGCGCGGATCGAGGCGGCGGTGGCGAAGGCGCTCGAAGACGGCTTCCTCGGCGGCGATCTCGGCGGCAGCCACGGCACCCGCGCGCTCGGCGATGCGGTGCTGGAACGGTTGTGACCACCGCAATGACCAAGCCGTTGCAGCTCGCGGTGGTCCTGCCCACGCTCAACGAGCGCAAGAATCTCGCCGCGCTGGTCGAACGGCTCGATCAGGCGCTCACCGGGATTTCGTGGGAAGCGATCTTCGTCGATGACAACAGCCCCGACGGCACCGCCGACGAGGCCCGCGCGCTCTCGCTCGGCGATCCGCGCATCCGCTGCCTCCAGCGGATCGGCCGCCGCGGCCTCGCCTCGGCCGCGATCGAGGGAATGTGCTCCACCGCCGCCCCGGTCGTGGCGGTGATGGACGCCGATCACCAGCACGATCCGAACCTGCTGCCCGGTATGCTCGCCGCGATCGAGAGCGGGGAGTATGATCTGTCCTATGCCAGCCGTTTCGCCGATGGCGCCAGCACCGAGGCATGGGGCCGGCCGGACCGGGTCAAGGCCTCGGGCCTCGCCAACAAGCTCGCCCGCAAGGTCACCGGGGTCACGCTCACCGATCCGATGAGCGGCTATTTCATGATGCGCGCCGAAACGCTGCGCAAGGATGCTCACCGGCTGTCCGGCGTCGGCTTCAAGATCCTGCTCGATATTCTCGCCACGGTCGATGCGCCGCTGCGGATCAAGGAATTTCCGCTCAATTTCGCCGCCCGTGCGGAGGGCGAAAGCAAGCTCGATCAGACGGTCGTGTTCGAATTCCTGGTCGGCCTTTACGACAAGTGGCTCGGCCGCTTCATCCCCACCCGCTTCGCGCTGTTCGGCACGGTCGGCGCGCTGGGAGTCGTGGTCCAGTTCGGCGCGCTGTGGCTGATTCTGAACCTGCTGCTGGGCGAGCGTTTCATCTACGGCCACTGGTCGAACAACACCACGTTCAACATCGCCAACACGCTGGCGGCGGTGATCGCGATGACGTTCAACTTCGTGCTCAACAACGAGCTGACCTATTCCGACAAACGCCTGCGCGGCTTTGCGCCGCTGCTGCGCGGCTGGGCCAAGTTCGCGATGACCTGCTCGCTTGGCCTGCTCACCAATGTCGGCTCGGCCGCCGCGCTCAAGGCCATGGGCTTCCACGATGTAATCGCGGTGCTCGTCGGCATCGTGCTCGGCTCGGTGTGGAACTTCGCGCTGTCGTCCAAGTTCGTCTGGGGCCGGTATTGATTGAGGGCGGCCTTATCCCGCCGGACTAAGCTCTGCCGGCACCGTCCGGTTTAATCCTTGGCGTTTTTGTCCGCCACGGCGGTGAACATCGGCCCGCGCTTGGCGTAGCTGGCGAGATCGACCTGCGGTCCCGGCGCACGCCGCGCAAAGAAGCCGTCCAGCGTTGCGCTCGTCGTCGCAGCGGGCGATTGCGGTGCCTTGGACGCCATCTCGGCAATGGCGGCCGAGCCCCGCTTCACCGCGGCCCGCTCGTCCAGCAGCTCGCGCCAGGCGATCAGATGGGGGAAATCCTGTTCCTCCAGTCCGTGACGCTTGAGATAGCCCATCCACGGATGCACCGCGATGTCGGCAATGGAATATTTGTCGCCCGCGATGAAGCGCGAAACCTTCAACCGATCGTCGATGATGCGATAGGCGCGGGTGGCCTGGTCGCGATAGCGCCCCGCCGCATAGCCATCCGATTCGCTCGGGATTAGCTGGAAGTGATTGACCTGCCCAAGCATCGGGCCAACCAAGGACATCTGGAACATCAGCCATTTAAGGATCTCCCAGCGGTCATGCCCCGCCGCCGGGAGCAGTTCCGGCAGATATGTCTCGGCCAGGTAGATCAGGATCGCGCCGGATTCGAAGATCGGCTGGTCCGGCCCCGCGCCGGCGTGGTCGATAATCACCGGCACCTTCGCGATGGGGTTGAGCGCAAGAAATTCGGGGGTGAAATTATCGCCGTTCAAAACCCCGACGTAATGGGTGCGATATTCCAGCCCGGCTTCTTCCAGCATGATCGCGACCTTGAACACATTGGGGCTGCCGGTTCCGTAAAAGTCGATCATCTTCACCCTTCCCAAATTCAAATTCAGGCCTCTCTCTCGCGCTTTTCAAAGCTTGGCAAGGGAGGGTGGGAGTTGTTTGACTGGTGCGGAAATGCCCTCCGGCTTGACCGCACAAATCAAACCACTCCGCGCACCCAACCAACACTCACCTCAGCGCCACGTACGCAGCCACATCCACCATTCGAACGAGGTGCGCCCGCAGCACAGTTTCGCTGCGGACAGGATCGGGAAGAATACCACGAACAGCGCGATCGCCACCGCCACCGCCGACGGGGCCGCCCAGCGCCAGCGGTCGGTGCGCCGCCACAGCGCGTCGAGCGCCAGGGCCAGGCAGGCCATCAGGTAGGCGCCGGGCAGCAGGTAGTGATAGTAGAACTGGATCGGCTTTCCGGCCGAGATCCACATTCCGATGCTGACAAGGTAGAACAGCGCGGCCGCCAGCGCGTCATTCCGGCCTTTGCGGATGCCCGCCCACAGGCACCACGCCGCCGCCGGCAGTCCGGCCCACATCGCGAAGGGATTGCCCAGCATCACCACGCCGCGCTGCGCGCCATCGACGTTGCGATAGAGGAACCAGATCGAGCGCTGGTCGATCACCCATTGCCACCACACCGATTGGTAGGGGTGATGCTTCTTCACCGAATGCTGCAGCGTCAGCATATAGTCCTGATAGTCGATCAGGTGCCACGGATCGACCGGCTGGACCGCATAGAAGAACGTCGGCGCGAAGCTCGCGAAATAGACCAGCAGCGGCAGCGTGCCGAGCCACAGCGCCGCTTCGGCCAGCGAGATTCCGGGCACCGGCGGGCCGTCCGTTGCCAGCATGAACGCGCGCCCGTGCCGCTTCACCCGCATGATGAAAAAGGCGAGGCCCGGCAGCGCCGCCGCCGCCACGACGTTCCACTTGGCGCCGATGGCAAGCCCCAGGAACAGCCCCGCCAGCATCAGCCGCCAGCGGGCTTGCGGCGGAAACCGCACCGCGCCCGCCAGCATCCACATCGCCAACATGCAGAACGCGGCCATGAAGATGTCGAGGACCGCGATGCGGCTCATCACGAACCACATGAAGTTGGTCGCCAGCAGCAGCGTCCCCGCGATCGTCGCGAAGCGGCGTCCGCTCGCCAGCCACAGCGCGCGGGAAAAGGCGAACAGGCCGATCGTCCCGAACAGCGCCGGGAAGGTGCGCCAGCCGCGCGCGGTGTCGCCGAACAGCGCCAGCCCCGCCGCCAGGATTTCCTTGCCGACCATCGGATGCTCCGCGTTCTGCGGCTTGGCCAGCGTCAGCAGGGTGCGCGCCGCGCTCACATAGTGCACCTCGTCGAAATAGATCAGCGAGGGGATGTGCAGCCGCAGCCACAGCAGCGCGAAGAAGCCGAGCGCGATTCCGGCGCACCACCCCGCCGGGTCCACCTCGGCGGAACCGGCCGGACGCACGCCTGCGCCCGCGAAGCGAGCGAAAGACAGGCGGGCAGATAGGGCGCTCGGCATCGGCTCGCCGATAGCGGGGGAGTGAAGGGGAGCGCAAGCGCGCGCTTGCTCCGGGCGCATCACAATTCTAAGGGGCTGGCCATGAAAAGGACTACCGGACAGGACCGCTCGATCACCCGCAACTGGCGCCCGGCCACGCAAGCCGTGCGCGGCGGCACCTGGCGCTCGGAGCAGGGCGAGACCAGCGAGGCGATGTTCCTCACCTCGGGCTATGCCTACGACGATGCCGCCACCGTCGCCGGGCGCTTCGCCGGCGAGCTTGAGGGCATGACCTATTCGCGCCTCCAGAACCCGACCGTGGCGATGCTGGAAGAGCGCATCGCCCTGCTCGAAGGCGCCGAAGCCTGCCGCGCCCAGGCCTCGGGCATGGCCGCGATGACCGCCGCGCTGCTGTGCCAGCTTTCGGCCGGCGATCACATCGTCGCCGCGCGCGCCGCGTTCGGGTCGTGCCGCTGGCTGGTCGATAACCTGCTGCCCCGGTTCGGGATCGAGGGCACGGTGATCGATGCGACCGACAATGCGGCATGGGAAGCCGCGATCCGCCCGAACACCAGGGTGTTCTTCTATGAGACCCCGGCCAACCCCACGCTCGAAATCGTCGACATGGCCGCCGTCAACGCCATCGCCAGGGCCCACGGCATCACCACCGTGGTCGACAATGCGTTCTGCACGCCTGCGCTGCAGCGCCCGCTGGAATTCGGCGCGGACGTGATCGCCTATTCCGCGACCAAGCTGATGGACGGGCAGGGCCGGGTGCTGGCCGGCGCGGTTTGCGGCACGGCCGAGTTCATCACCGAAAAGTTGATGCCGTTCCAGCGCAACACCGGGCCGAACCTGTCGCCGTTCAACGCCTGGGTCGTCCTCAAGGGGCTCGAAACGCTCGACCTGCGCGTTCGCAAGCACAGCGAAAACGCGCTGACCGTCGGCCGCTTCCTCGAACAGCGGGTGCCGGTGATCCTCCATCCGGGCCTGGAATGCCATCCGCAGCATGAACTGGCGGCCCGGCAGATGGATGCTTCGGGCGCGATCTTCTCGGTCGTGCTCGATGGCGGGCGGGAACAGGCCTGGGCGCTGCTCGATGCGCTCAAGCTGATCGATATCTCGAACAACATCGGCGATGCACGCTCGCTGATGTGCCATCCGGCAACGTCGACTCACCACAACATGGGCGCCGAAGGCCGCGCCGCGATGGGCGTGGGCGATGGCATGCTCCGGCTCAACGTCGGGCTGGAAGACCCGGCCGATCTGATCGAGGATCTCGACCAGGCGCTGAGCGCGGCCGGGCTGTAGGCTGCTGCCCGGTCCGGTTCCTTCATGCCGGTTCCTTCATGCTGGGGCCATCATGCTGGGGCCATCATGCTGGGGATAGCATGGCGGCCAGGCCCAAAAAGGGTTGGCCGGGTGCGACTGAGGCGTTACCAATGACGGCTATGAAGGAACTGTTCCAGCACGCTGCCATCACTCACGGGATCACCGTGCGGGTAGCCGTGAACTTTCTGCCGGAACAGTCGCGGATCGAGGCCGGAAAGTGGTTCTGGGTCTATCATATCCGGATCGAGAACGATTCGGATCAGCCGGTCCAGTTGCTCGCCCGCCACTGGCGCATCACCGATGGCAAAGGCCAGGTTTCGGTGGTCGAGGGTGAAGGCATCGTCGGCGAACAGCCGGTGATCGCGCCCGGTGCCAGCCATGATTATGTCTCGGGCTGCCCGCTCACCACCGCGCATGGCTCGATGGAAGGGCACTACACCTTCCTCGGCGCCGATGGCACGCGGTTCGATGCGGCGATTCCCTACTTCCCGCTGGCGGCCCCGGCCACGGCCGGCTGATTTTCCGGGGCACGTTGCCCCGGGCCGCGCCCGCGCCTAGATATCGCTCCATGAAGCGCACCCACTTGCCGCTCAACGCCCTGCGCGTGTTCGATGCGGCCGCCCGGCATCTCTCGTTCACCCGCGCGGCGGATGAACTGGCCGTCACCCCGGCGGCGGTCGGCCAGCAGATTCGCGCGCTGGAAGATCTGCTCGGCGTGGTCCTGTTCCGCCGCACCTCCAAGGGCCTCGAACTGACCGAGGAAGCCTGTGCCGGGCTGGAGCCGCTGCGTACCGGGTTCCTCCATTTCGAGGCTGCGGTGCAGGCGATGCAGGCCGGACAGGCCAGCCACGTCTACACCATCGCCGCCCCGCGCGATTTCTTCGCGACCTGGCTCGCCCCGCGCCTCGCCGCCTACCGCGCCGCCAATCCCGAAGTCCGCTACGTGCTGGTCGATGGCGAATCCGCCGATTTCACCGAGGCCAATCTCGATTTCGCGATCCGCTGGACCGAAGGCCCCGGCGATCTCGAAGGGCTCCCGCTCGGCCCCGCGCAGATGGTGACGGCGGGCGAGGGGCCGTGGATTTCCTGGCCGGGCGATCCCGCGCCGCAGGGTGAGGGCGGGGACGAGCCGCCGGTCCATGTCGGCGATGCCGGCCTCGCCCTGTCTGCCGCCGCGACCGGGCTCGGCCGCGCCCGCGTCCCGCTGCTGCTGGCGCAGGCCTGGCGCGATGCCGGCCGGATCGCCGGCCTCGGCACGGTCGAGGACAGCCGCCGCGGCTACTGGCTGGTCGCCCCGCTGCCGCAATGGCGCCAGAAGAAGGTCAGGGCGCTGATCGCCGCGCTCACGGCCTGAACGCACAATCCGCCCCGCGCTCAGTTCCGCTTGCGATCCCTGCACGCATTCTCGTGGCCCGCCGCGTTCACGGCAGGCCCACGCCGCCTCGCCGCATTCGTCCGTTGCGGCTCCCGCCGTTCCATGATTAACTTCGCGCGATAACACCGGGCCGCAAAGGCGTGGGGGAGAGGCAAACCAATGCTGACACAGGAACAGAACCGCCTGTTGACCGAGGTCGAAGGCGATGCACCGATGGGCCGCTTCATGCGCGAGCGGCACTGGATTCCCTGCGCCCGCAGCGCCAGCCTCGTCGCCGATGGCGCGCCGCAGCCGGTCCGCCTGCTCGGCCGCAACTACGTCGCCTTCCGCGCGACGGACGGCCGGGTCGGCTTCTTTGACGAAGCCTGCCCCCATCGCGGCGCCTCGCTGCTGCTGGCCCGCAACGAGGATTGCGCCCTGCGCTGCATCTTCCACGGCTGGAAGTTCGATGTGTCCGGCCAGGCGGTCGAAGTCCCGTCCGAGGCCGAACGCTCCGCCAGCTTCGCGGCCAAGGTCAAGCTCAACCACTACCCCACGTTCGAAGGGGGCGGCCTGCTGTGGGTGTTCCTCGGCGAAGGCGCCCCGCCGCCGCGCCCGCCGGTGCCCTATGCCGCGCTGTCGCAGGAAAACGTCTGGATCACCCGCAGCGTCACCCCGTGCAACTGGCTGCAGGGCGTCGAGGGCACGCTCGATTCGGTCCACGTCGGCACGCTGCATCATAGCTGGATCGCGAACGTCCAGAAGAACGACGGCGCCAGCACCATCGGCCACGCGCTCACCGTGCATCCGCGCTACGAGGTCGCCGAAACCGCTTACGGCATCCGCGCCGCCGCGATCCGCAAGCTCGATGAGGAGCGCAACTATCTGCGCGTCACCGAATATGTCATGCCCTTCATCAGCCTCGTCCCCAACACAATGGCGCACCGCGAGGGCAACACCTTCATCTCCGTCCCGATCGACAATCACAATCACATGCTGTTCTGGGGCTTCTGGAACGAGGACAGCCCCGTCGACATGACCGAGCGCGGCCAGATGTTCTACAACGGCGAGCGGGACATGGATCACTTCGCCAGCTTCCCCACCGGCCGCGCCGGCTCGTGGGGGCAGGATCGCGCGGCGATGGCCGAAGGCCACTTCACCGGCTTCCGCGATTGCCTGCTGCAGGAAGATGTCGTCGTCCAGGCCAGCATGGGGCCGGTGGTCGATCGCACCAAGGAGCAGCTCTGCGCCAGCGACGTCGCCATCGTCCGCGCCCGCCGCCGCCTGCTCGATGAACTCGCCGCGTTCGAGCGTTCCGCGCCCGACGAATTCCGCGCGGTCGAAGCAGAACCGGCCCAATCCGCAGCCGGCCAATCTACCGGCATCGTCCGTCCGGTCGATACCATCACCCCGTCCGATCAGGCCTGGCGCGATCTCGCCCTGATCTGAGAGCCACCCCGGCGTGCCGGGTCACTCCGGCGCGTCGTCCTCTTCCTCCCCGTCCGCAACCTCGCCCCGCTCCCGCGCCGCGCGCGCCAGCACCACCGCCTTCATCGCCGCCAGCTTGCGCTCGATCGATTCGCGCACTTCCTCCGCGCTCACCGCCTCCTCGGCGATCCACATCGCCTTCAGCCGCTCATAAGCCGCATCCCCCGGCCCGATCGCGTTGACCAGCCCAAACCGCTGCGTCCGCCGCTGCCGCAGCAAAAACATCAGCAGCCCCGTGTCATAGCGCCGCCACGTCGCGACAACTTCGCCGTCCCGCACGATCGGCCGCTCCTCGCCCAGAATCGCCCGCTCCAGCGCGCAATCCTCCAGCCGCGCCATCCCCCGGTCGAGCGCCGCTTCCCACGCCGCCGCAAAACCCTCCGCCCCCGCGCGGTGCCGCAACTTGTAAAGCGCCTCCAGGCTCACGCCCACCTTGCGCGCCGCCTGGGTCACGATCCCGCACGCCGCCAGTTCCGCCACGAACGCCCGCTGCCGCGCCGCCGTGATCGAATTGCGCCGCGGCGCCTTGTGCTGATAAGGCATGAACCCCAGCAACGGATCGTCCTCGTCCGGCACCTCGCCCCGGAACGCCACCGGCGAAGTCCGCCGCGCCGCCCGCACGGAAACACTGCTGACGGATGGATTCAATTTCTTCTGGGTCACCGGCTGCAAGCCTCCCTCGGTCAATTGCGCTCACCCTTTCGGGGGAGTACCAATTAACCAATTTGGCACACTGTAGGAAAATCATTTCTCAGGGCCAGCCCCCCGCCCGCCTGCGGGAGGGGGCAGGGGTGGGCCTCCCGCGCCGCTTGCGGGAGGGGGCTAGGGGATGGGCCGCGAAGGCAGAGAAATGGCAGAAGGGAAGGGGAAGAGGCGGGGGCCATCGCCCCCACACCCCACGGCCTGTCAAGTGCGCCCACCTAGCCTTCCGAATGCCGTTTGAATTTCGCACGCTTGGCTTGTCGATGTACGTCAGGAAACGTCTTCTCGCGCGCGCTCGTATTCGGCGTTAGAGGTGGGAAACTAGAATTTGGGGCTTGCTGCACGTGTCACTGTAATCCACAACAAGATCTAGCAATTGCTAAGAACGAGGCTTAAACCGTGCCGGTCGACCTAAATCGTTTTATTGCGGAAATTGATCCAAACAATACGGTTCTATTCTTTGGATCTGGCTCGTCAATTCCTTCAGGAGCAGTTAGTTCGTCCGATCTAACATTGCAGATATCTGAAAGATTCGGGATATCATCCAATTTCGCTCTGTCAGAGGCGGCCCAGTTAGCCGAAATCAAGGCTAACCGACGGGAACTAATTTCGTTTTTGCGGGCAACTTTTAAAAATGTCCGACCAACTGGCGGAATGTCGAATCTTCCGCTGTACGATTGGAAGAGACTTTATACAACAAACTATGATACAATCATAGAAGAGGTGTACGAAAAACAGGAATGTCCCCTTGCTGTATATGTAAGCAACTTTGATTTTTCGAAAAATGTATCTTCTGTAACGCAGAGATTATACAAACTTCACGGTACGATCCAGCAAGATCATTCCGATGGCGATGTAAGCCGAATCGTATTAACTTCCGCAGACTACGATAAGGTCCGAGATTACCGAGAATTTCTCTTTAATTCACTTTCCTATGATCTCGCCGGTGCGCATCTTATTGTGATCGGCCACAGCCTCGCCGACCCAGATATCATAGCCATTGTTGAACGGGTCATTGCAATTCAATCTAAGTTGGAAGGTGCGGGCGGGAAAGTGTCGCTTTTGGTTTATGAGCGAGACGACGATCGTGCGTTGTTATACGAAACTCGTGGGATCAATGTTACGTTTGGGTCCGTGGACGACTTTTTTGCCCAAATGTCTAAGTCTCGTCCGCAAAGTCAGCCGACGCTTGCACTTATCAGTGGCGACCCTTTGGGGCGAACGCCTTATCTCCGCACGGTAACTACAGATGCCCGTCATGCTTTGAGCGCGTTTGAGCCTAAGTTTAGTGCAATGTTTTCTGGAGCGGCGGCAACTTATTCCGACATTGTTGGCGGTTACACATTTGATCGGGTGATCGCTGAACGGATCACAAGCGCCGTAAAGGGCAGGATCTTCAAGGTAGTGGAGACGAAGAGATGGAACGAAGCCGATTTTACGGCCGGAGGTATCGATACCGGGTATGTTAAACAGGGTATGTTAGAATCCACAGT
>VMTF01000136.1 GCA_013791705.1 Sphingomonadales bacterium | reverse complement strand
CGGGCGCGCGCGGGGCGGCGCGCCGACCCGCCCCTCACGCGCCGCCCGCCCGGCCGGCCAATTGGGCGCTTCCTCCCCAACCCGGCGCGGGGCGCGGCCCCTGGTCCGGGCGCGCGGCCGCTCCCGCAGCAGCGACACGGCCGCATTGGCCAGTTCGGCGTCGCGTTCGGCAATGGCGATCTGACTGCCGCCGATCGCGGCAATGCCGGTCGCGGCCCCAGGGCTGGCCACGACCGGCAGGGCCATCGCCATCGCCTCGAGCACCTTGTTCTGCACCCCGCGCGCGATATCGAGCGGGACCAGCGCCAGATCGGCGGCCCGCAGCCACGGCCGGACATCGTCGACCGCGCCCCACACCCTGCAACCATTCAGGCCGTCCAATGCGAGGACTTCCGCTGCCGGCTTGCGGCCAACGATGTGGAAGGTCGCGTCCGGCAATTCGCGGCGGATCAGGGGCATGATCCGCGTCACCGCGCGCACCGCGGCGGCGACATTGGGCGGATAGTCCATCTGTCCGGTAAAGATCAGCGGCGCGCCGGACAGTCCGGCCAGACGCGGCTCGGGCGCGACCAGCACCGGATCGAAAGCCTGCGTATCGATGCCATTGCCAAGGACGCGGACATCGGCGGCGGCGCGCGCATCCTCCGGCAGCCGCTCGCCGAACAGCGCGGCTTCCTCGGCGCTGATCAGCAGGCTGACGTCGGCGCGCCGGGCGAGCCGGGCCTCTTCCCGGCGGAGCAGGCGGCCCTCGCGGGCATGGACCCAGCGCATCGGGTAGCTGCCTCCAGCGGCATAGGCGTCGAACTTCGCGGAATCGACGTCAACGAAATCGACCACCACCCGGCCGGTGAAATCTGCCGGGACATACTGGCCCATTTGTCCGGAAAAGACATAGATCGCGCTGATCGGACGGAGTCGCAGCACTTCGGCCACATAAGCCGCAAGCGCCCGATCGTGGAACGCGGCAAGGCTGACCGGCCTGCCGCTGGCCAGCGCCGCAATCCCCGCAAGCGGCAGCGACTTGGTGCGCCGGACGAGCCGGTAACTGCGCGCCAGCATCGCCAGTTCGGTTTCCTGGGCACGGTCGTCCTCGTCGTCGGCAAACGTCGCGACATGGACCGGCGCGAGGCCGGTCAGCCGCTTCAGCACATGGTGCGAGCGGATCTTGTCGCCCCGGTCCGGCGGAAACGGGATGCGGTGCCCGATGAACAGGATCTCGCCCATCAGCCCAGCCCCCGCGCAATGAGCGGCCCGAGGCGGTTGGCCAGGCCGAGCGGAAGGCGCTGCCACGCCGCGATCAAGGCGTGGTGCTTCGCGCTGGTCGGATCGGCATCGCGCGGCGTGCAGCCGGGCGCGGTCCAGGCCGCATAGGCGAGCGGCTCGGCCGCGAAGCCCCAGTTGCGCTTGAAATGGTAGGCTCCGCTCCCGGTCTTGGAGCGCCCGAAATCGAATGCTGTGCAGCCACGCCTGCGCGCATGGCGCATCAGTTCGAAATACATCCGGTCGTTGGCGCGCAAGGCCCGCGCGGCGCGGGTGCCGCCACCCCAGTATGGCATGACCGCGCCGCTGTGGTAGAGCGAAAGGACCGAGGCAACCGGCTCCGCGCCGTGCGACACGGTGAGGATGTCGGCGTCGGCACCAAACCGATCAAGCACCGCATCGAACAGCGCGCGCGGGAACACCGGAGTGCCAAGATTGCGCACGCTTTCGGCATAGACCGCATAATGCGCCGCACGGTCGCGCGGGGCGGTGCCGGTCGTCACCGTGAAATCACGCTCCAGCCCCTTGCGCACTTCGGCCCGCTGCTTGCGCGGGATCGCAAGGAGCTGGGCCTCGTCGTCAGGCGCAAGCGGGGCGACGAAACCGGCATGGGCATCGGCCTTCACGCGCCATCCCGCGCCCGGCGCCGGGAGCACCCCGCCGCGCAGTTCCAGCGCCGGGCACGAGCGGCGCTGCGCCAGCTCCTCGGCAGCGGCGAACACCGGCGCCGGGTCCGCACCATCGGCGAGCAGCAGGCCGCCACCGACCGCAAACCCGGTCGAGGCGAGCATCCGGCCAAACACGGGCGAGTGCACTTCGCTCAGCGGCAGATAGGCCGCCAGTTGGCCGCGCGCCTCGGCCACCAGCGCCAGTGCCGCATTGCCGGTACCTTCCGCCACCGCGAGCAGCCATTCGGGCCGGTGAAACGGCACCGCCTGCGGGTGATCGGCCAGAAACGCCGCGATCCGGCCGCACTCGGCAGCGGAATCCGCCGAAAGCTCGACCAGACGAACGGTCTGCCGGACCGGGAGGAACGGGGCGTTCATGCCGCACGCGGCGGCGGGTAGGGCACCGCGCGCGGCGCTTCGGCGGCCGCGACTTGCGCCATCGTCCCCCACGCGAATTCACCCGCCAGCCGGGCGACCTTGTCCGCCATGCCCGCAAGATTGGTATAGTGGCGCAGGCGCGAGCGCAGCGGCGCACGGGCCACGCGCGGCTGGCCGGGATCGATTTCCCACGGATGGAAATAGAACACCGCCGGGCGAAGCTCGCGGGCGTTTACCTGGCGGATCGCCCAGCGAGTGAAGCCATAGGGGAGAATGCGGAAACGCCCCCCGCCCCCCGCGCCAAGGCGGCGCCCGCCGAATTCGGCGGTGGTCACCGGAAGCTCGACCAGTCCGCTGCCTTCCAGCGGACGGAACGCAAAGCGCGGAGCCTCGCGCCAGCCATAATGATCATGCGCAATCGGGGCCACGCTGGACGAATAGACGAAGCCCTGCTCGGCAAGCACCGGAAAGGCCCACGGTGTGCGCCGGTCAATCGAAAAGCTCGGCGCGCGATAGCCGGTAACGGCAGTGCCCGCCGCGTCCTCGATGGTCTTGCGGCTTTTCGCAAGGTCGGCCGCGAAGCCATGTGCGCCCAGCGTGAAAACGCGGGCATGGTCCCAGCCGTGGCTGGCAAGTTCGTGGCCCGCCTCGTGAATGCGCCGGACCAGTCCCGGATAGCGCGCCGCGATCACGCCGAGGGTGAAGAACGTCGCCGTGACTCCGGCGGCGGCGAACAGGTCGAGAATCCGCGCGCAATTGGCCTCGACTCGTGAAGCGAGCCCACCCCACTCGGCGCGTTCGATCACGCCCTCGAAGGCGCCCACCTGAAACCAGTCCTCGACGTCGACCGAAAGACCGTTGATGATCGGCACGGGTGTCACCGGGGAAACTCTCCTGCGATCGCTCAGGCGGCCGCCTTCCGGTCGGCCTCCAGCCACTCGATCAACATCCCGAGCGTGTGCTTGACCGAGGCCTCCTGCTCGACCAGGCGCGTTTCCATCGCCGCAAGGCGTTGCGAAAGGGCGGCCAGATCGGCGCGCAGCGCATTATCCGGCTCGGGCGCCGCTTGCCGCTCGGCGTTGCCGGCGAGTTCGACCACCGCCTGCTGGAGCTCGCTGATAAGCATGTCGCGCTCGTTCAGGGCATCCTTCATCTCGGCGAATGACACGGCGTCGATTGCGACCGGCGCGGCCATGACCGGGTGGGCTGCGCCCTGGCCGGCAGAGCGGGCATCGTCGCCCTCAGCAGCTTCCAGACCGGCCGGAGCCAACGCGGTATCGCTGGCGAGTTCGGCCAGCGCGCTGCCCAGCAACGCGGCGTCGATGTGGTCAGCCTGTTCGACCGAGGCCATCAGGAACAGCCGGTTGGCGATCTGGTTGATCCGGCGCGGCACCCCGCCGCTGGCCCGATAAAGCTCCGGATAGACATCGTCGGCAAGTGTCGGGCGATCCGACCAGCCGACATGGCGCAAGCGGTGCTCGATATAGGGCTTCACTTCGTCCGGCTCCATCGCATCGAGATGATGCGTGGCGATCACGCGCTGGCGCAACTGTTCGAGTTGCGGGCTGTTCTGCAGCAGTGTGCGAAACTCGGGCTGGCCCAGCAGCAGCGTCTGCAGCAGCGGCTGCGCGCCAAGCTGAAAGTTCGAGAGCATCCGCAGCTCCTCAATCGCCGCGATCGAAAGGTTCTGTGCTTCATCGACCACCAGCAGGCAGCGCCGGCCGCCGCGCGCCTCCGCGTGGAGCAGGCCCTCGATCGCGGCGAGCGCGGAGGCCTTGTCATGCCCGTCAATCATCAGCCCGAACGCCTGCGCGACGACGTGGATCAGCTCGTCCCCGTCGAGCGCGCTGGTGACCACTTGCGCGGCGGTCAGGCGCTGGGGGTCGATCGTGCCCATCAGGTGCGCCACCAGGGTCGATTTGCCGGCCCCGATTTCGCCGGTGATGACAATGAAGCCTTCGCCCTGCGCCAGACCATAGCCGAGATAGGACAGCGCCTTGCGGTGCGTCAGGCTTTCAAAATAGAATGCAGGGTCCGGCGCGAGCTGGAACGGGCGACCGGTAAACCCATAAAATTCATCGTACATTTTCGTCTCCTCGGTCGGATCAGAATGAGTAGCGCACGCCGAGCACGGCGGACGCGTTCCAATAGTCATCGACCTGCCGGCGCTGGATTCCCTGAATGGAGATCGCCGCATTGGCCGAAATGTGCTGGCCAAACGCGCGCCCATAAGTCGCGGTCGCGCCCAGCGCGGTGCCGTCGCCGTCGGCGATGAAATCGGTGCGATACCAGTCGGCGTAGATCGTGGTGCTGAAGCTCGAATCGCGGTCGATCCGGCCGTTGAACCAGGCGGACAACCAGGTGTTTTCATCGATCCGGCCATTGGCGCCGGCCAGGATCGTGCCCGGCGCGGCGATGAACTTGCGCCGGTCATAGCCGGCCGCGATGCCGGTGCCGAACCGTCCGACCTGCAGCGCATAGCTCGCCTGAACCCCCCTGGCCCGGAATACGGCCGAACGCACCGCGCCGAACGCGCTGGTCAGGCACGAGCCCTGCTCCAGCGAACTTACGCAACTGATGACGTCGCCGCTGACCGGATCGCGCAACACATCGAAATCGCGCGGCAGCTCCGCCAGCGCGGTGCCGAACTGTCCGCCGAACCCGGCGATGTTGTCATAGACCGAAATGTTCACGCTCGAACGGCGCGTCGCGCGCCAGCCGAACGAGCCATAATAGGTGGTCGAGCCATAGCGGCGGCCGACATGGGCTTCGAGCGCGGTGCGGCGGCTGGGACGCCAGGTGACGCCGGCGTCCCAGATGAACCCGCTGGTATCATAGGCGATCTGGCGCGGCGCGCCGCCGTCGGTCACCCACCGGCCATCGCTGCCGATGACCGGAGCACCGCTGGCATCGCGCAGCACGTCGCGGCTCGAAACGGTGACATCTTCGTAGCCGATCCCGCCTACCAGCGCGACAGTGCTCGATACCGGCAGGGTCGCATCAAGGCGGGCGTGGAAGTCCTTCACCTGCTGATCGAGGTTGGAGACGTCTTCCTGATAATAGCCCACCCCGGCTCCGAGACCGACCGGCAGGATTTCGCCCGCCCGCGTGCCCGCATGAAGTTCGGCGTTGTGGGTGACCGAATGGTCGAACACGTCGACATTGGACAACTGGGCGTTCTGCGCGACCAACTGGTTGCTGCCGACCTCGGTATAGCCGATCCGGTACGTGCCGGTCACCGCCACGTCGCCCGCATGGGTGCTGAGGTTCGGCCCGGCATAGAGCGAATAGAGATGGGTCGAACGATTTTGGTCAAAGCTGCCCGGCAGGCTCGCCCCGTTGACGTCGACCGAAGTGCGGGTGGCAAGTGCCCCCGCTTCGAGCGAGACTGCCTGCGGCACGATCGTCACGCCGCCGCGGGCCAGCCCGCTGATCACATCGCGGTCTTCGGCCCTGCCCCAGCCAAAGCCATGCTCGTAGCGGACCGAGAACGTCCCTTCGCTGCGGCGTCCCTGAAAATTGCCGTCGACACCGGCGGCCAGCGCCGACCAGGTGAGCACGGCGTCGCCGGGTGAGAGATCGGCACTGATTACCTGCAACGCCTCGATATAGGGCGTTATTTTCAAGCGTTCGCGCTTGCCGGAATGGCCACCGCCGGGCAGCGTCCCGGACGAATCGTGCGGGCCGGACACGCCCGCCCCATCGCTGCCTGCTTCGGCAGAGCCGCCGCCGGAACCACCATCGGCTCCGGACACCGACCCATAACCGAGCGACTGCGCGCTGGCCGATTGCGAGGCGCTTCCGGCCACTGCGGCGAGCATCAGGCCTGCCCCCGACAGCGCTGTGAATTTCCCGGCCACGCCCTACTCTCCGTAACCGTAGTATGAGCCGAACCGCCGCCCCGAAGGCGAGAAGTGGACGGCATTGAGCAGCAACTGGATGTTCGGGCAGCCGGAAAGCAGCGAAATCGCGTCTTCCAGCGCGCCCTCACCCGTCTGGTCGGCCCGCGCGACGACAACCGCCTGCCCGGCATACTTCGCCAGCTCCGCCGCAGGCGAGGCCGCGAGCGCGGGCGGGCTGTCGAAGATCACCGTCCGGCGCGGCGCGCCTTCGGTAAGGCGGTCGAGCACCGCACTGGTACCCGAAGAGGCAAGAAATTCCGTGTCCGAATTGGTCGCGTTGCCGGCGGGCAGCACCCACAGCCCCGGTACATCCGTGCCCAGCACACATTGGGCAACGTCGATAGACGGATCGACCAGCGCATCCATCAGCCCCGGACCGCCGGGCAGGCCGAGTGTGGAAAGTACCGAAGGCTTGGCGAAATCGGCATCGACCAGCACGACTTCGCTGTCCTTTTCGGCAGCCATCGCCAGCGCAAGGTTCACCGCGCAATAGGTCTTGCCTTCGCCCGGCAGCGGCGAGCAGATCAGCACGCGCTGCGCGGCTGCTCCCATCCCCGCGCGCCGCAGGTCGGCGGCATTGAGCAGCAACTGGCGCTTGACGATGCGGAACTCTTCCATGAGCGCGGTGACGCTGCCTGCGGGCACGATCATGCCAAGCTCGCGCAGGCGCCCGCGATCCACCGGGTGTGCGGCGGCAGGAAAGCGCACCGGCGCGGTCGGCGGCGCTGCCCGGGAAGCCGCGCCGGACACGGGAGCGGGCTGCGCTGCCCCATCGGCGGCTGGCACCGGAGCTTCCCGCAGCCCCGCGCGCTGGCGCGGCTCGGGCGGCAGCGAACCCGGACTGCCGATGCCGCCGAGCTTCGACAGATCAAAGCCTTCGATCGCGCGCTCGATCGAGGATGGGCCTGTTCCCGGCACCGGAATCTTGCGCTGCTCGGTCATCGCGGCCCCCTCATGCGACCAGCCCGCGCTGGATGAATTCGGAGAAGATCAACAGCACGAAGACCCCTCCCAATGCCGCGCTTCCGGCGATGAAGTACTTGAGCCGCTTGCGGCGCAGCGCACGGCCGGCATCGGTCAGCGTGTGCGAGATCGCGCCCAGCACCGGCAGGCCGAAGGCCCGTTCGAGCTTTGCGGTGGTCTGGAAGGTCGACCGCAACTGGCCGATCGCGAAGGCCGCCCCGCCACCGGCACCGACACCCAGGATCAACACCGCGAACAGCAGGATCGGGCGATTGGGCGCGATCGGCGAGCGCGGCGTGGTCGGCGGATCGGTTACCTGGAAGCGCACCGCGCTGCGTTCGTTCGCGACCTGCCCGCGCAGGCGCAACTGCTCGCGGTCCTGCAACAGCTTGTCGTACTGCTGTTTGAGCACATCGTAGTCGCGGCTGATGCGCTGGGCCTCGGCGGCGACTTCGGGATTTTCGATCTGCTGCGCGGTGACCCGGGCAAGATCGGCCTGGATGCCTGCGCGGCGCGCCTGCAGGGCCTGAAGACTGGCCTGCCGGTCGGCGCGGATTGACTGGAGCGAGCTGTAAGCCGGGTTCGGCGTGCCCCCGCCCGGGCCTTCTGCGGCAGCCGCCACCTTGAGCTGGGCGACCTGGTTCCTGGCCACGATCACGTCGGGATGGCTGTCCGTCAAACCGCGCGCACGCATCGCCGCCAGCTCTCCCTGAGCCTGGGCGAGCATCCCCTTGGCCCCGCCGCCGCCCGGCCCCGCAATCGATTGCGGCGTCCCGGCGATCTGTCCGTTGATCGCGGCAAGGCTGCTTTGCGCGGCGGCAATATCCCCATCGATCCCGCGCAGTTCGGCCCGGCTCGATTCAAGCCGCTGGACCAGCGAGGCCCCGCCCTGCGCCAGCTCCGGATATTTCGCCTCGAACGCGAGGCGGTGCTGCTCGGCCACCTCAAGCTGCTTTTCGCGGTCGGCAAGTTGCTGGTTCATGAAGTCGAGCGTGTCGGTCATGTCGCCCCGGTCGCCGGCCAGATTGCCCTCGCGAAACAGGTCGATCAGCTTCTGGACGATGTCCTGCGCAAGCTTGGCGCTTTCCGCATCCGACAGGCTGCCATCGGTGGACACCGCCGAAATCTCGAACAGCTTGTCCTGCTGGCTGACGACCTTGACCGCCTTGCCCAGCCCGAGGATCATTTCCTCCATCTGCTTGGGCGTGGTGATGCCGTCACCCAGGCGGGTGGAGCGGATCACCTTTTCGAGATTGATCGCGCTGGTCAGGGTCTGGCGCACGCGTTCGACATCGCGCTTGCGGTCGCCCACGCCGACCCCGATCTGCTCGGCCAGCGGATCGTCGAGCTGAACGAAGATGCGCGCCCGCGATTCGTAGCTGTTCGGCACGGTCGCCACCACCAGCCAGCCCATCATGCACACGCCCCAGGCCACGGCCAGCGCCAGCCAGCGCCGGTGCCAGACGCTGTGGAGCGCCGCCCGCGCTTCGTCGAGGATGCCGTTCATTCGGTGATGCCCGATGTCATGTGCTGTCCGGGGCCGCTCAGAACGTGCTCTCGGGGATGATGATCACATCGCCCGGCCTGAGCATGACGTTCGCCTTGCTGTCGCCCTTCTTGAGCAAATCACCCAGCCGCAGCGAAAATTCGCGCTGATGCCCGCTCTGCTTGTCGAACCGGATCAGCTTGGAACGATTGCCCGCAGCGAACTCCGACAGGCCGCCGACGGCGATCATCGCATCGAGCACGGTCATGTTCGCGCGATAGGGCAGCGAGGCCGGCTTGCTGGTCGCGCCGACGATCCGGACCTGCTGGCTGAACGTGCCGGCAAACTTGTTGACGATGACCGAGACAATCGGCTGCTGGATATATTGGGAAAGCTGAAGCTGGATATCGTCGGCCAGCATGGACGGCGTCTTGCCCACGGCCGGCATGTCGGTGATCAGCGGGGTGGTGATGCGCCCGTCGGGCCGCACCTGCACCGAGGCGCCAAGCTCCGGATTGCGCCACACGAAAATGGTCAGCTCGTCGAGCGGGCCGATCACATAGTCCTCGCCCGGACCTTCCTGCATCGCGACGAAGGAAGCCGGCGGAAGCTGCGGCGCGCCGGACGTCGCGGCGCACCCGCCAAGCGCGAGGGTCGCCCCGATCGTGCCCGCGACGGCACAGCCGGCAAGCAGACGGGAAACGCGGTTGATAGACATCTGCCAGATCCTCGACATCGCTCGGATCACTGCGGGCAACGAACGTGCTTGTCCCTTACCGGCGCAGTAACCTTCGCCCATTCACCCGCCCGATATGGGCAAAAAGCGTGAACATCCGGTTAGTGATGAGCCCGAATTCCGGCGTTTGGCGAGGGTTTCGAAGGCGCAGTCCCGTTACGGGACGACCGGCCGCAGCAAGGTTAAACCAGCAACTCGCGGGCCGGTCCCTGGCCGAGAAAGTGCATCGGACTGGCACTCGCGCCATAGGCCCCGGCGCAGAACACCGCGACCAGATCGCCCACCTCGGCGCGCGGGAAGCCGGCCTTGTCGGCAAGGCGGTCGAGCGGAGTGCACAGGCATCCCACGACCGAAGCCTCCTCTTCCGTCCGCGCGGTGAAGCGGCTGGCGATGGCCACCGGATAATTGCGGCGCACCACCGTGCCGAAGTTGCCCGAAGCGGCAAGCTGGTGGTGCATCCCGCCATCGGTGATGAGGAAAACCTCCCCGTGGCTGACCTTGCGCTCGATGATCCGGGTCAGATAGACCCCGGCCTCGCCCACCAGGTAACGGCCGAGTTCGATGCAGAACCGGGTGTCGGCCAGCTCGTCCGGCAGGTCCGCCATGCGTTCGGCCAGCGCCGCGCCGACCTTTTCGAGGTCGAGCGGTTCTTCGCCCGGAAAGTAGGGAATTCCAAAGCCGCCGCCCAGATTCACATGAGGCAGCGCCGCGCCGCTTGCGCGGGCGAGCCGGGCGGCCAGCGCGAGAGTCTGTGCCTGGGTTTCGATGATCGCATCGGCCGATAGCGCCTGGCTTCCGGCAAAGATGTGGAAGCCCCGCCACTCGGCCCCGGCCGCGATGATCTGCCGCACCAGCGCTGGCACGCGCTCGGCATCAAGGCCAAACGGCTTGGCCCCGCCGCCCATCTTCATGCCCGAACCCTTTAGGTCGAAATCCGGATTCACCCGGATCGCGAGGCGCGGCGTGACACCCGCCGCCTCCGCCCGTCGCAGCGCCCGCTCCGCTTCGGCCTCGCTTTCAAGATTGATCGTCACCCCTGCGCAAATGGCCGCCGAGAGTTCGTCATCGCGCTTGCCGGGGCCCGCGAAGCTCACCGCGGCGGGGTCGATCTTCGCCTCGATCACCCGGGCAAGTTCCCCGCCGGATGCGATATCAAATCCGTCGACAAGTTCATCCATCGCCTGAATAATCGGCAGATATGGATTTGCTTTTACCGCATAATGTATTGCCAGATCACCCGGCATGGCCGCGCGCAGGCGCGCGATCCGGTCAGCGATGAGTTGGCGCGAATAGACGAACAGCGGCGTGCCCCCGGCCTGCTCGACAAGATCGGCGGCCGTGCGCCCGGCAATCGCGAGCTCACCGTCCGAACTACCGAACTGCGCAGGTATGGGGCCAAGCGGCTTCATCCGATCAATTCCTTCAGCAGGCCGGTTCGGTCGATCTTGCCGTTCGGGCCGACCGGCATTGCATCGCGCCAATGTATAACCTTGGGCTGCATGAAATTCGGTAATTCCTGCATGAGTTTACGCGGCAATTCTTCTTCACTGCCCGAACTTCCGGGCGCCGCGCGCGCAATCAGGTGGACCGCCTGTCCCAGCCGTTCGTCCGGCACGCCAAGCACGACCGCCTCGGCGACGAGGCCGGTGGCGAGCGCCGCCTCCTCGATTTCCTGCGGGCTGATCCGGTTCCCGGCCGACTTGATCATCGCATCGCGCCGACCGACGAAATAGAGCAGCCCGTCCGCCGCGCGGCGCACGCGGTCGCCGGACCACACCGCCACGCCGCCATAGCGCGATGTCGCCGGTGCGGGGCGAAACCGCTCGGCAGTGCGGCCCGCGTCCTGCCAGTATCCTTGCGCCACCAGTGGGCCGCAATGGACCAGCTCGCCTTCTTCGCCGTCGGCGGTCAGGCTGCCATCATCCCCGATCACCAGGATTTCGGCATGAGGAATGGCTGTGCCCATCGAGGTCGGGTGAGTATCGATCAGCGCCGGATCGAGATAAGTCGAGCGGAATGCCTCGGTCAGCCCATACATCGCGAAAATCCGGGCTTGCGGAAACAGCGCGCGCAGTCGGCGAACCAGATCGACGGTGAGCGCGCCGCCGCTGTTGGTGAGGCGCTTGAGCTTCGCGGCCGTCTCGGCCGGCCAGTCGAGTTCGGCCAGTTGTACCCACAGCGGCGGAACCGCCGCAATGGTCGTGATGCCGTGTTTCGCAACCGCCTTCACCACGTCGCGCGGTGTCAGATAGTCGAGCGGAGCGACCGCGCCGCCCGAATACCAGGCCGAAAGCAACTGGTTCTGCCCATAGTCGAACGACAGCGGCAGCACCGCAAGGGTGCGATCGTCCGGCCCCATCCCGAGGTATGTCGCGACGCTGCAGGCGCCGAGCCACATATTCCCGTGGCTCAGCATCACGCCCTTGGGCAATCCGGTGGAGCCGCTGGTGTAAAGGATCGCGGCAAGGTCATCCGCTGCCGCGCTTGACGGCGGCAATCCGGCGTCCAGCGCCCGGGCTTCGGCCAGCGCCTCATCCTCGCCGGCGATGCGCACCACTCCGGCGCTGTCACCGGGCTCCAGCGTGGCCAGCCGCGCCGGCGAGCCGATCAACAGGCTCGCGCCGCTATCGGCAAGGATATGCGCGACTTGCGCGCGCTTGAGCAGCGGGTTGATCGGCACATGGACCAATCCGGCCCGCGCCGCCGCCAGCGGCATCAGGCAAGTCAGTTCGCCCTTGGCCGCCCAGGTGGCGACGCGCGCGCCCGGCCCGGAGCCAGTGCCACCGGGCAAGCCATGTCTTAACCAACCGCTAAGCGCGGCGATACGTGACCTTAAGTCCTTGTATGTCAGGACACCCGTGCGCAACAGCAGCGCGGGGGCGTCATCGGCGCCGGCCAGAGCGAGATGGTCAAGCGGCCGGATGGCGGGGCTGGAATCGAATGACACCGCTCTCATTATGCTCCTGTTGGGCCGGCTGGCGCCCGATGCGCCGACTGCCGAAAGCCGCATTCCGAAGGGTTCCGTGACCGCCGTAGAATATCTTGATGACCTGCGCAAAGCGTCAAGCGATGCGGGCCTGGCGGCACTGCTGGAAAGCGCCCGCGCGCCGTTCGACCGGGCGGAATGGTGGGAGGGGCTGGCGCGGCATTGCGGACTGGCCCCGCTTTACGCCGTGGCGCGCGGGCATGACGCCATGGCGCTGCTGCCACTCCAGGCAAGCAGTGGCACGATCACGCCGCTGGCCAACTGGTACACCTTCCGCTGGCGGCCGCTGGTGACCCCGGGGACCGATCCGGCGCCACTGCTCGAAGCCATTGCCCGCGATCTGCGCAAGCGCGGCTGGCGGGCCTCGTTCCGGCAAGTCCCGGACGAGGACGGCTCGGCCACGGCGCTTGCCGCCGCGTTCCGCGCGGCCGGCTGGCAGGTGCAGCGCGCGGTCGATGACAGCAATCACGTGCAGGCGGCCGGTGGCTGCAGCTATGCGGAGTACCTCGCTTCGCGGCCCGGTCCGCTGCGCACGACGCTAAAGCGCAAGACGGGCAAGGTTTCCTGCATCATATATCATGATTTTCAGGAAGATATCTGGGATTCCTACGAAGACATCTATTCGGAGAGCTGGAAGCCGAGCGAAGGCTCGCCTGCGTTCCTGCGGGAATTCGCGCGGGCCGAGGGCGCAGCCGGTCGGCTACGGCTGGGCCTCGCCACCGTTGGAAGCCGCCCGGTCGCGGCGCAGTTCTGGACGGTCGAGGGTAATACCGCCTTTATCCACAAACTTGCCCACCGCGAGGATGCCAGGGCGCAATCGCCCGGCAGCGTGCTGAGCGCTGCCCTATTTGCCGAAGTGATCGACGTCGACCGGGTCACGCTGATCGACTTCGGAACCGGCGACGACAGCTACAAGCGTGACTGGATGGACGATGTCAGGCCGCGTTACCGGATCGAGGCCCTGAATCCGGGATCGCCACGGGCATGGCCACAGATTGCGCGCAAAACGTTGCACCGCCTTGTCGCGAGCCGCAAGCGCGGCTAGAGGCGCCCCACAAATCCGTGAGACCCACCGATGACCATCAGTACCGACCTTGACCATGAACTGCGCCAGATCCTTGCCGACGTGCTGGGATTGAAGCCTCGTCAGGTCGCCGCGTTCACTGCCGACACCGGGCTGTTCGGCCATCTGCCCGAACTGGATTCGATGTCGGTGGCGGGTCTCCTCACCGAGATGGAAGACCGCTTCGGCTTCATCATCGACGATGATGAGGTGGATGGCGAACTGCTCGAAAGCTATGGTTCGCTCCTGGCATTCGCTGAAGCGAAGCTGGGCACGGACTGACTGCCTGGCGTGATAACGACCTGGCCCTGCCCCGCCCCGAACGGCAGCACGGCCACCGAATATGCGGTCGGCTTTGAAGGCGGCCGGGTCCACCGACTGCTGGTAATCCCGCCGCTGTTCGATGAAGCCAACCGGCTGCGCCGGCTGACGGTCGAGGTCATGCAGCGGCTGGATGCGGCGGGCATCGATTCCCTCCTTCCCGATCTTCCTGGCTGCAACGAAAGCCTGCAGCCGCTGGCGGCGATGACGCTCGATCACTGGCGCGGCGCGGCATCAGCGGCGGCGGCCCATTTCAGCGCGACCCATGTGCTGGCAATCCGCGGCGGAGCGCTCATCGCCCCGCCCCTGCCCGGCTGGCACTATGCCCCGGCTAACGGCGCCACGATCCTGCGCCAGATGATCCGCGCCCGGATTCTCTCCTCGCGCGAGGCGGGCCGCGACGAGACCCAGGCAGCCTTGCTCGCGCAAGGCATGGCTGGCGGGCTCGACCTCGCCGGATATCCGTTGTCGGCGGCGATGGTGCCGGGGTTGCACGAAGCATCGCCCGCCGATGGCCCGGCAACTCGAATTGCGCAGTCCGACATCGGCGGGGGCGCACTGTGGCTGCGGGCCGAGCCGGACGACGACGCAGGCCAGGCCGGTGCCCTCGCCGGGCTGATTGCAGTGGCGTTGCAAGGCTGATGCGGCGCCATTGCACTTTTGCCTGCGCCGGCGCGGACCTGGCCGGAACCGTGGACCCGGCGGCGGGGAACAGCGGCCTGCTGATCGTGTCGGGCGGCAACGAAATCCGCGCCGGAGCCTGGCAGGGCCAGTCCCTCCTCGCCGCAAAAATCGCCGCGCGGGGCTTCCCGGTGTTCCGCTTCGACCGGCGCGGGATCGGCGACAGTTCGGGCGAAAACCGCGGATTTCGGCATTCGGCCGAGGACATCGCCGCCGCGCTGGCAGCGTTCCGCCGCGAGGTTCCCCACCTCACCCGCGTGGTGGCCTTCGGCAATTGCGACGCGGCCAGCGCGCTGATGTTAGGCGGCGGACTTGGCTGCGACGGACTGGTACTCTCGAACCCCTGGACAATCGAACAGGACGACGCCGCTCCGCCCCCGGCGGCATTGCGCGCGCACTATGCGGCGCGGCTGCGCGACCCGGCGGCGCTGCTGCGGGTGATCAAGGGCCGGATCTCGCCGCGCTCGCTGGCGAAATCGCTGATGGACATGGCCCGGCGCGCCGAACCAAGTTCGCTGGCCGCCGAGATCACAAGCGGTCTTGCCCGGTTCGCCGGTCCGGTGTCGATCCTGCTGGCCGAGCGCGACCGGACGGCTCAGGTCTTTCTCGCACAGTGGGACAAGGCCGATCCACGGCTGCGCCGATGTGCCGGCGCATCGCACAGTTATGTCGAGTCAGATTCACAAATATGGCTGGAAAATCAGATAATTACAGACCTAATCCGCGCATCAGGCTGAAGTTTTTTCCTTGGCGGCAGCGAACTCGCGTTCGGCCAGGAAGCGCTCGGCATCCAGCGCCGCCATACAACCCGTGCCGGCGGCCGTAACGGCCTGGCGGTAGATGTGGTCCATCACGTCGCCGCAAGCAAATACGCCGGGAATCGATGTCTTGGGCGTGCCGGGTTCGCCCACGATGTAGCCGCCCCCATCGAGTTCGAGCTTGCCCTTGAAAAGTCCGGTTGCCGGGGCGTGCCCGATCGCGACGAAGGCCCCGTCGGTTTCGATCCGTGACGCTTCGCCAGTGACCGTATCAACCAGTTCGACCGCCCTGAGTCCGCCCGCGCCGACATCGCCATCGAACGCCTTGACGGCCTTGTTCCACTCGACCTTGATGTTTGGATGAGCGAACAGACGATCCTGCAGGATGCGTTCGGCCCGGAAGGAATCGCGCCGATGGATCACCGTCACGTCCTGCGAATGGTTGGTGAGATAGAGCGCTTCCTCGACCGCAGTGTTGCCGCCGCCGATCACCACGACCTTCTTGCCGCGATAGAAAAAGCCGTCGCAGGTGGCACAGGCAGAAACGCCCTTGCCGCCCAGCTCTTCCTCGCCCGGCACACCCAGCCACTTTGCCTGTGCGCCGGTCGCGACGACCAGCGTTTCACCTTCATAGACATCGCCGGAATCCCCGATCGCCCGGAAGGGAGAGCCCGTCAGATCGATATCGACGATCGTGTCCCACAACATCCGGGTACCAACGTGTTCGGCCTGCGCCTGCATCTCTTCCATCAGCCACGGGCCCTGGATCACGTCGCGGAAACCGGGGTAGTTCTCGACATCGGTGGTGATCGTCAGCTGGCCGCCCGGCTGAAGGCCCTGCACCACGATCGGCTCCAGCCCCGCGCGTGCGCCATAGATCGCAGCGGTCAGCCCGGCCGGGCCGGAGCCGATGACCAGCATACGGGTTTTGTGGGTCGCCATCGTCGAAAATCCTCCAGTCGCGGGCGAAATAGGGCTGAGGCAATCAAAATGCCAGACCGGCCCGCGCGTTTTCCCGGCTTGATCGCGATCAGGGGCGGGGTGGAATTGGAATCAGGGGGCGGCCTGGGCGGAGAGGAAGCGGCGCCTGAGATCAGCTCAACCCGCAAAGCAAGGAACATCGCTGACGGAGAACTGCGGGTGAAACCTGAATTGGAATTCCAGAGCAGTTGACGGCTCAACGGGCTCTGTTCATTGGTGCCGCCATGGACTTCCTCGGCCCCACTTCGCACAGCTTCATGTCGCAGCGCCTGCGGCTCCACTACGTTGATTGGGGAAATCCCGAGGCGCCGCCCCTGATCCTGCAACACGGAGGGCGCGATCATTGCCGCAGTTGGGATTGGGTCGCCGAGCAATTGCGTCATGACTGGCATGTGATCGCCCCGGACCTGCGCGGCCACGGCGACAGCGCATGGTCGCCCGACGGCGACTACTCGACGATGGCGCTAGTCTATGACTTCGCGCAACTGGTTCACACACTGGGTTTCGAGCAGGTGGCGATTGTGGGCCATTCGCTTGGCGGCAATGTCGCCACCCGCTTTGCGGGACTTTATCCGGATAAAGTCGGCAAGTTCGTCAACATCGAGGGCCTCGGCTTCACCCCCAGCGTGATCGTCGAGGATGAAGCGCGCGGCTATGCCGTCCGCGTGCGCGACTGGATCGAGAAGCGCCGCAAGGCCTCCGGCCGGTTGCCACGGCGCTACCCGACGATCGAGACCGCTTATGCCCGGATGAAGGAGGAAAACTCGTATCTTTCCGACGAGCAGGCCCGTCACCTGACGATTCATGGCACGAGCCGCAATGAAGACGGCACCTGGAGCTGGAAGTTCGACAATTACCTCAACGTCTGGAACCCGATCGACGTCCCGGCCCAAGAAATCTACAAGGTCTGGTCGGCCATCACCTGCCCGGTCCTGTTGCTGTGGGGCAAGAACAGCTGGTTCTCCAGCCCGGGCGAAGATGGCCGGCTTGACTATCTGCAGAAGCCCGAACTGCACGTTTATGAAGATGCCGGCCACTGGCTGCACCATGACCAGTTCGATCGTTTCATGCGGGACGTGACCCGATTTCTCAATGATCACGCATAGACGGATCACCCATAAACGAGCTTATGGCTATTGCTCATTATAGCTTGGCTTAGTAACGCGCAGGAGTGATGCGGTTGCGCAGACCGCCGGAGTGACGCGCGTGAACGAGGTTTCGAAAGTATCGAGTGAAGACGTTGAGGTTCCGCAGGCCACGTCACGGCTGCGGCGGCCGCTGATGCTCGGCGCAATCGTGATCGCAGCCATCGTGGCGCTGTGGTTCTACCTGAGCGGCGGCCGCTACGTCACCACCGACAACGCATCGCTCCAGACCGGGCAGGCGATGATCAGCGCCAGCGTCAATGGCAAGGTCGTGGCGATCGAAGTTCACGAGAACCAGGCGGTCACCAAGGATCAGGTGCTGTTCCGCATCGACCCGGCATCGTTCCGCGCCGATGTGGCCGCCGCCGCCGCGCAGCGCGCCGCCGCGCTGGCCGAGGTCGATGCCACGCGCGCCGACTATCAGGAGAGCCTGACGGAAATCCGCAGTGCGGAAGCGAAACTGAAATTCGCTAAGAGTGAGGTGGCCCGTCAGCAGTCACTGCTCAAGGAAGGCATTTCCTCGCGCGCGCAACATGACGAGGCCGTTCTGGCGGTGCGCACCGCCACCGACGGGATCGCCGCCGCCAAGGCCAAGAGCGAGGCCGTGCTGGCCCGGCTCGCCGGCAGCAACCCGCAACTGAACCCCGAAGTGCGCCGCGCCGCCGCCGCGCTCGACCGTGCGCAGATCTCGCTCGACTCGACCATAGTCAAGGCGCCGCAGGACGGGATCGTCACCCGGGTCAACCAGCTTCAGCTCGGCAACTATGTCTCGGCTTCGCGGCCCGTTTTCATGCTTAGCGGCAAGAAGTTCTGGGTCGAGGCCAATTACAAGGAGAGCCAGTTGCGCTACATGCGGCTTGGCCAGCCGGCTACAGTCACGATCGACGCCTTTCCCGACGTCGAACTGAAGGGCCACGTCTCGAGCTTCAGCCCCGGCACCGGCAATACGTTCTCGGTGCTGCCGCCCGAAAATGCGACCGGCAACTGGGTCAAGGTGACCCAGCGCCTGCCGGTCGAAATCGAGCTTGACGAGGTGCCCGCAAACTTGCCGCTCCATGCCGGCCTCAGCGTTGAAGTGACGGTCGACACCGGCCACCGGCGGCGCCTTTTCGGACCCGACATGCCGCCCATCGCCCCGCGCGCGGCAGCCGCCAGCTCCAAGCCGTGAACCGCCACCTCATGAAGCGCCTTCATGTCCTGCCGGCGGTGGCCCTGCTTGCGGGCTGCAATGCCGTCGGGCCTGACTTTCACCGTCCCGCTTCCGCGAGTGATGCCGGATACGCGGCTGCCAATTCCGTGAGCGGAGCGCCGCAAGCCCGGCTTGGCGAGACCGCGGGGCTGCGCTGGTGGGAAGCGTTCGCTTCGCCCGAAATCAATGCGCTGGTCGAGCGCGCGCTGGCGGGCAACCGCACCCTCGCGGCCAGTACCGCCACGCTCGTACAGGCACGCGAACGCATTCGCGCGGTAGCCGGACAGCGCCTCCCGCAGATCGATGCCTCCGCGCGGATCCAGCACCAGCAGCGCAACCTCGCCGCTTTCGGGTTCGACCCTTCCACGCTGGGCGCAGGTTCCGGCAATCCCGAATTCGACCTTTACACGGTCGGCGGCGGTATCAGCTTCGATCCCGATGTGTTTGGCGGCCAGCGCCGCGCAACCGAACAGGTCCGGGCCGAAGGCGCGGCGCAGGCGCAGGAGACCGCGGCAGCGCACCTGACGGTGACCGGACGGGTCGTGCTGCAGGCGTTGACGATTGCCGCACTGAATGACCGGATCGCGACCGAGCAAGACCTGCTCGGCGAAGGCCGCCGCAACGTGTTTCTGACCCAGGCCCGCCAGCGCGCGGGCGCAGGCACAATGGTGGAAGTGCTGAGCGCGCAGGGGCAACTCGCTGCCGATCAGGGCAATCTGCCGGAACTCGAACAACAACGCACCGAGGCGCGAACGATGCTCGCGATCCTGCTCGGCATAAGTCCGGCCGAACTGGGAGAAACGCCGCTTTCGCTGGAAAAACTGCGCCTGCCTGAATCCGTGCCGGTCGCCCTCCCCTCCGAACTGGTCCACCAGCGGCCGGACATCCTCGCCGCCGAAGCCCGGCTTCATGCCGCGACCGCCGCGATCGGAGTGGCGACGGCAAAACTCTATCCGAGCCTGACGCTCGGCGCGACGCTGGAACAGTCGGCCAATCATCCGGGCGATATCTTGAGCAGCGGCTTTCGCGGGTTCGACATCTTCGCCGGGCTGGCCGCACCGATTTTCCATGGGGGCACCCTCAAGGCAAACAAGCGCGGGGCGGAAGCAGAGGCCCGCGCGGCGGCGGCACGCTATCAGCAGACCGTGCTCGAAGCGTTCGGCCAGGTTTCCGACCTGCTCGCCGCGCTGGGCAACGATGCCCAGGCTGTGACCGTTCGCGACGAATCCCGGGCCGTGGCAGACCGCTCGCTGCACCTTTCGCGCCGCAGTTTCGAAGTTGGCAACAGCGGTATCCTGCAAGTTCTCGATGCCAGCCGCCTGGCGCAACAGGCACGGTTGCGGCTGCTCGATGCGCGGTCGCGGCAAATGATGAACATTGCGCGGCTCTATGTCGCGACGGCGGGCGGCTGGACCGGAAACGTTCCGATGGCAAACGCGGCGGCGCCTGCGGCTCGGCCCTGAATATCGACAATGTCCTTAGCGGCCAGCCTGCGTCAGCGTAACCGGACGGCGCATTTCATCGAGCGGGGCAACGAGGTCCGCGCGTGCCGGCATTTCGGCCAACATGTGCCGCGTCAGGCGCTCGTAAAAGCCGACGAACCGGGCTACCGCCGCCGCGTCCATTCGTGCGCCCGGAGCAAGATCCTGTTCCTGCTCAAGCCGCCACCGGGCGATGACCGCGAATGAGGGCGCGGCGAGGAGCATCAGCGCATCAAGCCGGGCGAAAAGACGCTGGTAAGGTCCGCCAAGGCAGGTGTTTGCGTGCGTTCGCCAGCGTGCGTCGGCATCTTCCATCCGTTCCAGATCGTTGACCGGAACTGCCAGCGCGGCTTCGTCCTGGGGACGGGCGCCAACGCACCAGCCTTCGAACACCAGCACTTCAAGCCCGGCCGGCGCGTGTGGCCATTCGGCCGGCGGCAAGCGGTCGTCGGCGGCGTTCGAAAAACGGGGCAGCGCCGCCGGTTCGCCGCGCGCCAGCGCATCGAAAAGCGCCAGTCCCAGCGGAATATCGTGCGTGCCGGGAACCCCGCGAGTGGCGAACAGCGGATGGACCGAGCGCCCCAGTCCGGCGCGTTCGGCGTGGGTCAGGTAAAGATCGTCGAGCGAAAGCGCAGCCGCCCGTTTCCCCCGAGCGGTCAGCGCCGCTACCAAAGCGCGGGCCAGCGTGGATTTGCCCGAACCCTGCGCACCGCACAGACCAAAGATGAACAGCCCTGCCCCGCGCCGTTCGCGGATCAGCGCCAAAGCGGCATCGAGCAGCGCGGGATCAGGTGCCACGGGCGGGCGGAACGTCATGCCCCGGTTCTAGGGCTTCACGCCAATTCCTGCACCACTGTTAACCAGCCCCCTTAAAAAAATCAGGCTTGTGCCGCTCTTCGGCAGGCAAGGCATCCCGGACAGTCCGGAGCCTGTCACACCGGGAGCAACAGACCATGGCGGTCATCAACACCAACATCAGTGCAATCCGCGCTTCGAATGCGTCCACTGCGGCCAACAAGCTGTTGGGCATGGCAATGGAGCGCCTGTCGACCGGCAAGCGTATCAACAGCGCGAAGGACGATGCCGCGGGCCTCGCCATCGCCACCTCGATGACCTCGCAAGTACGCGGCATGACCCAGGCGATCCGCAACGCCAATGACGGCATATCGCTCGCCCAGACGGCCGAAGGCGCGCTCGGCGAAGTCACCAACATGCTGCAGCGCATCCGCGAGCTCGCCGTGCAGGGCGCTTCGGGAACGTTTCAGACGAGCGACCGCGCGGCCATGCAGTCCGAAGTCACCAATCTGACGCAGCAGATCGGCGATGTGCTCGGCAACACCACCTTCAACGGCATCACCCTGTTCAGCACCACGGCCGGGGCAGACGTGAGCAACGACATCCAGACAGGGGCCGAAGCGGGCGAAACGGTGACTCTGACGTCGACCGCCATTGACGGGACGAACATCTCCGCCACCGCGCTCGACGTGACCTCCACCGCCGCCGCCACGACCACGATGGCCAACGTCGATCTCGCGCTGGCGGACGTGAACGCGTCACGCGCATCGCTGGGTGGCGGACAGAACCGGCTGGAATCGGCCGTCAACAACATGACGAGCAATGTCGCCAATCTCTCGGACGCCCGCTCGCGGATCGAAGACACCGACTACTCGGCGGAAACGACGAACATGGCCAAGGCCCAGATCCTGTCGCAAGCCTCGACCGCGATGATCGCGCAAGCCAATCAGGCGCAGCAGAACGTGCTGTCGCTCCTGAAGTGATGGTCACGGTCTGACGCAAGCGCGCTGCGCCTGGCAGGGGTGGTCCTCAGGAGAGAACCGCCCCGCCCCGGTCCAGCACGACATCGGGTCCGACGCGGACGCGGAACGCCACATTGCCCTGATCGCCTCCGGCGTCCCAGATATCGACGGTGAGCACGCAGCCGGGCATGACCGGCCGGGCCATCCGCGCTTCGATCATCCGCAAGGACTTGCCGGGAAAAGCGCGCGCAAGCGCCACGGCCGTAACGCCGAACGTGCACAATCTATGGAGGATCGGCCGATCGAACCCCACCGCGCGGGCAAACGCCGGGTCGCAGTGGAGGGGATTGCGGTCACCGTTGAGGCGGTAGAGCAGCGCGCGGCTGGGTTCGATCGGCACATCGACCGACCTGTCGGGAGCACGCTCCGGCAGCGCCCGGAATTCGGGCGCCGCGCCGATCGATCCGCCGAAATTTCCGTCCGCGCGGCAAAACAGCTGCGATTCGATCCGGGCGATCACGTCGCCGCTGGCCTTGTCGACCAGACTGCGTTCGGTAACGACGACGGCGCCCTTTTCTCCCTTGTCGAGGATGCCGAGGATGCCTTCGCGCACCAGCATGGGGCGCCCCGGCACAAGCTGCCCCAACACTTCCACCCGCTCCGAACCATGGACGATGTTCGCCAGCGTGATGCCGCTGCGCGGATCTTCCAGCCACGACGAGCTGCCGAACAGCACCGCCATTGTCGGGAAAACCTTCAGGTCCTTTTCGTAGGTGTAGCGCAGCTCACCTTCGTCGAGCGGGTCTGCCCCAAGGCCGAGCGAGACTGCATAAAGCATTGCGTCGCGCTCATTTATTACGGCGTCGTGTTCCTGCGACTTCAGGCTGCGCAAATATTCGGGATCAAGCGGCATCAGGCAGGCTCCAGCAACGTATTGAGTGACGCGCGGTCTTGCGCGGAAAGTTGCCAGCCACCGGCGGCAACATTGGCGGTGAGTTGTTCGCCGTTCGAGACGCCCGCGATCACCGACGCGATGCGTGGATCGGCGAGCAGCCAGGCAATCGCGAGATCAAGCAGCGTGTGGCCGCGCTCGGCAGCGAAGGTCGTCAACCGATCGATCAGGTCGAGGTTTTCCGGCGTTTCATACTTACTCATGAGCGCCGGCATCTTGGCGCCACGGCTGTTCGGCGGCGGCGGTGCGCCGCGCTGGTACTTGCCACTGAGCAAGCCGCTGGCAAGCGGGAAATAGGGCAGGAAGCTGATCCCCAGCCTTGCCATGGCCGGCAGGATGTCTGCCTCGGGCTCGCGCCAGATCAGGCTGTATTCGCATTGGTTCGTGACGAACGGGGCCAGATCGTTCGCATCGGCAACCCCGGCCGCCTCGGCGAGCTGCGCGGCGCTGAGGTTCGAACAGCCGATCGCGCGAACCTTGCCCGCCCGGACCAGCTTGTCGAGCGCATCGAGCGTGTCGAGGATCGGCACCGTCTCGGACGGGAAATGGAGCTGGTAGAGGTCGATCGTATCCGTCTTCAAACGGCGCAGGCTCGCTTCGAACGCGCTGACCACATAGGCCGGATCGGCCAGGACGGGGCGGAGATTCCTGGTGCCGGGATTGAGACCGAACTTGGTTCCAAGGACGAACTTGTTCCGCCGGCCCTGCAACACTTCGCCGAGCACCTCTTCCGAGGCACCAAAGTGGCCACCATACATGTCGGCGGTGTCGATGAAATCCACGCCGAGCTCCAGCGCGGTATCGATGATCCGCGCGGTGGTCACAAGATCGGTGCGCCCGCCGAAATTGTTGCCTCCAATTCCGACTATCGAAACGGCAATGCCGGATGTGCCTAGCTCACGAGTCTGCATGGTTTGGGCCTTCCCGGTTTCCTGTTCTGGTGAAAACGCTAATACGCGGCGCGCGGTTTCGACAACCCCTTCCGCCACTTGCGGCAAGCAGCATGGACCTGATTGGCTGACAACGCTCAACTCAGCAGCGCGCGTCCAACCGCTTCGTGCCAGCCCTGCAGCAACTGCGCGCGTTCCGTTCCGGCCATCGCGGGTTCGAACCGAGCCGCTTCCCCGGCCTTGTCGGGAGCATCGAACAGGTTCGGCCAGGCGCCGGACTTGTGACCGGCGAGCATCGCCGCACCCAGGGCGGTCGTTTCGAAATGGGCCGGCCGGACCACGGGAATTTCGAGCACGTCGGCCAGGAACTGGCAGAACCAGTCATTGACGGCCATTCCCCCATCGACTTTCAGCACCGCGAGCGCGTCCGCGCCTTCGGCCTGCATGGCCGCGACCAGGTCGGCCGTCTGGTAGGCGATGGCTTCGAGCGCCGCGCGGACTATGTGGGCGGCGCCGGTATCGAACGTGATGCCGCTCACCAGCGCACGGGCGCCGGGCTGCCAGTGCGGCGCGCCCAGGCCGACGAAGGCCGGAACAAGGTAAACCCCGCCATTGTCGGGCAGGCTCGCCGCCATTTCTGCGGTCTGGGCGGCATCGGCAATGATCCCGAGCTTGTCGCGCAGCCACTTGATCGCGGCCCCGGCGACGAACATCGCCCCTTCGATTGCATAGTCGGTTCGGCCACCGATCCGATAGGCGGTCGTGGTGAGCAGGTGCCCGGCGGGAGGGGCCGGATTGCTCCCGGTGTTGAGCAGCATGAAACCGCCGGTGCCATAAGTCATCTTGGCCTGTCCCGGCGCAAAGCAGGACTGGCCGATCACGGCCGCGTGCTGATCCCCGGCCATGCCGCAGATCGGCAGCGGCGCGCCCAGCAGCGTGGTCGTGCCGAAATCCGCGTCGCTGTCGCATACTTCGGGGAGGATGGCGGCGGGAATCCGGAACAGGTCCAGCAGTTTCGCACACCACTCCTGCCGGTGGATATCGTAAAGCAGCGTGCGGCTGGCGTTGGTCGCGTCGGTCTTGTGCGAGCGGCCCTCGGTGAGCCGCCAGAGCAGGAAAGCGTCGATCGTGCCGAACGCCAGTTCGCCCGCCTCGGCGCGGACGCGGGCACCGGGTACATGGTCAAGCAACCAGACGAGTTTGGTCGCCGAGAAGTAGGGATCGAGCAGCAGTCCGGTGCGCTGCCGGATCAGCACCTCGTGCCCGGCCGCGCGCAAACCGGCGCAGAGTGGCGCGGTTCGGCGGTCCTGCCAGACGATCGCGTTGTGGAGCGGCGTGCCGGTCGACCGGTCCCACAGCACGGTCGTTTCGCGCTGGTTGGTAATGCCGATCGCGGCAATGTCCGATGCGGTAAGGCCCGCTTCGGCGAGCGCACCGCGCATGGTCGCCTGCGTATCGCGCCAGATATCCTCGGGATCGTGTTCCACCCAGCCATCGGCGGGATAATGCTGCGCAAACTCCTGCTGGGCCGCGCCGATGACCCGTCGTGAGCTGTCGAAAACAAGGCAGCGGGTCGAGGTCGTGCCCTGATCGATCGCGAGAACGTGGCGTTTCATCCCTGCCCCCTTCCCTGCAGATATGCTTCCAGCCGTTCGGTCGTGCCGGGCGGGCAGACCAGCCCGAGCTTGGTGCGCCGCCAGAGAATGTCTTCGGCGCTCCGGGCCCATTCGTGCCCGCAGAGATAATCGACCTCGGCCGCTGTCAGGCCCGCGCCGAAGTCCTCGCCAAGGCCCGGCCAGTCCCGCGCGGCGCCGAGCACCCGCTCGACCCGCGAGCCATAGGCATGGGCCAGCCGTTCGGCCTGAGCAAGCCCAAGAAACGGCCACCGCTCCTGCACGGCGCGCAGGAGCTCGTCCTTGTCCCCGCCCGGAATGTCACCGCCGGGCAACGCTTGCTCGTCGGTCCAGCCCGGGCCCATCGGCGCAAGCCACGGCTTGAGATCATCGAGCGCGTGCTCGGCCAGTCGGCGGTAAGTGGTAAGCT
>VMTF01000222.1 GCA_013791705.1 Sphingomonadales bacterium | reverse complement strand
GGCGAGGATCATGTAACCCACGTAGAACATATAGTAGGCTAGGAACACGGCACCTTCCCACCGCGCGATCTCGCGACCGGTCAGGAAGATGGGCAGGCAGGCAATGGCTGCGGCCAGCATCACCCAGCCATCTAAGGCCATTACCGAAGGCGCGACGCCGATGCCCGAAAACCCGGCGGCATGGCCGGAAAGCCCCCGGCAGCCCAGGATGTTGAAAACATTGCTGCCGACGACGTTGCCGACGGCGATGTCCCGTTCGCCCCTGATCGCGGCCATGATCGAGGTTGCGACCTCGGGAAGCGCGGTTCCCGCAGCCACGATCGTCAGCCCGATGACGAGGTCGCTGACGCCAAACGCGGCCGCGCACGAGACGGCCGCCCTCACCAGCAATCGCGAGCCGATCACCAGGCAGACCAGACCGGTAACGACCATCCCGATTTGGACCATGCGGGACTGCGCCCACCCCGATACCAGAGCCGTCCGGTCAATCCCTTCGCCCTCGCCCACACGCTCGCTGTTGCGGCGGGACTGCACGACCAGGAAGCCCGTGTAGATGAGCAACAGCACCAACAGCACCGCAGCCTCAAAAAAGCCGACCAAGTGATCTTGAGCAAGCACAAGGAACAGCGTTGTCACCCCGATCATGATCGGCACTTCCTGGCGGATGATCTGGCGGCTCACCATAAGCGGCGCAATCAACGCGCTTGCACCGAGAATGAAGAAGCCGTTGAAGATGTTGCTGCCGATGACGTTACCGATGGCAATATCGGTTTCCCCATTCAGGACGGCTCCGAGCGATACCGCCACTTCTGGCGCAGATGTGCCGAAGGCCACGACCGTCAGGCCGATCACAAGGGGCGACACCCCCACCGACAGCGCCAGCAGGGACGCGCCCCGCACAAGTACCTCGGCGCCCACCATCAGCAGGCCCAGGCCAGCGACAAACATCAGCATATCCATGTTCGGCACTGCCCTTCTGCTGCAAGACGCTTCCGGACGATCATAGCCACAACAAGCAAGCATGGCGACCGGCCCTCTGCACAAGAGCGGCCAGCCTGTCTCCGGGAAGCATCAGGGACTTGGTCTCGCGCCGCCCGCGGGTCCTGGTGTCGCGTCGGCCGGCGAACGGGCTGCAAGACCGGGCCACCATCAACTCGCCAGAATCAGGAGAACCCCCAGCGCCAGGATCGGCCCCGCGCAGGCCACCATGAATATATCGCCATAGGCCCGGCGATGATCCATCCGGCAGACGGTCAAAAGGGTGACTACCGCACCGTTGTGCGGCAAAGCATCCAAACCGCCGGTCGCGATCGCGGTTATGCGGTGCAGCACCGCCGGGTCGATCCCGGCCACCGTCGCACGAGCGAGATAGGTCTCGCCCATGGTCGAGAGCGCGATGCTCATGCCGCCCGAAGCCGATCCAGTGATGCCCGCGAGCACGTTGACGGCAATCGACAGCGAGATCAGCGGATTGTCCGGCGCGATCCCGAGTACGGCGTCACGTACCAGCGCGAAGGCGGGCAGTGACGCCACGATGGCACCGAAGCCGACCAGCACGGCGGTGTTGAGCGCCGGGAGGGCTGCGGCGGATGCCCCGGCCCCCAGCGTTTCGGTCAGCTTTGGCAACCGCCTGCGGTTCAGCAGGATCATCAGGAAGATGGTGGTAGCAAGTGCCATCAGGATCGCCCAGATCCCACGCACCCGTGCGAAATCGGTCGCGCCCCAGCGCGGATCGGCCAGGTAGGCGGTGTCGAGCGCGGGCAGCACCAGCGCGGCGAAGGCCGCGTTCAGCGCCACGACCGCGATGATGGGCGCCAGAGCAACCCAGAGCGGCGGCAGCCCTGCGGGCGCGGTGCCGTCGCGGCGTGCCTCGGCGATGTCGAAGCCCTCGCCCTGCGCCATCTCGCGTATCCGGTACGACAGTGCCGGGTCCGGCACCGTCGCGGGGGCGGGATCGTCAATAAAGCGGCCGTACCGGGCGCGCCACATCAGCCAGGCGAGCCCGAAGAACAACATCACCATCGCGGCGATCAGCCCGAGGCCGGGCGCGGCAAAGACGGTGGTGCCAAAGAACGGCATCGGGATGGCGTTCTGGATCGCGGGCGTCCCTGGCAACGCGGTCATCGTGAAGGTAAAGGCGCCAAGGGCGATCGTCGCCGGGATCAGCGCGCGAGGTAGCCCGCTGCGGGCGAACAGCTCAGTGGCCAGCGGTGCCACGGCAAAGGCCACGACAAACAGCGACACGCCGCCGTAGGTCAGCACCGCGCAGGCCAGTACGACGGCGGTGATCGTGTTCGCTGCACCCAGCCGGGCAACCATCGCCTCGGCCAGTTTCCGTGCCGAACCAGAATCTTCCATCAGCTTGCCGAACATCGCTCCGAGCAGGAATAAGAGCAGGAATTGCGCTAGAAAATTGCCGAGCGACGGCATCATCACCTGGGTGAGCGAGGCAAGCACGGGTGCGCCCGCCGACACAGCCGCCACGATCGCCGCGACCGGAGCCGCGATCAGCACGCTCACACCGCGATAGGCGAGTAGGATCAGCAAGGCTAGGGCCACAAGAATTCCGACAATGCCAGTCATCCCGTAACCCCATCGTGGTCGTCGCCGCAGAACGTGCTTACGCGGCCAAGTGTGCGCAAGTGGTGCGACAGCCAGGTGCAGGCGTCCTCACTCCCCCTGCGATGCAGCCGCTGGAGATACGACCATACCGCATTGAACTTGCCCCGCGCACTAGACGAACAATCACCTTCGGCGGCGGCGATCCGATGCAAGCGAACCCTGAACAGACAGTCGAGCAGCCGGTTCAGCACCCCCCAGGTAAACGCACCATGCGCCCCGCCTCCCTGCAACGCCCGTTCGAGGCAAACGATGCGCTGCGGCGCCAACCGTCGCGTGCTTGTATCAGGTGAAGCCCTCAAAGTCTTCGTCGACTTGAAGTGCCACTGCGCAGACAAACGGACAGGTCATGCGACCGCCTTCCCCTCCGTTTCGATATCGGGGATCGACATCCTCTCGAGCCGCTCACCGCCCGAGAGGAGGTCGACAGCGCGGTCCGCAGCATCTTGGAACGGCTCCAGCACAATGTCTGCCCCAAAAGCCATCTGTTCCTTCGTATCCGCCTTGCAAGTGAGGTTACGGCGATCCGGCCACGAAACCTGAAAGAGCGCACTGCCTGTATCAGCGTTCTGCGCGTATCCTCGTAACTGACGCCGGTCAGGTGAATCGGGATCGTCGAGACAACCCACTTCGCCGTGCCCAGAGACAATGTGGATACAAATTCCAAGTCAGTCGCGTCGCCGTATTCGGTATTGAGCCGCAAGGTTGCGCCAGCGGCGAACGACGATGGGGTTGAAGTCAACACCGAGCACTCGGATGCTCTTGTTCTTGAGGCACATACCAATTGCTGCTCCAAACCTTCCACTGAGGGCCTTCACAATCCAGACGTGCAGAAGGGTTGCGCACCACTGCTCTTCAACGTCGGGGCGTTCGGGTAACCGGCAAGTACGCCCTAACATCGCAGCATACCATACTATCCGCCAGATATGTAATTTAGGATGCATGGGCAAACCGAACGGGATCAATATCCGCAGCCGATTGACAGATCAGCGTATTGGAGCGCACCCAATGAGATCGGAGCGAACTACGAATTCTCGGAGGACTGGCCAAATGACAGCAACCACAATGAATGCGGCCGTGTTCGTCGAGCCGGGGCGTATCGCCCTTGAGAGGAAGCCCATACCGGATGTTGGCCCGCTCGATGCGCTTGTCCGCATAACCACCACGACCATTTGCGGGACGGATGTTCACATTCAGAGAGGTGAATATCCGGTCCGGCGCGGCCTTATCGTCGGGCACGAACCCGTCGGCGTCATCGAGAAGCTCGGATCCACTGTTGCGGGCTATAAGGAAGGCCAACGCGTCATTGCTGGCGCGATCACGCCATCGGGTCACTCGAATGCTTCGCTTTCGGGGTCTCATGCCCAGTGCGGGGCCGGAACCGCCCATGGTTGGAAACCGCTCGGCGGGTGGCGCTTCGGCAATACAATCGACGGCGCGTAGGCGGAATATCTACTTGTACCCGACGCCATGGCTAATCTCTCACCCGTCCCGGACGGGCTGACTGACGCGCAAGTTCTGATGTGTCCGGACATCATGTCAACCGGCCTCGGCGGGGCGGAGTCCGGCGCCATTCGCATAGGCGACTCAGTCGCAATCTTTGCCCAGGGCCCTATCGGCCTTTGCGCGACAGCGGGGGCGAAACTAATGGGCGCGACGAGAATCATCGGCGTCGAGACCATTCCCGAGCGAGTCGCGATGGCTAAAAGCATGGGCGCTGATCATGTGTGGATTTCCGGAGCGCCGATCCGGTCAGCGAAATCATGAAGATCACCGGCGGCCGCGGCGTCGATGTCGCGATCGAGGCGCTCGGGCTGCCCGAAACCTTTGAAGCAGCTCTCCGCGTCCTGCGGCCTGGCGGAACGCTGTCGTCGCTTGGTGTCTACTCAAGCGACCTGCGCATCCCGCTCGCCGCGTTCACCGCCGGTCTCGGGGATCACAAGATCATCACCACACTCTGCCCGGGCGGCAAGGAGCGCATGCGCCGTCTGATCGAGGTGGTTGGATCAGGGCGCATCGACACCCGCCCGCTTGTCACGCATCGGTTCACTCTTGATGAGGTCGAAGCCGCCTATGATCTCTTCGCCCATCAGCGCGATGGCGTTCTGAAAGTCGCGATCACACCATGATTGAAAATTTGTCAGACACCAGGGCCGCGGAAGGAGAGACGCCGCCTGCTTGATGCAAGCGGCTGCTCCCTTCAGTCGAACAGCTCCGACAAAAACGACTTCTTCCGCTTGCCGTGACGATACCGGTCGTCGTCATCATATCCACCCGACCTGTAGCCCCGGCTTGGCGGTTCGGCTTCGCGCCGGGCCGGCGCCGCATCTTCGATGCCGCGTTCGATGATCTTGTCCAGCTCTCCTCGGTCCAGCCACACGCCCCGACAAGTCGGGCAATAGTCGATTTCGACCCCTTGGCGGTCGGATAAGCTCAGGCCGGTCTTGCAGACCGGACAGGACATGACTGCGACAGTTTCTGCGCTTCGCATGGCTCAAGCCTTCCCAGTTTGGCGGACGAATGTAAGCCGGTGCATCTTATCCTTGATTGCTAGCCGCAGCTTCTTCAGCCGCAGCAACCGGAAGGCGTTCGGGAAGCGCCGCTGGTGCTCGCGACGGACCTCGGCATCCAGCCTGCTGTAAATCAGCAGCAGTCGATAACTAAGCGTGCTCATAGCGTTTCCTCCAATCGATGGTTCGGTCGATCGGGCCAGCCACAATGCAGCAACAGGGGGGGGGGACTGCATCGGGCTAGCTCGATGCGGTCCGACATCGCAACTGTCAGGGGGAACAGCCGCCAGAGGGGCCCGGTCCGCAGATTCCAATCTAGGCCAAGCCGCCATTAGGCGCCAATCCGATTTCTCACGCGGAACAATAGTCACAGACTATCAATGTCCCCGCGGCGGATACGGTGACCGGATATAACAGCTGAAGTGATAGATAATACCTATCAATTTCAGGGTATCCTTTCGAATGGACTCAATCTCAAGCCTGATGCAACATCACTTTATCTGAAAGAGGCCCACCGCACTGGTTGCGGTTGAAGGCAGATTGAAAACATTCCGAAGCCACATGATAATGCTCGCTGACGGGCAGGCGACTCTTCGGGAAATGGAGAATGAGAGTGGCCAACGGTTTTGATCCACGGATAATAGCAGTGCCGGGAACGACCCGAGCCGGCCATGGAGGCGCAGCGGTCGATCTGGGCCTGCGGTCCTACATGCTCTCCGTATACAACTACATGGCCTCGGGAGTGCTGCTAACGGGCATCGTCGCGCTGTTGTTCGCTAACAGCGGCTACGCGACTGCCGTGCTCGGCGGGCCGGGCATCCTCAAGTACGTCATCATGTTAGCGCCGCTGGCATTCGTCCTGGTGCTCAGCTTCGGAATCACTCGTCTTTCGACCGGGACGGCCCAATTGCTGTTCTGGGCGTTTGCGACGGTGATGGGTCTGTCGATGGCATCAATTTTTCTGGTGTATACAGGAACCTCGATCGCGACCACCTTCTTCGCGACTGCGGCGGCGTTCGGGGGTCTCAGCCTTTACGGCTATACGACCAAGCGTGACCTGTCGGCCTTCGGCACCTTCCTGATCATGGGCGTGGTCGGTTTGTTGGTGGCGATGATCATCAACCTGTTTCTCCAGTCGGGGACCATGAGCCTGGTGATCAGCTTCATCGGCGTGCTGCTGTTCGCAGGCCTTACCGCCTACGACACGCAGCGCATCAAAAGCCTGTACGCGCAGGTGGCGGGGACCGACATGATGAGCAAGACCGTTATCATGGGCGCGCTGTCTCTCTATCTCGACTTCGTCAACATGTTCACCTTCCTCCTTCAGTTCATGGGCCAGCGACGCTGAAACAGCAGCATGATGCACAGACGCCAAGGCCCGGACTGAGGTCGTGCCGGTTGTTTGG
>VMTF01000001.1 GCA_013791705.1 Sphingomonadales bacterium | reverse complement strand
GGGCTGGTGCCGCAAGGTCAAGCCGGAGGGCTTGACCGCACTGAACTAAAGACTCCACCGCAAGCCCCAGGCGCATTCCTCCCGGCGCAAGCTCAGCAACAGTTCCATGCCGGGATCGCCCTTGGCCATCGCGGCGCGATAGGCCGGCCGTTCGGCGATCCGCTGCAGATAGGCCAGGATGTGCGGATAGGGGGCGAGGTCGAGCGGGATGAAATAGCGCATGGTCGTCAGGGTGAAGACGATCATGATATCCGCCGCCGTGAATACGTCGCCCGCCAGATAGGTCGCCGCCGCCAGTCTCGCTTCGACCAGCCCGAGCGCCCGCGCGTTGCGTTTGCCGATCGCGCGCAGGGTCGGACTGTCCTCGGGAACGCCGCTCCGGCTCAGGATCAGGTTCAGGCCGACCGAAGGCTGCAGCGAGCCGTTCACGAAATGGAACCAGTAGAGGTAGTCGGCATGGCCCGGCGCGCCCGCCGGAACCGCGAGGCGGCCGCCCCCGTGAACCGCGATGATGTAATCCATGATAGCGGCGGATTCGGCCATGGTCAGCTCGCCGTCGGTGATCACCGGCGCCGAACCGAGCGGATGGAGCGCCTTCAGTTCCGGCGGAGCAAGCATGGTCCGGCTGTCGCGTTCATAGCACTTCAGCTCGTAGGGGATCGCCAGTTCCTCGCAGAGCCAGACGATCCGTTCCGATTGCGATTTTCCCAGGTGGTGAACTGTCAGCACGGATCGTCTCCAGCGTATGAGCAAGGGCCGCCATTCGCCGGCCCATTCCGAATTTTCCTACATCGCCGCCGCTTGCTACATTCGCGCCGGTTCTTTGCATCGTGGAAACTAGCCAGCCGTTCGGCACTATGCTGCCGCGCGCATGGCTTTCATCAACCAAACTCCCGCGAATCGGCGCAAATGCGTTAAGTTCAGCGCCGGCCCACACTGGCATAAGTGAAGCCCTTCGCGCGCACCTCGTCAGGCCGATAGACATTGCGCAGATCGATCAGCACCGGCGCCTTCGCCAGGCTCTTGACCCGGTCGAGATCGAGCGCGCGGAAGGCGTCCCACTCGGTGACCAGCGCGATGGCATCGGCGCCGGTCACCGCCTCGTAGGCGCTTTCGGCCATTTCCACCCCCGGCATCAGCGGCGCGGCCATCGCCATGCCTTCGGGATCGTAGGCCACCACGTTCACGCCGGCGTCCTGCAGGGTCTGGGCGATCGAGATCGCCGGCGCGTCGCGCATGTCGTCGGTGTTGGGCTTGAACGTCAGGCCGAGCAGCGCGACTTTCTTGCCGCGCGCCACTTCGGCCCCGCCCAGCGCATCGATCACCTTGCGGCCCATGGCGCGCTTGCGCGTTTCGTTGACCTTGGCGACCGCCTCGACGATCCGCAGCGGGCTGTCGTAATCCTCGGCGGTCTTGAGCAGGGCCAGCGTGTCCTTGGGAAAGCACGAGCCGCCATAGCCCGGCCCCGGATGGAGGAACTTCGAGCCGATCCGGTTGTCCAGTCCGATGCCGCGCGCCACGTCCTGCACATCGCCGCCGACCTTCTCGCACAAGTCCGCGATTTCGTTGATGAATGTGATCTTGGTCGCGAGGAAGGCATTGGCCGCGTACTTGATCATTTCGGAGCTGCGGCGGCTGGTGAACAGCAGTGGTGCCTGGTTGAGGAACAGCGGGCGATAGACTTCCTGCATGACCTGCCGGGCAAATTCGTCCTCGGCGCCGATCACGATCCGGTCCGGCCGCTTGAAATCGGCGATTGCCGCGCCTTCGCGCAGAAATTCGGGGTTCGAGACGACCGCGAACTGCACGGCCAGCTTCGCTTCGCTGAGGATTCGCTCGACTGCGTCACCCGTGCCGACCGGCACGGTCGACTTGGTCACGACCACGGCCGGGTTCTTCAGGTTCTGCCCGATTTCCTCGGCCACCGCATAGACGAACGAGAGGTCCGCATGGCCATCCCCGCGCCGCGAGGGCGTGCCGACCGCGATGAAGATCGCATTCGCGCCGTCGATTCCTTCCGCCAGCGACGTGGTGAACGAGAGGCGCCCGCCCTTCACGTTGCTGGCGACCAGTTCGGCCAGGCCCGGCTCGTAGATCGGCATGATCCCGGCCTGCAGCCGCTCGATCTTGCCCGGATCCTTGTCGATGCACACCACGTCGTGCCCGAAATCGGCCAGACATGCGCCGGAAACGAGGCCCACGTAGCCAGAGCCAACCATTGCGATCTTCATGCAATACTCCTGGTGCGGGACGTTACTTCGCCATCGTGCTCGCAAGCTTCGATCAGCCAGAGATCGGCCCCTTCAAGCCCGAGCGCGGTCAATCGACCGGAAAAGTAGGCGCCGGTGTCGATGCCGATGCGATTGGGCCGCAGGTCGGCGTGCTCGGTGATCGTGTGGCCATGCACCACGATCGCGCCATGGTCACCGGCATGGCTGAGGAACGGTTCGCGAATCCAGCGCAAATCGCCCGGGCGCTGGTTGTCCAGCGGCACGTCGGGCCTGATCCCGGCATGGACGAACAGATAGTCGCCGATGCGGATCGCTTCCTCGAATTCGCGGATGAAGGCAATGTCCGCTTCCGGGATCGCGGCGGCGATCAGCGCCTGGACTTCGCCGAAGTCCGCCGCGGCATAGGCGGCCGGATCGACCGGATAGCTCAGTGCCGTCTCGCGTCCGCCGTGGCGCAGGAACGCGCGCAGCATGTCCTCATCCTCGAGCGCAACCAGCAGCATTTCCTCATGGTTGCCGCAGATGATCCGGACATTGCGCCGCAGCCTCCAATCGCGCGCGGCGGCGATCACTCCGGCACTGTCCGGGCCCCGGTCGATCAGGTCGCCCAGCAGGACCACCGTGGTGCGTGCCGGCGCGCGAACCGCATCGTCCTCGTCGATGGTGCGGATCAGTGCGCGGAACAGATCCAGTCGCCCGTGGATGTCGCCGACTGCGTAAACGCGCTCGCCCGCCGGGATAGCGGCAGGCGGGCGCTCCGGGTGGGCGCGGATCAGATTTTTGAGGGCGGTCAACATGGCGGTGGAGTGTTGCGGCGCGGTATAGGGAGCGAAGCAGCCTCACACAACCAATTGCGTAAATCCTTGCAGATATGCATCAAAGGGATAGTGGCCAAAACATCACACCTATTGCCACATTGCAACGAATTCGCCGATCCTGACTTGTGCGTTGCAACAGAACTGTCAAATACGCGGCAACTTTTCCGAACCAGTGCGCCCACTTAACGAGGTGCACGGCGGGAAGCCCCCATGGGAAGAGGGCAACAGACAAGTTAGGGATTTGCTATGACGACCACTTTCCGCAGCCTGCTCGCCGCGACCGCCCTTGCCGGCGCATTCGTCGCCGCTCCGGCTTTCGCCGATGAAACCGCCGCCCCCGGCGACATCACCATTTCGGGTTCCGCCACGATCGCTTCGCAGTACCGCTTCCGCGGCCTGTCGCAGTCGGACAACGAGCCGGTTATCCAGGGTTCGATCACTGCCAAGCACGCGTCGGGCCTTTATGTCGGCACCTGGGGTTCGAGCGCTTCGAGCGCGAACTTCGCGACGACCCCGATCGACATCGGTGGCACTGAAATCGACGTGTTCGGCGGCTATGCCCATGAATTCGCCGATATGGGCCTGACCGCCGACGTCGGCGTCTATGGCTACCTCTATCCGGCGGCCACCGGCGGCAACTACTACGAAGTCTACGGCTCGCTCGCCAAGAGCTACGGCCCGGTCACGGCCAAGGTCGGCGTCTACTACGCTCCGGCGCAGAAGGTGTTCACCAACCTCGGTTCGACCACGCGCAACAACACCTATGTCTATGGTGATCTGAGCAGCGCCATTCCGGGTACCCCGCTGACGCTGCACGGCCACATCGGTCACAGCGGTGGTGGTTTCAACTACGCCAAGCAGTACATGGATTTCTCGGCTGGCGTTGGCTACACTTGGAAGATGCTGACGCTTGACGCTTCGGTCGTCGGCACCAACATCGGCAAGGGCACCGTCGACAGCGCTTTCGGTTGCGCCGCCGTTGGTCCTTGCGTTGATTACTTCTACCGTCCGGCCAAGACCGTCGGCGTGGTCACCCTGACCGCCGCGTTCTGATCCTTCACCGGATCTGAAAAAGGGCCCGCTCCGGATTGCCGGGGCGGGCCTTTTGCTTTTGCGGCGCCACGCGCTGCGCTATCCCGGACTTCATCCGGGATTCGCCGAAAGGGCCGCAGCGTGACCAAGTACCTCCACACCATGATCCGCGTTACCGATCCGGAGGCGACCGTCCGGTTCTTCGGCCTGATCGGCCTGTCCGAAGTGCGCCGCTATGCCAGCGAACAGGGCCGCTTCACCCTAATTTTCCTCGCCGCGCCGGGGCAGGAGGGCGTCGCCGAGGTAGAACTCACCTACAACTGGCCGCCGGAAGGCGGCGAAGGCGAAGCTTATGGTGGAGGCCGCAATTTCGGCCATCTCGCCTACCAGGTCGATGACATCTACGCGACCTGCCAGAAGCTCGCCGACGCGGGCGTGACGATCAACCGTCCCCCGCGTGACGGGCACATGGCCTTCGTCCGCTCGCCGGACGGAATCTCGGTCGAACTGCTGCAGGACGGCACGCTCGAACCCGCCGAGCCATGGCGTTCGATGCCCAATGTCGGGGAGTGGTGAGGGGGATTCTTTGGACTAGTGCGGTCAAGCCCTCCCGCTTGCCCTTTCAGCATCGTCCCGGAGTCTTGGTTGGGTTGCG
>VMTF01000282.1 GCA_013791705.1 Sphingomonadales bacterium | reverse complement strand
TGGGTGGCCGGGCGGGGGAGCGGGCTGGTGCCGCAAGCTATGAGCGGAGGCTCATAGCGCACCCAATCAAGACTCCATCCTTCACCCGCGCGTGAAGGCCGCCTTGTAGAGATCCGGGAACATCCGCTTCAGCCCGGCGACCTTGGGGACATCCCAGAAACGGATATAGCCGTGATTCGGATTGGTCGCGGCGAAATCCTGATGTTCGCCCTCGGCCGGATAGAACGCCTTGTAAGGCTCGATCCGGGTGACGATCGGCCCTGCCCACAAGCGTGCTGCGCCGAGTTGATCGAGGTAGGCCCGGGCGACGCGGTGCTGCGCTTCATCGAGCGGGACCAGCGCGGAGCGGTATTGCGAGCCGACATCGGGGCCTTGCCGGTCGCGCTGTGTCGGATCAGCGCCAACCGAAAAGAACACCCGCAACAACTGATCGTAGCGGACCACGCGCGGATCGTACGTCACGCGGACCGCTTCGGCATGGCCTGTCTTGTGATCGGACACCCGGTCATACCGGGCGTTCGCGCGGGTGCCGCCGTGATAGCCGGAAACGGCGCTTTTCACGCCGCGCACATGGCTGAACACCGCCTCGATCCCCCAGAAGCAGCCACCGGCGAAAATCGCCGTCTGCAGGCGCGGCGGCTCGCGCGCTTCGATTTTCGCGGCGGGCGCACGGATCGCAGGTTCGGGAGCGGCGGCCGCGACCGGTTGCTGGCAAGCGGCGAGCAGGAGCAGCGGCAGGATGAGGGTTCGCCTGACCGCCATGGCGCTCAGCGCAAGCCGGCGGCGGGGCCGATTTCCCCGTTTGCCGGGGCCGCCACCGCGTGCGGCATGACGTTCGCCGAAATCGATTCGCTCCCCGTCCCCATCGTCACGAACAGCGCAAAGACGCCGACCACGAAGCCGACGGCGAAGGAGCGATAGAGATCGGCTTGGAACAGGCCCATTGGAGGAGACTCATGAACAAATGGCAGCGACGGCGAGCCCCCGCCCTGCACCGCTCGCACCTGCAATAACATGAACGACGCCCGCGGACGCGACGAACCGAGCGCCTGTCGCGACGAACCGTTAACCCTGCCGGTAAACCGTGGCTGTTTAGTGTCGAAAGTGACGCATTCCCGTGAATACCATCGCCAGGCCGGCTTCGTCGGCAGCCTTGATAACCTCGTCATCGCGGATCGAGCCGCCCGGCTGGATGACTGCGGTGGCCCCGGCCTCGGCCGCTGCCAGCAGGCCATCGGCGAACGGGAAGAACGCGTCCGACGCAACCGCGCTGCCGACCGTGCGGCTCTGCGCCCAGTCATACTTTTCAGCCGCCTCGGCCGCTTTCATCGCGGCAATGCGCGAGCTGTCGCGCCGGTTCATCTGGCCCGCACCGATCCCGGCAGTGACCCCGCCCTTTGCATAGACGATCGCGTTGGACTTGACGTGCTTGGCCACCGTCCAGGCGAACATGCAATCGGCCAGTTCCTGTTCGCTCGGCGCGCGCGCCGTCACTACCTTCAGCATGTCGGCGGTGACGTGGCCGTTATCGCGTTCCTGCACCAGCACGCCGCCGGCGATGATCTTGGTGGTCAGCCCCGGACGGTGCGCATCGGGCAGCGGGCCGCTCAGCAGCAGGCGCAGGTTCTTCTTCCTGGCAAAGACGGCGCGCGCCGCATCGTCCGCAGCGGGGGCGACAACCACCTCGGTGAAGATGCCACTGATCGCTTCCGCCGTCGGCCCGTCGAGCGGGCGGTTGACCGCGATGATGCCCCCGAACGCCGAGACCGAATCGCATTGCAGCGCCGCCTCGTAAGCTTCGGCCAGCGTGGCCCCGGTCGCCACGCCGCAGGGATTGGCGTGCTTGACGATCACGACCGTCGGCGGGCCATCGCGGAATTCCGCCACGAGTTCGAGCGCCGCGTCGGCATCGGCATAGTTGTTGTAGGACAGTTCCTTGCCCTGGACCTGCACCGCCCCGGCGATCCCCGAAATGTGCGGACCGCGCGGCAGATAGAGCGCCGCCTGCTGGTGCGGGTTTTCGCCATATCGCAGTTCGGTGACGAGCGTGGTGCCCATCACCCGGACCGGGCTGAACAGCTCTTCCTGATCGACCTTGCTGAACCACTGGCTGATCGCCGCATCATAGGCGGCGGTGGCGGCATAGGCCTTGGCGGCCATCAGCTTGCGGAAGCCATAAGTGGTCGCGCCGCCACTTGCTTCGAGTTCGGCCAGCAGCGCGGCGTAATCGGCCGGATCGGTGACGATCGTGACGTAGGCGTGGTTCTTCGCGGCCGAGCGGACCATCGAGGGGCCGCCGATATCGATGTTTTCGATGATTTCGTCGCGCGCGGCGCCTTTCGCGACGGTCGCCTCGAACGGATAGAGATTGACCACCACCAGATCGATCGCGCCGATCGCGTGCTCGGCCATGGCGGCGGCATGTTCGGGATTATCGCGCACCGCCAGCAGGCCGCCATGGACCATCGGGTGCAGCGTCTTGACCCGGCCGTCCATCATTTCGGGAAAGCCGGTGAGGTCCGAAATGTCGCGCACCACCAGCCCCGCTTCGCGCAGCGCCTTGGCGGTACCGCCGGTGGAGACGAGTTCCACGCCCCGCGCGGCCAGCGCCTGACCGAGATCGACCAGCCCCGCCTTGTCGGAAACCGAAAGCAGCGCGCGGCGGAGGGTGACGTTGGGCGTGGCGGCGGTCATGATTGCGAAGATCCCGTTTGGTGCGTTTGCGCGGCCCTTAGGGAAGTTGCGGCATTTGGAAAAGGTTTGAACGCGCAAAGCCGGTGACGAGCGGGTGCGCAACTCGCGCGGACGTCCGCTTCAGCCCATTTTTTTGAACAACCACGAGAAGTTGCCGCCGCCGCGCGAAACCATGCCCTGCACCACGATCTGCCGGATCGGCACCGGGCTGCCGGCCGCATCGGCCCAGATCGAATCCTCCACCACCACGTCGGCACCGGCGGCGCGGAATTGCCAGTAGCTGCCATCGGGCAGGGCAAGGCCGACCCCATGGCCATCGGGGGACAGGCCGACTTCGATATCGGGGCCGAGATGGAAGCGGATCGCAAACGCGATCTTGCCGCGCGAGCCCTTGCCCCTGGCCGGAAACAGCAGATCTTCGCCGCGCAGTTCGGTGCCATCGTCGCGCAGGATGAGAATGCGGCGGTGAATCAGGCCATAGCGGGCGGCATAACCATTGTGGCTGGCCTCGATCCGGGTGGCACCCCCGCCGCGCTCACCATCCAGCGTGCGGCGATCGACTTCGACTTCGCTGACGCCGCTGCCAATCCGTCCGTTGATGTGGACCGCGGTGGAGTTCGCATCGTCGAGCACCAGCGTGGAATGCGCGGCCGTGGCCCGCAGGCCTTGTTCGAGCCGGGCGGGGATGAGGCCGCCGGCCGCGCCCGAGCCGCCGCAATTCACGACCATGCGGGTGCCGGCATGGCTCAGTTCGAAGGCCAGGGTGGAGGCACAGCCGGTGCGGGCGTGCCGGGCCTGCGGCGGCGGGCCGGCATCGAACTGGAGGATGGTTTTCTGCGCGACCGCGCGCTGGTAGCCCCATTGCCGCACATCCCGCAGCGGCCGTGTCCGCACGCCCGAGGCTTCGACCAGTCGCGCGACTTCGTCCGCGCCGACCGCCCAGCCGCCTTGCCAACTGCCCAGCGAGCCATCGCCATGCGTAAGCGCGAGGAGCGGCGGCACGAGCAGGCCGAGCATTCCCTGCACCGCCGCCGGCGGCTCGGCGCGAACCGCGCGGTAGCAGGCGGTGAGCCGGACAAGCAGGGCGATCGCGTCCATCTGGGCCAGCGGGCTGCGGGCCATCGTGCCGCCATCGTCCCCGAGCAATTCGCCCAGGATGCGAATAAGTCCGGCTTCGCCATAAAGGCGGCGGGCCTTGCCATCGGGCAGGAGCAGCCCCGCCGCGGTGATCGCGCACCACCCGGTCAACTGGGCGTGCAGATCCTCCCCGCGCCCGACCCGGCTATCGAGCCAGCGCGCATGCGCAACGATCGCGCCAAGCGTCTTGCTTCTGAGCCCGCCCGCAAGGATCAGCGGCGCATGGACCAGCCAGGCCAGCAGCCGCGCACCTGTGAGCGAAACGCTCCACGCGCCGACTTTGCCGGGCTTTGGCGGTGGCGCGGGGTTCGCTTCGAGCCAGTCGGCGAGAATTCGCTCGGCCACCGGCGCCCCCTGCTCGCGCGTGGCGGCGGCATCCAGATCGGCCAGCCAGCCGAAGCCGTGAACGTAGCGGTCCATTGGGGCCGACATGCGCGCGACCCCGGAAAATTCGGCATGGGGAACGGGCAGCTTGACGCCGAACTGCAGGAAATGCCCGGCGCGCAAGGCCGTGCCCGCAACCTTGTCGCCCGGCAGCGGATTCAGCACCGTGGCCAGCAGACGTTTTTTTCCGGGCTTGCGGAACGAACCGATGATCTGGCCGCGCAGCCCGATGCCATAAGCAAGCCGCGCCAACCGTTCACCGGCAGAGAGCGCGGGGGGCGAAAAATCGGCCAGCGCCAGCATCCGGCCGGGTTCGACCAGTTCGAGCTCGCTCTGATCACCCAGTTCGCGCGATTCTTCGGAACGGGAGGCGGTCACGTGCGGCTCCGCCCGCGCATCATCGAGTGGCACGGCCCTGACCGGCGAAGCGGCAACTCGCGCGCCATCTGGCGATGTACCCGTGCCCGGCACGGCCGGAGCGCCGTCACCCGTATCGTCCGTGCCAAACCTGGCGGCGCGGGGGGCGGCATCGGCCATTCTTATCCGAAACCCCTGCCAAGACTTGTGCCCTCACCCTTCAGTGCCGCTATGTTGGCGGCGTAGCAGCCAGGCCCGCCCTTGAACGTTGCAGTGCCTGCGACCAGCGCATCGGCCCCGGCGGCGACGCATTGCGGCGCGGTGACGATATCGACCCCGCCATCCACTTCGAGCCGGATGTCGCGCCCGGATTTGTCGATCATCTTGCGCACCGCTTCGATCTTGCGGAGCTGGCTGGCGATGAAGCTCTGACCACCGAACCCAGGATTGACGCTCATCACCAGCACAAGATCGATCTCGTCGATCAGGTAATCGAGCATCTTGGCCGGCGTGCCCGGATTGAGCGAGATGCCGGCCAGCTTGCCCGCGCCCTTGATCGCCTGGACGGTGCGGTGGGTATGGGCGCCCGCTTCGGGGTGGACGGTGATGATATCTGCCCCGGCATCGGCGAAGGCCTGGATGAAGCCATCGACCGGCGAGATCATCAGGTGAACGTCGAGCGGCTTGGTGGTGTGCGGACGCAACGCCTTTACCACCATCGGCCCGATCGTGATGTTCGGCACGAAATGCCCATCCATCACGTCGACATGGATCCAGTCCGCCCCGGCGGCATCGACCGCGCGCACTTCCTCACCGAGACGAGCGAAATCGGCCGAGAGGATCGAAGGGGCAATCAAGGGAAAAGTCATGGTTACTGCAGGCCTTAACACCCTATCGAAGGTCGGCAAGGCAGTTGGGGCGCTTTTCCACACCGTATCCCGTTGCGGCACGATCCATGCGTCTCAATCCGCGCGCGCCTCACCGATTCCGGTCGCGGTGAAAGCGGCAAACTCGGCAAAACCCTCGATATCCCAACCGGTGACGACCAATTGCTTGCCCTTGTTGCTGGCGGTGAGCCAGGCATGGGCCTCGAAACCCCGCGCGGCGGACTTGCGCGCACCGATATGGAGGCTCGTGGCGATGCCGTGCGCGGCCAGCCAGCGCCGCGCCGCCAGGGCCTGGATCAGGCAGTCCGACCGCCACGGAACACGCCGTCCGGCTCGCGGAACCACATAGGTCACCCGCTCGACCAGCCGCCGCTGACCGGGTGAGAGCATGGCATGCCCGCCGCTGCCATCGCCGCCGGGCGCCAGCGGCAAGTCCCGCGCGGCAGTCTTGCCCAGCCGCCGGTTCGCCAACGCGAGTTCGGCGACCGCACGCAGGATATCGAGCCAGAGTGCAGGCCCGGCCGTGACGATATTGCGCCGTTCTGCGGGCTGACTGCGCACCGGTTCTTGCTCATCCTTGCCAATCCGCTCATGGCATAGGGCCTTGGGCGCGGCGCGCAAGGCTGCGCGGTGCCCTGACAGCCCGGGCTGATTTCATTCGGGAAAGTGGCGGATTGATGGAGACTGTTTCTTGAGCGGATTTGCGGCAATCATCCAGTTCGACGGCCGCCCGATCGAGCCCGGCCCGATCGAGGCGATGACGCAGGCGATGGCCTATCGCGGCCCGGACGGCATTGCCCACTGGACGAACGGCCCGGTCGCGCTCGGCCACGGCATGTTGCACACCACGGCCGAATCGCTCGAGGAAACGCAGCCGCTGGCCAACGAGGACGCCAGCCTGGTGCTGGTGATGGACGGCTACCTGACCAACTGGGAGGAACTGCGCAGCGAGCTGCTATCGCGCGGGGCCAGATTGCGCACCCGCGCCGATGCCGAACTGGTGCTGCGCGCCTACGAGGCGTGGGGCGACGATTGCCCGAAGCACATTGACGGCGAATACAGCTTCCTGATCTGGGATACCCGCCGCCGCGAGGCGTTCTGCGCGCGCGACCATGCCGGGCTCAAGCCGCTGCACTTCGCCTGGGATGGCCGCCGGCTGACGGTCGCGTCGGACATCGCCGGGGTGCTGGCCGATCGGGAAGTGCCGCGCAAACCGAACTACGGCATGTTCGCCGAGCATATCGCAAGCGAATTTTTCAGCCTGACCGAGACGCTGTGGGAGGATGTCTCGCGGCTCAAGCCCGCGCACTGGATGCGGGTTTCGGCGGCCGGGATCAGGACCGAACGGTACTGGCGGCCGCCGCTCGAAGTAACGATCCGCTATCCCCGCGACGAGGACTATTTCGAACACTATCGCGATGTGCTGCAGGACAGCGTGCGGCGCGCATCGCGGACTCATCTGCCGCTTGGCTGCGAAGTCAGTGGCGGGCTGGATTCCTCCGCGATCTTCTGCGAGGCTGATCGACTGCTCAAGGCTGGCCAGTTGCTGGCGCCGGATCTGAATGGCTATACTTTCCGCTTCGAACCGGGCGGACCAGCCGACGAAGTTCGTTATGCCCGGGCTGTTGCCGCGCACACCGGGCGGGCTGTGCGCGAGATCGAACCGTTCATGCCGGATCTCGCGTGGTTCAGGCAGCGCGGGTGGGACGATCTCGACATTGCGCCCTATCCCAACGGAGAGATGGCGGTGAGCATCGGCAAGGCCGCTACCGGCGACGGCTGCCGCGTAGTACTGAACGGGATTGGTGGCGACGAATTCCTGACCGGCAAACCCTTCCACTACCATGAGGATCTGGTTTGCGGGGACTGGTCTGTCATCGGGCGGAGCTTGCGCGCCGACGCGAGCGACCTGGGGCTGGTTACCGCGTGTCGGAAATTCGCGCGGTTTGGCCTTGGCCCGATGATCCCTCGCGTAATTCTGGACTTGAGCCACAAGCTGCGGGCGCACCGGGGGCCGAACAATTTTGCCAGTGCTTTCTGGATGTCGGACGAACTGGAGGCCCGCCTCCGGCAGCGCCGCGCACAAATCGATCGAGATCAGATTTTCGCTATCGCCAATTTGCCTCGGCGTGGCATGGCGATGTGCCTGGATGAGGCGTTTCTGGCGATCGCCTTGAATTCCAATGGGCGGCAAGCGGCGCGCGGCGGGTATGAGGTGCGTAGCCCGATGTTTTCCAGGAGTTTCATCGAATTCGCCTTCTCGATTCCCGAGCATATGCGGCTTCGCGGTGCCACCCGAAAATACCTCCACGTTGCGGCTCTGGCAGAGTGGATGCCCGAGGTCGTCGTCCGCCGGCAGGACAAGGCCACGTTCCGGGTCGTGTTCGATCGTTTGCTGGACGGGATAGGGGACTATTTCACCCGGCGACTGCCCGCATGCCATCCAGATGTGTTCGATGCGGAAGGAATGGCGGAGCTTTTTCGGCAGTATCGGGAAGGAGGCCAAGGGGCGTGGCCGGGATGGGAGCTTTGGGGCTGTTTCTCCTCCGAGAATATGCTAACATTTTCACGGCAGGGCAATTCCCTTTGATAGTAGGAGTAGCGGCGTGGTTGAATCGGTAGCGAAGTCGGACACCCCGGCAAAGAAGGTTCCCTATACGTCTCCCAGCCTTACGGTTTACGGGTCGGTTCGCGAGTTGACGGGGGGCTCTTCGAACCGCGACAACGCCGATGGCAGCAGCGGCATGAGCCCACCATCGATGACGAAGAACTAGGACCCGGCAGTGAAGGAAAACATCGTCCGCGTGGGCGAGCGCCCGGCGGGCTTCGGGCTCTACCTGTTCGACTACAAGGCGGAATTCAGCGAATTTGGCGCTGGCCGGCAGTTCGGTGTGATGGCTGATGAAGTGGAAGCGATCGTGCCGGAAGCGGTGACGGTTGGCAGTCACGGCTTTCGCATGGTGAACTACGCACTGCTGGGCATCACCCGGCACTGAGCCGGGACCAGCCTGTTTTTTCCCGGCAAGAGGGGCATTTCCGCACTTGAGTGCCACCTTGGAAGAACACATCGGATATATTTCCGATGCCGTGAGAACCGAACATTTTCGCCGGGCCATCGCGCAAGCGATCAGGCCCGGCGATGTCGTGGTGGACGTGGGGTGCGGCTTCGCGGTGCTCGGGCTGATGTGCCTTGAGGCCGGAGCCGCCCGGGTCTGGGGGATCGACCGCACCGACGCGATCGAGCTTGCCCGCGAAACCGCCGGGCGCGCCGGGTTCGGCGATCGCTACCACTGCATCCGCGAACATTCCTTCCGCGCCGAAGTGCCGGAACCCGCCGATGTGATCATCTGCGACCATGTCGGCTATTTCGGCTTCGATTACGGCGTGATCGAAACCGTGGGCGATGCCCGCCGCCGGTTTCTCAAGCCCGGCGGCACAGTGATTCCCGGCCGGATCACACTCCAGCTTGCCGGTGTTTCCTCAACGGAATGCCGCAGCAAGGCCGAGGCGTGGGCTGCGGCGGAAATTCCCGCCTCGTATCACTGGCTGCGCGAATACGGGATCAATTCGAAGCATCCGCACAGCTTTCCGCAATCGGCCGTGGCAACCACGCAGTGCGATCTCGGGATCATCGACCTCGCGGCTGAAAATCCCGAACACATGCTTTATGATGTCGAACTGACCGCCACCGGGGACGGGACGCTCGACGGGCTGGGCGGCTGGTTCGATTGCGAACTGGTGCCGGGCGTGCGCATGACCAATTCGCCACTCGCTGCGGACGCGATCGCGCGTAGCCAGGTCTTTCTGGCTTTTGACACGCCCATCGCGGTCAAGGCAGGGGATGTAATCCATGCCACCGTCAATATCCGTCACGATTCGGGGATGATCGCCTGGACGGCGCGGAACGCCCGCACGGGCGAGCGGCGGCGGCAATCGACCTGGCGGAGCCAGATCCTGAGCGAGGCCGCCCGTGCCCCGCGACAAGACCGCGTCCTGCGGCTCAGCCGCGCCGGTGAGGCCCGCCGTATCGTCATGGACTATGTCGACGGCAAACGCACTGCCCGCGAGATCGAGGAACTGGTACTGCGCGACCATCCCGACCTTATGCCTTCGGACGCGGAAAGCCGCAGCTTCATCAAGAACGAGCTTGCCCGGTGCGCACAATGACGTTGCGCTTCGTGCAACTGGCCGCGCGCGACCCGGAGCCGCTGCGCCGCGAACCCTATGACCGATGGCTGACGCTTGATGGCGATCCCACCTTGTTGTTTTTCCGCGACAAAGGCGGATATCTCCTGCGGTTCCTCGACGTGGCGGACTTCGCCATCGACCTGGCGGGCCGCATCGTCGCCTGCACCCCGGCGCCCGGCATTACCGATGAGATGGTCGCCGACCTCTATTTCAACCAGGTCATCCCGCTGATCATGGGCCATGATGGCGAACTCGTCATCCATGCCAGTGCGGCGGCGGCCGAGGGGGCCGCGATCGCCTTGGTCGGATCGACCGGACGAGGCAAATCCACGCTGGCCGGGGCCTTCGCGCAGGCCGGGTATCCGTTCCTGACCGACGACGGGCTGATCCTGGACCTGGTGGGCGAAGGCTATGTCGTGCGCCCGCGCCGGCCGATCCTGCGATTGCGCGCCGACAGCGAAACCGCGCTGCTGGCATTGCCCGAAGCCGCCAGGTCGGCCGCCGGCGAATTCGCCAAGTGCCGGATTGCCGCCAGCGCCGAAATTCCGTTCCAGATCGACCCAGTGCCGCTTTCGGCCATCTATATCCTGCGCGAACCGGCCGGGCGGGAAGACGTGGCGATCGCACCGCTCAGTCCGGCGGCCGCCCTGTCTGAACTGATCGGGCACTCGTTCATGCTTGATGTCGAGGACCGGCCCCGGGTCAGGGCGCATTTCAACCGCCTGGCTGAACTAGCCGTTCGGGCCGACTGCCACACGCTTGACTATCCCCGGCGCTACGAGGCCTTGCCAAGTGTGATCGACGCGATCATTTCGCACGCCAGAAGCAGAGGCACAGACTTGTGAAAATCGACGATCGACTGGAAATCTCGCCAGAAGTCGTGGCCCGCGAAGTGGGCGGCGAAACCATGTTGCTGGACCTTGCCAGCGGCACCTATTTCGGGCTCGACACGGTGGGCGGCCGGATCTGGCAAGCGCTGGAGGATGGCGCTTCTCTGGCCGAAGCCTGCGACCGAATCGAGCGCGAGTTCGACGTGACGCGCGAGCAGCTTGAGCACGACGTGCTGGCGCTGGCCGGCCAGTTGATCGAACAGGGCCTCGCGACCGCTGCCTGAGGCTACATCGCCCGGTCGAGGTTCGGAATTTCCGCCAGTTCGGGAATATCGAACAACACCGGCCAGTTCGCCGGGGTGACGATTTGTCGCGCGCCCCGGGGAATGAAGTGCAGGAACAACAGGTCACAAAAGCGCTTCACCCCATCGCGCGGCAGGGGGTTGCGATAGTGCCACTGGCTGCTGCCCGAAAACAGGATGGCATCGCCCGGATGAAGCGCCAGCGACCGGAACTGCAATGACCCGTTCGCCTTGATCTCGTCACGCCAAGCGTCGGCCAGCAGGGGGCGCTGTTCGGGCCACGGCACGATCTGGCTGAACTGGATCGGCCACGGATCGCTCTGATCGACGCAGATATCGAGCGTCCATTTGGCCGAAGGCGAATCGAGGTGCGGCTCGCACACGCCCAGCCGGGTGTAGAGGCTGAGGAAGTTATAGCTCGGCTCGACCGCTTCACCGGCCCATTCCGACACCTTGTCCACCAGGGTAGCCTGCAGCGCGGTGATTTCGGGATAATCATGCACGATGAAGCGCCCGAAGGACTGCATCTCGTGCAGCTCGTATTTATCCCTGGGGATGGCGCGGATGACATCGCGAATGTGGCCAAGCAACGGCGGATCGATCACCTGCGGCAAGTGCTGCGCGGAAAAATCGGGCGAGGTGCGCAGTACGTCGAAGCTGCGCACGAACTCTTCCAGCCGCGCCGGGGCGACCCTGGCGACAACGTCCTTGGCTGCGTAATAGGCCGCCAGCCAGACCGAATCATACCACTTCGGATTGTCGCTCATCACAATGCCATGCTCGCACCGGCTGTCCGAACTCCGGTCTCGCCCCGCGCGATGCATCGCGCAACGCAGCGGCTTCGCGTTAATGGAGGTGAGGCACGGCTTCCTACCCGCCGCCCCGCGCCAGCAAGAAGCGGCGGATGGCGAGGAACGGCCCCGCCAGCGCGTAAAGCGCGGCATAGCGCTTGCCCAGCCCCAGCACCGCGACATCGCGCGGATCGCTGGTCGCGCGGAGCAGCTCATAGCCCTTCCCGCGCCAGCCGGGAGACAGCCGCATCAGAAACAGACGGAAGGCCAGTTCGCCGGGCAGCAGGGCCAGGCTCCGCGCCGTGGGAAGGTTGGCGGGGCGTTCCATATCTGCCAGGATGCGGTTGGCATCGCCTCGCCAGGCATCTGGCGCTGCCATTGCGCGCTTCCCTTCGATTGCGGGCAGGATCGCGCCGATCAGCGCATCGGCCAGCGCGAGCGGGCCTTGCGCAAATCCCTCTCCGGCAGGGCACAGCGCGGCGCAACTGCCCGCCCCGGCGCGCCGCAACGCCCGGACGATGTCGCAGAACCACTTCAGGCGGAAGCCGAAATGGGCAAATGCGTGCCAGCACAGGTAGCTGACCAGATGAGGTCCATCGAGCCCCCGGATCGCTCCTCGCGCGGTCCCGATCTCGGCCGAGGCGGCATGGAGTTCGTCAAACCCGCCCGGCATCCACGCGGGATTGAGTGTGATGCGGTGGTGCAGTTCGACGAGCTGGCCGCTCACCGGGCTGGCATAGTCAAAGACATTGGCCAGCAGCAGAAACATGTCCTGTCCCATTGGCGGCATCCCGGTCTCCGGCCAGAGGCGGCGATAGCCCTCCCCGGCCATGACGCGACCAGCGGCAGCGAGATCCGCCTGGTCGATGAGAATGTCGATATCGCCCGAACTGCGCCAGTGCGGATCGGCCGGGTAGAGCATGTGGCTGAGCGCCATGCCCTTGAGCACGATCGAGCGCACGCCGGCGGCGGCGAGGCTGTGGGACAAGCGGGCGGCGGCGGCGGTCTGGGCAAGCTGGACCACGGCATTCGCCTGCAGTTCGGCCCGGAGCAACGCGGCAACCCGTTCCGGCGCCACGTCCGGCGCGACCCGATCGAGGCGGGCGGCGACCAGCCCCGCCATCGCGTTGCCGCGCGCGAGGAACGCGAAGCGATCCCAGTCAAACGAAGATTGCCGCGCTGCGGCAAGCCGGCGGAGCAGCTCTTCGTCGCCGGCAAGGTCGCAGGCTGCCACAAGCGCCAGTTCGTCGGACAAGGGGGAAAGCGCGGCCACTGCCCTTTCCCTACCCGTTGGATGGCCGGTTTGAACAGGGGTCAGTTCGAACGCCGCACAGGACATGCCCGATCTTGGCGCTTGGCAGGCGGCGCCATGACCGGCAAGGAAGCGGCTTGAACCGGCGGGTTCGCGGCCGGCACAGGGAAACGTATGGAATCGGCCGCAAAGCCAAACCTGTTGCTGCTGCTGCGCCAGCTCGACGTGCGCCTTTCGGCCTGGCTGGTGATCCTGATGGTGGGCTCGGCGCTAACCGAAGGGATCGGCCTGGTGCTGCTGGTGCCGATGCTCGGCGCGCTCGGCGGCGAACTGGGCGCGGCCGGACAGATCGCGGACTGGGTCGCCGCCATCGGCATTCCGGTTTCGCTCGGCCCGCTGCTGGCGCTGTTTACCGGGCTGGTCGGTCTGCGCGCGGTGATCAACAGTGCCCGCAATCTGACCGCCCAGCGATTCGAGGCGCGAGTGGTCGACGGACTTCGCACGCGCGCCTGGAAAGCGCTGCTGCATTGCGACTGGCGGGTCTATTCCGCCATGCGCCAGTCGGACAATACCAGCCTGCTGATCACCAGCATCGATCGAGTCGGCAATGCCGTTCACTATATGCTGTCGGCCCTTGCGCTGGTCATCACCCTGGCCGGTGTGGGCGCCGCCGCGCTCGCCATCTCGCCGCTGGTCGCACTGGCCGCAGCGGCAGGCGGAGCCCTCGTCCTGCTGGCCTATCGCGGCCTGCGCCGCCGCGCGGCGACATTGGGCAGCCAGCTCGATGCGGCCTATAGCGGTATTCATGGCCACATGGGCGAAGGTCTGCGGGCCTTGCGGGTAATCAAGAGCCTGGGGCTGGAAGACGAGGCCGCCGGCAATGCGATCGCCTCGTTCGACACCCTGCGCAAAACCCAGATCGCATATCTGCGCGCCCAGGGCCGCGGCCAGATCCTGTTGCAGACCGCAGGCGCCGCTGCGCTGGCGGTGACCGTGTGGTTCGCCCTCACCAGGGGCGGGGCGGGAGTTGGCGAGGTGCTGCCGCTGGTCGCGCTGTTTGCGCGGGCCTTGCCGTTGCTGGGCTTGCTGCAGGACACCTGGCAGAACTGGCTTCATTGCGAATCGGCCATCCGCACGACTTTCGCCCTAATTGCCCACGCGGAAGGCGCCCGCGAGCCCGATCCCGGCAATGCGGTGCCGCCCGCGCTGGTCCGCGAAATGGTGCTGGATCACGTCAGCGTGCGCTTTTCAGATACCGCCGCACCTGCGCTTGACGATGTCTGTCTCGCGGTACCGGCCGGCTCGATCGTCGCGCTGATCGGACCCTCCGGCGCCGGCAAGAGCACGATTGCCGATCTGCTCGGGGGATTGCTCGCACCGGATTCCGGCACGGTCACAGTGGATGGCGAGCCGCTAGGCGGCGCCTTGCGCCAGGCCTGGCGGCGAAATGTCGCTTATGTGCAGCAGGAACCAGTGCTGCTCGGCGGAACCATTCGCGAAAACCTGGCGCGCGCCAATCCGGCGGCCGACGAAGCCCGCATCCGCAAGGCGCTTGCCGATGCTTCGGCCGGCTTTGTCGACTCCTTGCCGGACGGACTCGACACGATCGTCGGGGACGGCGGACGCCGACTTTCGGGCGGCGAACTGCAGCGCGTCGCGCTGGCCCGGGCGCTGATGCGCGATCCGGTGCTGCTGATCCTCGATGAAGCGACCAGCGCGCTCGACGCCGAAAACGAGGCCGCGATCGCCCGTGCCCTGGCCGGGCTGCGCAACCGGTTGACGATCCTGATCATCGGCCATCGCAGTGCGCTGGTCGAACTGGCCGACCGGACTGTGACACTCGATCAGGGACGCGTCATTACACTCCGCGACAACGCTGCGGGTTGATTTTCGTGCCGGGTGCGGGAATGATCGCACAGCCTGCCAAATCGTGACCGGTACGGCACGGCGCGGGTTCGTCACGACGAAGACGATGGGGGGCGACGACGGGGCGGCAACAACCGCCCAAAGAAGAAAACCCATCCGCAGCGCGCACTTGCCAACGGGAACTGATCACCAGATGAATTTGCCGAAAGACCTGTTCCGGGCGGTTTCGCTGACCGCTGCCCTTGCCTGCGCTTCAACCGGCAGTGCCGCCCGTGCCCAGACCGCCCCGGCCGGCTGCACCTGGCCGGCCAGCAACACCTGGATCGAAGTGGTGGTCGATGGCTTTCGCAACGGCGACGGGCTGATGGCGATCACGCTTTATCCGGACAAGCCGCGCAAGTTTCTGATCAAGAACGGATCGCTCTATGTCACCCGGGTCAAGGCCCAGGCAGGGGTCACGAGCGGGTGCATCTTCGTGCCCAAACCCGGCGTCTATGCGATCGCGATCTATCACGACGAGAACGCGAACGAGAAAATTGACCGCTCCGCGCTCGGCCTGCCGGAGGAAGGATTCGGCTTTTCCAACAATCCGAGCACGCTGGCCGGGCTGCCTGCCTTCCGCTCGGTGCGCCTCAGCATTCCGCGTTCCGGACTGGTGACGCGAATCCGCCTCAAGTATCCGTGAGGCTCACCCGTGATCCGTAAATGAGCGCGAGCCGCGCCGGGGCTTCGGCCTCGGCCATCTCATGAGCGCGCGGATCATCGACATCGAGCCACCAGGCGCCGGCGATGTCCATTGTCGCGGCCCGGCCCTGATCGGCGAGATGCTGCATCCCGTCCGACAGACTACCCGACTTGCCGGCGGCGATGGCGGCCGCAATCGCCTCGGACAGCTCCGCTGTGGCGAGGAACGCCCCGCAATCGACCGCATCGAACACCGGGATCGTCTTGCCGATCGCGCGGATCATCCCGCCTGGCCCGGTTTCGACCCAGGTCGCGTCATCGGGATCGATCAGCGGGCTATCGATGCGCCGGTCGATCGCCAGCGTCACGCCTCGGGTCGGCGCGCCCTGCCGCGCAAGGTCGGCCAGGATTTCGGCTGAAAAGATGTGGTCGGCCATCATCAGCAGGAATTCGCCACGGGTCCGCGCGGCGCCGGCAATCACCGACAAGCCATTGGGCCGCGACCAATCGGCCACGCGCTGCGCGACGATCTCGATGCCGGTGCGGCCGGCCAGGCCTGTAAGAAAGGCTTCAAGCCGGTCAGCCTCGTGCCCGGTGACGACCACAATCCGCTCCGCCCCGGCCGCGCGCGCCTGGCGCACGCCGAGCTCGATCAGCGGAACCCCGGCGACCCGGGTGAGGGGCTTGGAATCGGACAGTTCGCGCAACCGGCTGCCGTAGCCGGCGGCGATGATGACCGCGTCCATGCTCCCTCCCCGGACCGTGCCGCTTATTCGGCGGCGATCGCGGCGGTGGAGATGTATTCCACGACCATCTGGGCCGCAGTATCATCGCTGAACTGCTGCGGCGGATGCTTGCAGAAGTAGGCCGAAGGTCCGATCAGAGCCCCGCCCTCGCCGCGTTCCAGCGCGACCTTGCAGCACCGGATCGCGTCCAGCACGCAGGCAGCCGAGTTAGGGCTGTCTTCCACCGAGAGACGCAGTTCCAGGTTCATCGGGACGTTGCCCCACTGGTTGCCTTCAAGGCGCAGGAAGCAAAGCTTGTTGTCCTTCTGCCACGGCACATAGTCCGACGGGCCGACGTGGATGTTCTCATCCTCGAGCCGCTGGGCCAGCATCGCCTGGACGGCCTCGGTCTTCGATTCCTTCTTGGAGCCGAGCCGCTGGCGATCGAGCATGTTCATGAAGTCGGTATTGCCGCCGGTGTTGAGCTGGTAGGTCCGCTCGACCGTAACGCCGCGCGCGCCGAACAGGCTGGACAGCACCCGGTGGACGATGGTCGCGCCGATCTGGGCCTTGATATCGTCACCCACGATCGGGATGCGCTTCTCGGCGAAGCGGCGTTCCCATTCGGGACGGCTGGCGATGAACACCGGCATGCAGTTGACCACCGCGACGCCCGCTTCGAGCGCGCATTCCATGTAGAACCCGGTCGCCTCTTCCGAGCCGACCGGCAGGAAGTTGAGCAGGACTTCGGCCCCGCTGTCCTTGAGCGCGGCGACGATCGATTCGTGCGTCGCTTCCGGCGCGTCGGCAACGATGAAGCCGCGCTCGCCCATCCCGGTCATATGCCCGGCGACGCCATCGAGAATCCGGCCCATCATGACCTTCGCGCCGCTTGGCGGCACATCGGGCTGGAACACTGCGGTGCAGTTCGGGCCGGCGAAAATCGCCTCCGAAATATCCTTGCCGACCTTGCGGGCATCGATATCGACGGCCATCACAAAATCGACATCGCCCGCGCCATAGCCACCGATCACATCGTGAATCAGGCCCTGAGACGAATTGTTCTGCCGGTAATAGGCCACGCCCTGCACCAGCGAACTGGCACAATTGCCGACGCCGATCACGGCAACCTTGATTGGCTTCATCAACTTAAGACCCCTTCAGGTGGACGCGGGCCATAGCCATGGCATCGCGCATCCTAGGTTAGAATTTGCTTTTCTGACAACCCTTTGCGGACAAGACGGGCGATGCGCGAGCCGCAGTGCGGCCCGGCGGCCATGCCCGTTCGGTGAATATCGTTTGCCGGATTGGTGATTCTTCCAGATCCTTTTGCAACAATGGGTAGCCGGAACCGGTCGCACTCTGTTCCTCCAAACCCGCATCTGTCTATAGATGGGGCGGCGCCCCTCGCAAGGGTCTATTGCAGTTTTGTTACTTTGTTACGCTTTTCGAACGGGAGTATGACATGCCGGCAACAAACCAGTTGGAGGGTGCCGGCGCGCCCCGCAGACCGCAGCGGCCGCGCGAACTGCAGGACGGGTTGAACCACCACATCTATCATCCGCTGGCCTGGCAGCTCGCGCGCCAGCTCGCGCATACGCCGCTCACGCCGAACATGGTCTCGGTGATCGGCGGGGGCTTCGTGGTGGCGGCGGCGGTGGCCTATGCCCAGCCGGCCTGGCTGCACCTCGCCTGGCCGCTCTCGGCGCTGCTCGGGATGGCCCTGCACATGACCTGGCACGTGGTCGACGGGGCCGACGGCGACCTTGCGCGCCTGACCGGACGGTCCAGCCCGGTCGGCGAAATGATCGACGGGCTGTGCGACTATTCGAGCCACATCGTGCTCTACGTCACGCTGGGCTGGGTGCTCTCGCTCGGGTCCGGACCGGGCGGCGGCGGCGCAGGCTGGGTGTGGATGTGGGCGGCGGGGATCAGCCACATCGTGCAATCGAACCATGTCGAGGTGCAGCGGCGGCAATATCAGTGGTGGGTCTATGGCACCGAGTGGATCCGCAACAGTCACAAGGCGGATTCGGCCACCGGACGCAGCGTCTTTGGCGTGATCGTCTCGACCTACCTGCGCCTCGCCAGCGGGATGACGCCGCATGCCCTGCGCGTCGACGCGGCCGTCATGGCGGCACAGGGCAATCCCGCCCGGCTGCAGGCGATCCGCGCGGCCGTGCTGGCGGAGGCGCCGCCGCTGCTGCGGCTGTGCAAGGTGCTGGGGCCGAACCCGCGCGCCATCGTGCTGGGCCTGTCGATGCTGGCGGGCAGTCCGGTCTGGTATTTCCTCTACCAGGCTGTCGTGCTGAACCTGTTGCTGGCCGCCTCGGTGATCGCGCACAATGCGGCGGCGCAACGGATCTCGGCACGGATCGCCGCCGAGGCCGACGCCTGATCGGCCGGCTCGACTAACGCTGCAAGCGGCGTATCATGGCGCGATGCTTCACGATGACCTTCTGTCCGACGCGCAGGGCCTGGCCGAGGGCATCGTCGCCTTGCGCCGCGCGATCCACGCCGAACCCGAACTCGGGCTGCAGACGCCCAAGACCCGCGACAAGGTCCGGGCCGCGCTGGCGGGGCTACCGCTGGACTGGCGCGAAGGGCCCTCGACCACCGGGTTAGTTGCAACGCTCAAGGGCGGCGGAGGCGGCTGCCGGCGCGTGCTGCTGCGCGGCGACATGGATGCGCTGCCGATGCCCGAAGAAACCGGGCTGCCGTTCGCCTCGACCGTCCCGGGCGCGATGCACGCTTGCGGCCATGACACCCACACCGCGATGCTGGTGGGGGCGGCGCAGCTGCTCTGCGCGCGGGCGGGGGAACTCGCCGGTGACGTGCAGTTCATGTTCCAGCCGGGCGAAGAAGGCTGGCACGGCGCACGCTTCATGCTGGAAGACGGGTTGATCGACCCGCTCCCCGATGCCGCCTTCGCGCTCCATGTGATGCCCAACGCCCCGCACGGGATCGTCGGCGGGCGCGCGGGGCCGCTGCTGGCCGCCGCCGATCAACTCGAAATCTGCATAACCGGGGCGGGCGGCCATGCCTCGATGCCGCACCAGACGCTCGATCCGGTGCCGATCGCCTGCGAGATCGTGCTGGCGATCCAGGCGATGGTGACGCGGCGCTTCAACGCGCACGATCCGGTGGTCGTCACCATCACCCGGCTGGACGCGGGCAGCGCGCACAACGTGATCGCCGATCGCGCGGTGCTGCGCGGCACGATGCGCTCGCTTTCGCCTGCGCACCGCGCGCAACTCCACGACGCAGTGCGGCAACTGGCGGGCGGGATCGCCGCCGCCCACGGGCTGATCGCCGAAGTGACGATCATCGAAGGCTTCCCGGTGACGATCTGCGACGAGCGCGCGGTCACCTTCGGCGAGATGGTCGCCACGCAGCTATGGGGCGGCGAGGCATTTCTGCGGATGCCCGATCCGATCATGGGGGCGGAAGACTTCTCCTACGTGCTGGAGCAGGTGCCCGGCGCGATGTTCTTCCTGGGCGTCGCGCATCAGGGCGACGACTCGTCGCAATGCTGCGGCATCCACTCGACCCGGATGATGGTCGACGAAAGCGTGATGCCGCGCGGCGCGGCGCTGCTCGCGGCGCTCGGCCAGCAGTTCCTGGCCGAAGGATTCGCCTGATTTTTCATAATTGATCCACGTCACTGGTAGGCCCGTGCCCACCGTGCCAGACAGGCGGCGGGAGAATTTCATGGCGCTTACCCTTACATTGCATGGCGCGGCCCGGACGGTGACCGGATCGTGCCTCGAATTCACCGCCGGGAGCGAGCGCCTGCTGGTCGATTGCGGCCTGTTCCAGGGTTCGCGCTCGCTCGAGACGCTCAACCGCGTGGGCACGCTGAGTGACCCGGCGCGGATATCCGGCGTGATCCTGACCCACGCGCACATCGACCATAGCGGCCTGCTGCCGCGACTGATCAAGGATGGCTACACCGGGCCGATCTGGTGCACCCGGGAAACCGCCGACCTGCTCGAATACATGCTGGCGGATTCGGGCCGGATTCAGGAATACGAAGCCGAACGCCACGCCCGGCGGCGCGACCGGTCGCACGACAAGGAAAGCGAACCGATCTACACCGAGCAGGACGCTCTCGCCGCGTGGCGCGCGGCACGGCCGGTGGCGCTGGACGAATGGTTCGAGCCCGCGCCGGGTTTCCGGACGCGATTGTGGAATGCCGGGCACATCCTGGGTTCGGCCTCGGTCGAACTTGAGGCCTCGGGCGTGCGGGTCATGTGTTCAGGCGACATCGGGCCGGACAACAAGGCGTTCTACCCCGATCCGGCCGGGCCAGCCGGGTTCGACCACGTGATTTGCGAAAGCACGTATGGCGACCGCGCGCGGATCAAGGCCACGATCGCGGAGCGCCGCGCGCTGCTGGCCGACGTGATCAACGCGACCCGCGCCAAGGGCGGCAACCTCGTGATCCCGTCATTCGCGCTCGAACGCACGCAGGAACTGCTGCTCGACATCGCGATGCTCTCGCGCGAAGGCCGGATCGGCAATGCGATGGTCTTTGTCGATTCTCCGCTGGCCAATCGCGCGACCACGGTCTTCGCGCGGCACGTCGACCAACTGGAGGATACCGGCGGCGTGGATGTGTTTCGCCATCCGTCGATCCACTATGTCAGCGACGTTGCCGAATCGATGCGGCTCAACTCGATTTCAGGGGCGATCATCCTCTCCGCCTCGGGCATGTGCGAGGCGGGGCGCATCCGGCACCACCTGCTCCACAATCTCTCGCGGCGCGATTCGACGATCCTGTTCGTCGGCTTCCAGGCCGAAGGCTCGCTTGGCCGGGTGATTCTCGACGGGGCGGAGCGGGTCCGCATTTCCGGGCGGGACGTGCTGGTGCGGGCCGAGGTGAAGCGGATCGATTCCTATTCCGCCCATGCCGATCAGTCGGAATTGCTGGACTGGATCGCCGACCGGGCTCCGATCGCCGGCAGCCTGCTGCTCGATCACGGCGAAAGCGGCGCGATCGAAACGCTGGCCGGCCTGGTGCAGGAGCGCAAGCTGGCCCCGGTGGTGCGCATTCCGGAGATCGGCGAACTTTGGGAATTGCGCAGCGGCGAGCCGGCCAAGCGCCTGCGCACCGCGCCGCCGGAAGCAGCCCGGGCGATCGGGCGGGACTGGCAGAATTCCTACGCCGATCTGGCCTCAAACCTCAAACACCGGCTCCTGCAGATCCGCGACGAGCGCGCCCGCGAGGAGGCCATCGCCCAGATGCGCCGGGTGCTCGACAGCTACGACGTATTCCGCAAGCGCAAGCACGGCGGCTGACACTACGCGGGGATGGCGGCAAGCTTCGCGAAGGCGGCAGCGACATCGTCGGGCGTGTCCGCGTCGAGCGGAATCTGGAGCGTGCCCTTGCGGGCGGGGACGATCTCCGACAGCTCGTGACCGTTATAGCGGAAGAACCGGCCGGAAACGTCGTGCGAGCCGTCGGACAGCAGATGGCAGATGACCGGCGCGATCCTTTCAGGCCCGGCAAGCTGCTCGCCCTCGGTCATTCGGGTGGCGGCGTGAGGGGCAAGCGCATTCACGCGGATGCCGGTCCCTGCCAGATCGCGTGCCCAGCCGAACGAGAGCGTTGCGACGGCGGCCTTGGTGGCGCTGTAGATACCGCGCGCATCGGACCCGAGCATCGCGCCTGAACTGAGGTTGACGATCGCGCCGTGGCCCTGGCCGCGCATCGCCCGGATCGCATGGATGCCGCAGAACATCGATCCCAGCACGTTGGCCTCGACCGTACTGCGGACCTGGGCCTCGTCCTCCTCCCACGGCATCGCCTGATAGTGCAGCCCGGCGTTGTTCACGAGCCCGTCGAGCCGCCCGAACCGTTCGACGGCCTGGGCGGTGAGCGCTTCGGCCACGCCCCAGTCCGCGACCGATCCGGCGACGCGGACATGGGGGGCACCGATTTCGGCAAGGGCGGCCACCGTTTCATCGAGCGCGCCCGCATCGATCCCGTTCACGATCAGCCGCGCACCGGCCCGGCCCAGCGCGAGCGCGGTCGCCTGCCCGATGCCCCGACCCGCGCCGGTGACGATTACGACCTTGTCAATCAATCCCCCGGTCTCAGCGCGCATGATCGATCTCCGGAACTTGCGGACACCGCCCGTGCGAGCGTTCTCGCCAGCAGGCCCATCGGCAACTCGTGCTTGCCGCAACACTTGCCTCAGAATGTGCCCCGTGAACAGCCGGCGTCGCGCACGATCCTTGTTCACCGCGGTTGCGCGATGCACACAGGGCAACGACCCGGACCGGCGCGTCCAGAGAGATTGCACTGTCAGGGAGCGCCCGATAAGGTGCGCGCGATCTCCCCACATTCGGCGGCCACCAGACTTCATGCAATTGCAATCCGTAGTGCCGCCCCTGACCCGATCAGGCTGGCGGGCCAAAAGTGGCTGGATCGTGCTGCCCGCAATCCTAGTTCTGGCGCTGCTGGTTCGGCTTGCCGGCCTGCGGTTCGGACTTCCGGCCCTCAACGATCCCGATGAACTGATGTTCGAGATGGGTTCGGTTCGCATGCTGCGCTCGGCCTCGCTCAACCCCGGCTGGTTCGGCCATCCGGCCACAACGACGATGTATCTGCTCTCGGCGATCAATGCCGGTGTTTATCTGTTCGGCCACGCTCTCGGCTGGTTTGCCAATCCCCAGGCATTCCTGGGCGCGATCTATGCCGATCCAAGCTGGTTCATTGCCCCCGGCCGGTTCGCCATGGCGCTGTTCGGCGTCTGGTGCGTCGCCCTGACCTATCGGCTGGGCAAGGCGCTGTTCGATCCCGCCAGTGGCCTCGCGGCGGCAGCTTTGCTCGCCCTCGATCCGGTGCATGTCGGCTATTCGCAAGTGATCCGTTCCGACATCATGGCCAGCGCCTTCATGCTCTTGGCGCTGCTCGCGGCCGTTCGCATCCGCAATGACGGTCGCTGGCGGGACGTCGTGCTGGCGGGCATCTGGGTTGCGGCAGCCGCAGCAACCAAGTGGCCCTTTGCCGCAGTGGGACTGGGCGTGGTTGGCGCCTGCTTGCTGCGCATGGCGAACCCCCGCCGCGCCGAAGCATTGCGTGCCGCCCGGAAGATTGCCGTCTTCTCGGCGGTCACGCTGGCAGCGCTCGTCATTATCTCTCCCTATCTGGTGCTCGATTACGCCACGGCGCTCAAGGACGTGCAAGGCGAATCGCAAACCAACCATGTCGGCGCAAATGGCGGCGCCCCATTGTGGAATGCACTGTGGTACGTTCGCGTGCCGCTGGCTTCGGCTTTCGGTTATGTCGGGCTGGCCCTTGCGGCAGGCGGGATCGGGTTGGCGGCACGGCGCCGCCCCGTCGCTGCGATCCTGTTCCCGGTCATGCTCGCACTTTTCACGATCACGATCTTCCAGCACCTCATCTGGGTACGCTGGATACTGCCGCTGGTGCCGCTTCTTTCGGTACTGGCCGGATTTGCCGCCGTGCGACTGGTGCGCGCGTTGAGCACCCGTTTCACGGCGCCGGTGCCTGCCCTTGGGGCCGCGCTGGCCGCAATCGTGCTGGTGCCGTTGGCAATGGGCGTCCGGGCCAACGCAACCGAACGCAATCACGATACCCGCCAGATCGCCACGCGATGGGCGGAACGCCATATCCCGCCCGGCAGCACGATCATCATCGAGCACTTCGGTTTCGACCTGATGTCGCGCCCGTGGAACTATCTGTTCCCGCTGGTCGACGCCGGCTGCGTCGATGCGCGCGCGCTGCTTGGCGGAAAAGTCGAATATGGCAAGATCCAGGCATTGCGCGGCGGTCATCACAATGTCGACTACGGCACGCTCTACCCGGCTCGGCGCGGAACATGCCGCGCGGACTATGCGATCCTCAGCCAATACGACCGTTATGCCGCCGAAGCCTCCCTGTTTCCCGCCGAAATGGCCAGCTACAAGGAACTGCTGTCGCGCAGCACGCTGATCACCACGATCCGTCCGCAGCGCGGCATATCGGGCGGACCGCAGAGTCGCTTCGGCCGGATCGAGCGCCTGATCCCCGACGGTACCGGTCCGCTGCGGAGCCTGCCGGTTGTGCCGGCGGCCTCGGCCGCTATGTAAGCGGCGGACTGCCCGTCAATTGAATTGCCAAAGGAGTGAAGGTGCCGAAAATCCTGGTAACTGGTGGCCAAGGAATGCTGGGCCGGGACATTGCCCAGGCTGCCGCGCAACAGGGGTTCGAAGTCTACGCTCCGGGCCATGGTGAACTCGATGTGTGCGATGCCGGCGCAATGCTGGCGCAAAGCCCCGGACTGACGGGTGGCTGGCTGGTCCATTGCGCCGCCAAAGTTGATGTCGAAGGATGCGCGCGCGATCCGGATCTGGCGCGCGCCGTTATCGTCGAAGGCACGCGTAATGCAATTCGGCTTGCCCGCGCGGCAGGTGCGCGCTTGTTCTACCCGCAATCGTTTCTGATTTACGACGGCGCCACCAACCCCATCGCAGAAGCGGAAACGCCGCGGCCACTCTCGCTATATGGGCAGCTCAAACTTGAGGCGGAGCAGTTGATCCAGGCCGAGCTGGATGATGCCCTGATCGTGCGCATGGCCGGGTTTTTCGGCGGCGAAGCGGCAGACAAGAATTTCGTGGGACGGATCATCCCGCCGATGTTCGCCGCCCTGCAGCGTGGCGAAACGGAATTCAAGGTTGGCGACCGGGTGTGGCAGCCGACCTGGACCCGCGATCTGGCGGATAATTCGCTGGCACTGATGACGGCCGGCAAGAGCGGCATCTACCAGATGGCTTGCCACGGCCAGGCCAGCTTTGCCGAACTGGCGCAGGAAATCGTGCTGGCCCTGGGCTGGGCCGACCGCTTTGCGATCCGGACGGTTGACGCCTCGCTCGTCGCACAATCCGAATTGGGGCGCCGCCCGGATGTCGCGGTCTTGAGCTGCGAGCGGCTGCGCGCCGAACAGCTCGATCTCCAGCGGGACTGGCGATCGACCTTGCACGAATACCTCAGCGACCCGTTCTTCGACACATTCCGATTGAGAGACCAGTAATGACCAAACTGCTTGAACCTCTGCGCCACCCCGGTTTTATCGACTTGCGCAATCGCACCGTGATGTCGGCGATGAGCCGCAGCTCTGCCGATGAGAACCATTGCCCGACCGACGCCATGCTGGCGTACTACGCGCGCCGCGCGCAGGGCGGGGCCGGCCTGATCCTGACCGAAGGCACGCTCATCGACAAATCCGGCGATGGCTGGAACAACGCGCCCTACATCGCAACCGAAGCCCATGCCAAAGCATGGCGGCCCGTTGTCGATGCGGTTCATCAGGCGGGCGGAGCGATCGCTTGGGAGTTGTGGCACATGGGCCGGATCTCGCATTCGGACTATACCGGCAACGCACCGGTCAGCTCCACCAACGTGGCTGCAGCCGGAGTGAACCGGCAGAACAACAAGGACTATGGCACGCCGCGCGCACTCGCTGCCGACGAGCTTCCGCAAGTGACCGGCCTGTTCGTCGATGCCGCCAAGCGTGCCCTCGATGCGGGGTTCGATGCGGTCGAACTGCATGCCGGCCATGGCTACCTGATCGACCAGTTCCTCGACGCCAAGGTCAACGACCGGACCGATGCTTATGGCGGCTCGGTCGAGAACCGCTGCCGGTTTCTGCTCGAACTGGTCGAGACCCTCACCAAAGCCGTACCGGGCAGCCACGTGATTGCCCTAATTTCGCACTCACGCGCGATGGGCGGGATCTACGAGTGGGATGAACTCGACGCGATGATCGCCTATCTCGTCCCCGCCCTGCAACAACTGGGGATGGGTGCGCTTGATGTGAGTTGCGCGAATTCGAACTATTTCGAGACTTCCGGCCGCATGGTCCGCAAGATTCGCCCGCACTGGTCCGGCGTAATCATGGCTGGGGCTTCGCTGACCCCGGAGGAGGCCGAGAGCGAGCTGGATTCGGGAATGATCGATCTTGTCACCTGGGGCCGGGCCTTCATCGCCAACCCCGATCTGGCCGAAAAGCTGCGGGACGGCACGCCGCTCGCCGCGTTCGAAGAAGCGATGCGCGGTACGCTGGTCTGAATTGCACTGCCGCAACGCGATCCGGCTTCCCGCAGAGGCCGGAACAGCTCCGTTGCGCGCATGTGAATCGAGATGCTGACCATCCGCCTCTCTGCTACGGGCTGGCCACAATGTACCTTGATCGCGCCGACGATGGCAGGGAAACGCTCGAACAGTCTCCGGCAAATTTTTTGTCCGGAACAAGGCTTTTCGGCTCGCTGCGTGACAGATCAGGAGCTTCAATGTCGAAGGCGCGGTAGCGGAGCTTGGCGTTTATCAAGGCGATCAGGCCCGGCTGCTCAATGCACTCTTCCCTGATCGATCGCTCAATCTGTTTGACACATTTTCGGGATTTTCGGATCGCGACCTTGGAGCCGAGCAGCAGAACAACCTTTCGTCGGCGATTGTCGGCGACTTTGTCGACGCCAGCGTCGAACTGGTGATGAACAAGCCGCCACATCCCGCCATGGCCAAGGTTTTTCCAGGTTATTTCCCGGAAACGGCGGCAGGTATCGACGAGCAGTTTGCCTTTGTCAGCCTGGACGTGGATCTGTTTGAGCCGACCCGTGCCGGCTTGCACTGGTTCTACGAACGGCTAAGCTCGGCGGTTACATTTTTGTACATGATTACAATCATGTGCGGTATCTCGGGGTGCGCAAGGCAGTTGACGGGTTTGTGCAGGAAAGCCGGGCCTGCTGCGTCCCGCTACCTGACTTTGCGAGCTCTGTTACTATTTGCAAATAGCCGCAGCGGCGCATCGGCCCGCCGCCGCGGGACCGCTTATAACAATTCGGCCGGATTTGCCGGCCGGACCGGGCGGGCGACGCCTGGCAGCAGCGGCACGTCACGACGATAGCGCCAGCGCGATCGCCAACCTTGCTGGCGGATATCCACCCAGACGTCGCGTATGGTCAGCAACGAAAGGGCCAACGCCAGCGACAGCACGAGCGCGGGACGGATAAACGGCCCAAGGGTGACGTAATAGTTGAAAAACGTCGCATGGCCGGCGAGATAGCTCTCCTGAATCATCGGCGGCACTCGATCGAGGATGATGTCAAAGGGGAGGCACAGCACGTAACTGGCGAATATGCTCCAGCAACGCGCGAATCCCTTCCACCGTTCGAGGAACACGAAGAAGATGAGGATGCATTCGGTGTAGCCGCCCGGCTCCGCCGTAATCATCACCATCGCCAGCCCCAGGAAGGTCAGACGATGCATCGGCACGACTTCGGGCCGGAGCCACGCCCCGAATGCGGCAATCGCAATCGAGAGCTGGACCAGCCGCCAGGTCAGCGGCAACCAGAAGGCCAACAGGTCGACGTTCCGCGACCCGATAATTTGCGAAACCATCCACGTTTGGCCGGTCAGCAGCGAAACAAGCGGCTGGTAAGTTACGGTATACCAGAGTTCAAGAAAGGTGGCAGCTTGGTACAGGCCGGTTACGTAAGTGATGTTGTCGTAAATCTGCCGAGGAGAGCCCGCGCCGAACGCTGCATATGTAAGCAGATAGACAACGACCGTCGCAATGACTGCCCCTTCGTACCATCGCCAGCGCCGCCGCCGC
>VMTF01000238.1 GCA_013791705.1 Sphingomonadales bacterium | reverse complement strand
GCGGATTGAGGGTATCGATCGCGTCGGTCCAGCCGTCGCCGAGCAGGCGGGCATAGGCATCGCGCGATTCGGGCTGCATCAGCGCGTCCGCATGGCCGAGATTGCCGCCGAGGAAGTGCCGGCGGCGGTGCTGGGCGATTTCAACGTCATTCCCGAAGACAAGGATGTCTGGTCACCGCCGGCCATGGCGGGGGACGCGCTGATGCAGCCCGAATCGCGCGATGCCTATGCCCGCCTGCTCGGCGACGGCTGGACCGACGCGATCGATACCCTCAATCCGCGCGGCGGCGTCTGGACCTTCTGGGACTATCAGGCGGGTGCCTGGCAGCGCGATCACGGCTTCCGCATCGATCACGCCCTGCTCTCGCCCGAACTCGCCGATCGCCTCGCCGCCGCCGGGGTCGACAAGCCCTATCGCGGCCGGGAAAAGGCCAGCGATCACGCGCCGATCTGGGTGGAACTCAGGGCCTGAGCCCGAGCAACCGCGCGCTTAACGTGAAACCCGCCACTCCGGAGGTCCGGAGCGGCGGGCAATACCAATATCGCCGGATTTCAGCGCCGCACCCGGCGCGCGAAATCACCGATAGAATACGTGATTGTCGATACGGGCGATGCGCGTCAGACGCCACTTGGGCGAAACCCGCGTGGCGTGGAAGAACAGCGCGCCTTCGGCCTTGCTGGTCCAACTGCCCTCGTTGGCGATCCGGGCAACCGCCACGGCAGTTTTCCAGGCACGCGACGTCCGCTTGATCACCGGCATCGCGCTCCCGCGCACGAACGAGAACTGGGCGCGCTGGAACACAACGCCGCAATAGGAGTCCGGAAAACGGCCCGATCGGGCGCGATTGACGATCACCCGGCCGACCGCGAGCTGGCCATCGAGCGGCTCGCTCTTCGATTCGAAATAGATCGCTCCGGCCAGGCATTCGAGATTGCGCGACAATTCGCCGCTCGTGTCCTGAGCGGCGACGAGTTCGCGCAAAGTCGCCGGCGTAATGGCGGTTTCGGCTGGTTCGCTGACCGCCGCCGCCAACGCGTCAGCGCGCTCGGTCGGCGTGATCGTTGCCGCAGGGGCGGCAGAAATTTCGGGCGTGAGGCTATCGGGGGCTTCCGCGCCGGCCGGGATTTCGGCCTGGAGCTGCGGAATGCGGGCCTGAGGATTTCTCGACTCGGCGGCCGCGCCGGAACCACCGGCGGTCACTAAAGTTAATCCAACAGTCAGCGCGATACTAAGGGCGCTGGCGATATCGAGCTTGCGACTCATTCATCCGTCTTTTTCGGCGGTTGGCGCGCCTGCACGGGTGCGTTGAACAGTCGTGGGCGGCGGGCCGCCCCATCGTGATCACCGGAGAACCCGCCGGCTGCCACCCGTCTGCGTGCTAGTTGCCGTGCCTTGGTGCACTGCCAACCGCATCCGCGCGCGTGGAAAGGGGCCTTTGTTGCTGCGCTGCAACAGAGTCAACCACTAAAATCCTTCTAGAGGATGAACCGTTCGCCCTGCGGGATATCCAGTTCCAGGATCCATAGATCGGGGTCTTGCCTTCGCCGCCGCGCGATCCATTCCGCGAAAGCGGACGAACCGGCGGCTCCGCCTTCGCCGGTTTCGGCCATGACCTGCGTCCAGATGCGGCGGCCATCGGCTTGCGGCATCCGCTCGAACGCCCGGGAATCCCCGCCTCGTTCGGTCAGCACGAGCAGAATTGTGCCTGCATCCGGCTCGCCTTTCGCGAGGACGGTGGCAAACCCGCCTTCCGCCTGCACCTGTCGCAGCAGCGCCGAGACTTCCAGGTGAGCGGGCAGTCTGGCCGCACTTTCAAATGCCTCAGCCAATGCGGTAGCCCGGCAGTCCCGATAGCGCGATGCGGCTGCGCATGAACGTGCCGGTCCCGCGGCCGATTTCCTCGCCATCTTCATCGACCAGCCGCGCTTCGGCCACCAGCACCCGCCTGCGGCCGCTGACCCATCGTCCTTCAGCGACGATATTGCCCCGCTTGATCGGCCGCACGAAGTGCAGGTTGAACGAAGTCGTTAGAAGAAACCGGTCGGTTATCAAGGAGTTGGCCGCGTAAAACGCCGCGTCATCGAGCATCTTGAAATAGACCGTCCCGTGGGCCGCCCCGGCCGCGTGGTGAACGCGCCGGTCGACCAGAAAATCGATCCGAGCCCCGCCCTCGCCGGTCACCGTCAGGCGAGAATCGAACAACTGGTTGATCGGAGCCGAGGCATAGAGCGCTTCCAGCGCCCGCCAATGCAGCGCGGCGCCCGGAACGTCGGGGCCGTCAGGCTGCGTCGCGATCGATGACATTGCAGAGCAACCCGTAAAGCGCCTCGGCGCCGGGTGCCTCACTGAGCGACTGGTGCATCTGTTCGTCGCGCATCAGCCGCGAAATCGACGCGAGAGCATGAAGGTGCGCGGCCCCGGCCTGCTCGGGCGAAAGAAGGCCAAACACCAGATCGACCGGCATCCCGTCGGCGGCATCGAACGCCACCGGCGCTTCCAGCCGCAAAAACACCGCCACCGGGCGCGCGAGGCCGTCGATCCGGGCGTGGGGGATCGCGACGCCGCGCCCGAACCCGGTGCTGCCCAGGCGCTCGCGCTCCTGAATGCGTTCCAGCACCTCGTGCGGGTCGAGCGTGTAAACGCTCGCGAAACGCTCCGCGAGCAGTTGCAGGATGGCGTGCTTGTCGTCGGCGCGGATGGTGCCGACGGCTTCTGGAAGGAGCGTAAAAAGAGCGGTCATTACGTGTTCGTATCGCCTGTCATGCCCCGGGGTGCACGCCTTGCGCGCGACTGCCCAAGTAAGCCCGGATGCCCGAATACCGGACCCTCCTGCACCTGGAAACCCTGGAAATCCGCGCCTTGATTGCGCGTCAGGATGGCTCGACCCAGCCGATGGAGCCATCGCCGCGGCGGTAAACCATATTATGCCGGCCGGTACCAGCATTTTTGAAAAACAGGGCGTTGGTGTTCCTGAGGTCCAGCATCATCACGGCATTGGACACGGTCGCCTCCGGCACATCGACCCGGGTTTCCGCGATCACCAGCGGCGCATCGGCAGGGATTTCCTCGGCTTCGGGCTCCGGCTCGGCAAACACGGTATAGGCCGCATCTTCCGCGCGAACCGCGTGGACCGACTGTTCGTGGTGATCGTTCAGGCGCCGCTTGTAGCGGCGCAACTGCTTGTCGATCTTCTCCATCGCCTGGTCGCAGGCAATATGGGCATCGTGCGCAACCGCCGCACCCTTCAGGATCAGGCCGTGCATCACGTGAGTCACGATATCGCAGCGGAATGCACCCGCCGGAGCCCGGTTGAACGTCACGTGGCTCGAAAGGGCGTTAGAAAAATGCTTGTCGACAATCGCGGCCATCCGCTCGGAAGCATGCAGTTGCAGCGCTTCACCGGTTTCGACCTGATGGCCCGATACGCGAATGTCCATGATATGCTTCTCCTCTGCAATTACGCCCCGCCGTTCCAGAGCGGCGCCTTCACCGTCTCCAGAAATGCGGCGTGGGCGGCCAGTTCCCCCTCGCCGGCCGCATGCGGCCGGGCGGGACGAAAAACCCGGTTCGGGGTAACAGTGGTGACCAAAGCCACGATCGGGTCGGCGGCGTCGGCCACCAGTTCCAGCCCGATCTGCCGGCCACCGGTCAGTTCAACATAGACTTGCGCCAACAGTTCGGCGTCAAGCAAGGCCCCGTGCCGCGTGCGGTGGCTACGATCGATCCCATAGCGCGAACACAGCGCATCGAGCGACAGCTTCGCGCCCGGATGGCGCACCCGGGCCAGTTTGATGGTATCCACCATGCGGCTGTGACACACCGGCTCCAGCCGGCACTGGGCCAGTTCGAAATTGAGGAACGCAAAGTCGAACCCGGCATTGTGCGCGACAAGCGGCGAGTCCGCGAGGTACTCCAGCAGCTCGTGCACATTCTCGGCGAATTTCGGCTTGTCGGCCAGAAATGCGGCAGACAATCCGTGGACCGCCTCGGCCTCGGCCGGCATCGATCGTTCCGGGTTGAAATAGGCGTGATAGACGCTGCCGGTGGGCACCCGGTTGACCAGTTCGATACAACCGATTTCAACCAGCCTGTCGCCCTTTTTCGGGTCGAGACCAGTCGTTTCGGTATCGAAGATGATTTCACGCATCCTGATTCATATCCACCCGCGCGGCCTCGTGTGCAAGGGCCGATATACTAATTCGCCGACCCGAATCACCCTGCCTGCAACCGATGCGCCAACGCCTGCACGGCGTGGCGCGTTTCGGCCAGCGAAGTGCCGGTATCGATCACGAAATCGGCGCGCTCGCGCTTCTCCGCATCGGGCACCTGCAGCTTCAGGATCTGCTCGAACTTTTCGGCGGTCATCCCCGGCCGCGCCAGCACCCGCTGGCGCTGCGCTTCGGGCGGCGCCGAGACCACCAGCACCGCGTCGACCGTCTCGAAGCCACCCTTTTCGAACAGCAACGGCACGTCGAACACCACCAGCGGCCGGTCCGCATGTTCGGCCAGGAAGCCTTCGCGCATCGCCCCGACCACCGGGTGGACGATGCCCTCCAGCACCTTGAGCCGGTCCGCATCGCCGAACACCGCCGCTCCCAGCTTCGGCCGGTCGACCCCCGCCGGTCCGGTCGTCCCCGGAAACGCCGCCTCGATCGCCCCGAGCAGCGCGCCGCCCGGCCCCTGCAGCGCGTGAACCGCCGCGTCGGCATCGAAGACCGGCACGCCGAGCCCCTGGAACATCGCCGCCACTGCCGATTTGCCCATCCCGATCGAACCGGTGAGCCCGAGAATGAACGGGCGAGGCTTGTTCGTATCAGGCACCGGTGATCCTCCGCCGCAATTCCGCATCACGCCCGCGCGGCGGACGTGTCCCAAAAAAGTGGGCAAACGCATAGTCCGCCTGCCCGATCAGCATGGCCAGCCCGTCAATCGTCCGCAACCCCGCCGCCTTCGCCCCGCGCAGGAACTCCGTTTCGAGCGGCGACGTCACGATGTCGTAAGCGACGCTCCCCGGCGGCGCATGGCTCCAGTCAAACCGCAGCGGCGGCTGCCCGGTCATGCCGAGCAGGCTCGCGTTGATCACCAGATCGCAGCAGCCCTCGCGGTCATCGAAGGCGAAATCGGTTGCTTCGGCAAAGTGCGCGATATCGACCGCGTGATGTTCCTTCCCGGGGTCGAGTTCGTCCAGCAAGGCCCGCGCCTTGCCGGGATCGCGCCCCGCCAGAACCAGCACGAAGCCGTGTCCGGCCAGCCCGGTCACGATCGCCCGCGCCGCGCCGCCCGTGCCCAGCACCCGCGCCATGCGGAACAGGTGCTCGCCCGCCAGCAGGGTGCCGAGCGGTTCGAGGAAGCCCGGCACATCGGTGTTGTAGCCGGTCAACCCGCCATCGGCCCCGCGCACCACCGTGTTCACCGCCCCGACCCGGCGCGCCAGCGGATCGATCGCATCGAGCAGCGGCATCACGGCCTGCTTGTGTGGCATGGTCACGTTGCAGCCGCGCCAGTCGGCGTCGCCCCGCCGCGCCGCCAGATAATCGGCCAGTCCGGCGGCGGTCACATGGCAAGCGCGATATTCGGCGTCGATCGCCAGTTCGCCCAGCCAGAAATTGTGAATTGCGGGCGACTTCGATTGCGCGATCGGATCGCCGATCACTTCCGCGTAGGCCCGGCTCATCGCGGCAGTTCCCCCATGCTCCGCAGTGCCCCCAGCACCGCCAGCAACGGCATTCCCAGCACCGTGAAATGATCCCCCTCGATCCGCTCGAACAACTGCACCCCGCGCGCCTCGATCCGGAACACCCCGACGCACCCCGCCACTTCCGGCCATTCGTGCGCCAGATATTCCTCAATGAATTCATCGGTCATATCAATGACATGTAACGACGCCACGGCGGCGTCCGTCCACACGGCCGCGCCATCGCGCGCCAGTGCGGCAGCACTGTGCAGTTCCATCACCTTGCCCGAAAAAAACCGCAGGTGCGCGGCCGCCCCGGCCCGGTCGCGCGGCTTGTCGAACCGCCGGCCTTCGCACACGACCAGGCTGTCGCTGCCCAGCACCAGCCGCCCCGGATGAAGCTCCGACACTGCCAGCGCCTTGGCCCGGGCCAGCGTAGTCGCCACTTCGGGAGGCGCCGCGCCGGTCAGACCGTCCTCGATAGCGCGTTCGTCCACTTGCGCGGGCAATGCCATGAACGGCACGCCCGCAGCCTCCAGCATCGCCCGCCGCGATGCGCTCTGCGAGGCAAGAATGATCATATCGGCTTCGCCCCGGCATCGGTCGTCTCGCCGCCGGCCCGGTATTCCTGATAGAGCCCGATCACCGCTGCCGCCGTCTCCTCGATCGAACGCCGCGTCACGTCGATTACCGGCCAGCCATTGTCGCCGAACATCCGCCGCGCAACCTGCACTTCCTTGGCTACCCGTTCCTGATCGACATAGTCGGTGGTCGGCGACTGGCTCAATGACAGCAACCGGTTGCGCCGCACCTGGATCAAACGTTCGGGCGCGGTAGTCAGCCCCACCACCAGCGGCCGCCGCAGGGAAAACAGCGCGGGCGGCGGGGGGCTCTCTACCACGATCGGAATATTGGCGACCTTGTAGCCCCGGTTGGCGAGATAGATCGAAGTCGGCGTCTTGGAGGTGCGCGAAACCCCCGCCAGCACGATATCGGCCTCTTCCCAGTCCTCCCACGCCACCCCGTCATCATGGGCGATGGTGAAATGGATCGCGTCGACCCGCGCGAAATAGGCGTCGTCCAGGATATGCTGGCGGCCGGGGCGGGCCTTGGCTTCCTGTCCGAGCATGTCCTCGAGCTTCGCCGTCACCGCATCCAGCGCGGGCACCGTCGGCAGCGCCAGCGCCCGGCAGCGCTCTTCCAGCCGTTCACGGATCTCGCTGTTGACCAGCGTGAACAGCACCAGCCCGGGATTGGCGGTGATCTCGCCCATGATCCGGTCCAGATGCTGGCGCGAGCGGACCATCGGCCAGAAGTGGCGGACCACGTCGGCATCGTCGAACTGGGCGAGCGCCGCCTTGGCGATCATCTCCAGCGTTTCGCCGGTGGAATCCGACAGCAAATGAAGGTGAAGCCGGGTCATGCGCCCCTTCGCAGGCAACCTGTGGACAGTGCCGCGCATAAACCACGGGACACGCGACCTGACAACTTCGGCCCGCAATTCGCTGCCCGCAACCGGCGTCCCGATCGGACAGTTGTGGACATCGACAAGGCGCTCCCCACAGGCTGGGGACAAGCGGGATAACTCCGGCTTGACCCCGATCGATCGGGATTCGCACCGTGCCGCCCCCCTGTTCAGGCCGGGACAATTCAGGCAAGGGCGCGCAATCCCCGGTTTCCACAGGGCCTACTACTCTCAGAAACCTCTTTAAGAATCTTATTTGTTTGGAAACGGACCCCGACCCGATGCCCGGTCTCCTGCTCGATACCCTGCGCGGAACCAATGGTTCCCGCCGCCCGCTATGGCTCATGCGCCAGGCCGGACGCTACCTGCCCGAATATCGCGAACTGCGCGCCGAGAAGGGCGGGTTTCTCGCGCTGGTCTATGATCCAGCAGCCGCTGCCGAGATCACGCTCCAGCCGCTCCGGCGGTTCGGGTTCGATGGCGCAATCCTGTTTTCGGATATCCTCATCGTCCCTTACGCGATGGGCCAGAAGCTCGAATTCCTGATCGGCGAAGGCCCGCGCATGTCGCCCCGCCTCGTCGATACGGCCCTCAATGCCCTCACGGCAGTGCCTGAGCGCCTCGATCCCATTTACCGGACCGTGGCCCTCGTCCACGCCGCCCTCGCGCCTGACCAGACCTTGCTGGGCTTTGCAGGAAGTCCCTGGACGATCGCGACCTACATGGTCGCGGGCGAAGGCAGCCGGGACCAGCACGAGACGCGCGCCTACGCTTATCGCGATCCCCAGGCCCTCCAGGCGATCATCGACGCGATTGTTGCGGTGACCGTCGATTACCTCGAAGGTCAGGCCAAAGCCGGCGCGGAGGCCGTCCAGTTGTTCGATAGCTGGGCGGGCAGCCTCGCTCCGGCCGAATTCGAACGCTGGGTCATCGCCCCCAATGCCGCGATCGTCAGCCAGCTCCGCGCGCGCTGCCCCGATCTTACCGTGATCGGCTTCCCCAAGGGCGCGGGCGAAAAACTCCCCGCCTACGCCCGTGAAACCGGCGTCGATGCGCTCGGCCTCGATGAAACCATCGACCCATTGTGGGCCGCGCGCGAATTGCCCGAAGGCCTGCCGGTGCAAGGCAACCTCGATCCGCTGCTGCTGCTGGCCGGATCGGACGAACTGGAGCGCCAGGCGCTGCGCGTGCTGGACGCTTTCCGGGACCGCCCGCACGTGTTCAACCTCGGCCACGGCATCGGCCAGTTCACCCCGATCGAGCATGTCGAACGGCTGGTGAAAGTGGTGCGGGAATGGGAACGGTAAGGCTCCCATGCTGTCCTTGCCGGCCAAACCCCGCAAAAACCGCTGTTCCACCTCGCGCCGCGCTGCGCTAGACCCACCACCATGCTGCAGGCTCTCGCAATGATCTATCTCTGGCTCAAGGCCGGCCACGTGATTTTCGTGATTTTCTGGATGGCCGGGCTGTTCATGCTCCCGCGCTATTTCGTCTATCATCAGGAAGCGGCGCCGGGCTCGCCCGAGAACGCACAGTGGATCGATCGGGAACGCAAGCTGCTCAGGATCATCCTGTGGCCGTCGCTGATCGTCACCTGGGTGCTGGGCCTGACGCTCGCCATGGTGACGGGGGCGTTCGCGGACGGCTGGTTTCATGCCAAGCTGGCGCTAGTTCTGGCGCTCACCGCCTTTCACGTGTGGCTGGCGGGCTATGCCAGGGCACTGGCGGCCGGCCGGCGGACGCTTTCCGGCAAACGGCTGCGATTGCTCAATGAAATTCCCGGAATCGCCGCGGCGTTCATTGTTGTTCTGGTGGTGGTCAAACCGTTCTGAACGGAGGCCTCGGGGGGCGAATTCATGATTACCGCCGCGCTTGCGTTACTCGCCGCCACGGCCCTCTCCCCGATTGCTGATCAGCCCGGACCTGCCGACGATCCCGATTTGCGCTGTGTCGCGGCGGTTTCGTTCGTGCTCGGGGCATCGGACGACAAGCAACTCGGTGTCGACCGGGTGAGCGGACTCACTGCGGTCTTCATGTATTATCTCGGCAAGGTCGATGCCCGCCGGCCCGGGCTCGATTATGCGAAGGAACTGGGCGGGTTGATGAACGCGCCAGACTATGCCCGGCAGCTCCCGGCCGATCTCGTTCGCTGCGGCAAGGAAGCGGAAGAACGCGGCGCGATGCTCCAGCGGCTGGGCGAAGATCTCAAGCGCTCGGTTCCGCTTGCTGAATCCCGTCCCGGCTGAATCCGCTCTTCCGGCCTGAGCCCGATTGCACTGATCGCAATTGACGCGCGCTGGCCGGGCGCTTATCGGGGCGATCTCTCCGGCACGGGCCGGCGCCGTTCGTGCGCTGCCCAGGTTCGCTTTCTCCAAGCCCCATGACCAGCCGGCCATCCCAGACTTGCACATCCGGAATCCGAACTGATGCACCTTAAAGAACTCAAGAAGAAAACCCCCGCCGAACTGGTCGAAATGGCCGAAGAGTTTGGTGTCGAAGGCGCGTCGACGATGCGCCGCCGGGATCTGATGTTCGCGATCCTGAAGGAAGTGGCGGAAGATGGCGAGGAGATCCTCGGCATCGGCACGATCGAAGTGCTGACCGATGGTTTCGGCTTCCTGCGCAGCCCCGAAGCGAACTATCTCGCCGGGCCGGACGATATCTATGTCTCGCCCAACCAGGTCCGCAAGTGGGGCCTGCGCACCGGCGACACCGTGGAAGGCGAAATTCGCGCACCCAAGGACGGCGAACGCTATTTCGCGATCACCAAGCTGATCAGCGTGAACTTCGACGATCCCGAGGCGGTCCGCCACCGCGTCAACTTCGATAACCTGACCCCGCTCTATCCGGACGAGCGGCTGCGGCTCGATGCGATCGATCCGACGGTGAAGGACAAGTCCGCCCGCGTGATCGATCTGATCAGTCCGCAGGGCAAGGGCCAGCGCGCGCTGATCGTCGCGCCGCCGCGCACCGGCAAGACCGTGCTGATGCAGAACATCGCGCACTCCACCCCCGCCACTCACCCGGAATGCTAGCGCATCGTGCTCCAGCCCGACGCGCGGCCGCAAGAAGTCACCGACATGCAGCGTGCGGTGAAGGGCGAGGTCGTGCCCTCGACCTTCGACGAACCCGCCG
>VMTF01000107.1 GCA_013791705.1 Sphingomonadales bacterium | reverse complement strand
GGCCGGGCGTTGAAGAGCGCCGTCGAATAGTCGTGCGCCAGGTTGAAGACCGACGAGCGCGCCGTCTTTTCGAGCGCAAGCGTCATTTCGCGCTGGGTCGTCTCGAGCATGCCCCGCACGACCGAGAGCGTGATCGGGTCTACTTTTGAAGTCTGGGTATGAAGCATCGTGTTCACGCTGGTTGAGGGCGAGAACCGACGGCCTGGAAACCGGTCGTCAAGCTAAATTGTCTGTTCCCCGGCAGCCGGTATCTGTCGCACCGTTGAAGCCGGCTACAATCTAGGCAGAGTTTTCCGCGTCCGTCTTTGCAGGCAGGGAACAACGATTTGCGCGCCGACGCATAAGCTGCCATTTTCGTTGCCTGGCAGAAATCCTGTGCGTACCTTCGATCCCAAGAGGACGAGCCGCATGAAGACGAGCATCACCACGAGCGCGACGCGCCCGCCCGACCGCAGCCGCCACTGGCACGAGGCCATCGCCTCGGCCTATTTTCCGCTCGACCTTCGCTTCCGCGAGGCCGACCGGTTTTCCGGCGACCTGACCACCTGGCGGTTCGGCGACGTGTCGATCTCCCGCCTCACCTGCGATGCACTCCAATATCTGCGCCTGCCGCACCATTTCCGCGGCGCGCGGGAGGAGGAGTTCCTCGTGACGGTGCCGGCGAAGGCGGAGGTGTCGTTTTCCCAGTGCGGCCGGGACGTCAAATGCAGACCCGGCGGCTTCATTCTGGAGCGCAGCAGCGAGCCCTACCAGTTCAGTCACGCCGAGCCGGCCGACATGTGGGTGCTGAAGGTCGACGCGGATGCGTTGACCGGCCGGTTGCGGGCGCCGGATCGTTTCTGCACGTTGCAGTTCGAGGCAAACAATGGTGCAGGCGGCCTTTTCAACGACATGCTGCAACTTCTGCCCGCCCGTTTCGACGGAATGACGCACGAGGCAAGGGCGACGGTCGGCCGCCAATTGGTCGATCTGCTCGTGCTGGCGATCAAAGCCGACGAGCGCGTGCTCACTTCAGGCAACTCGACCGTTCGCACCGCCCATCTGGCTCGTATTGAGGCTTACATCCGCACCAACCTTCACGAGTTCGGTCTCGGGCCGGAGCGCATCGCACAAGCCTGTGGCATCTCCACCCGTTATCTGCATGAGTTGTTCAGAGACACCGATCAGACAGTCAGAGGCTGGATTCGCGACCAGCGGCTGGCCGCTTGCCGCGAAGCACTCGCCGACCCGAACAACAATCAAACCGCAGCGGAGATCGCCTACCGCTGGGGCTTCGGCGACCAGACACAGTTTTCCCGGGTGTTCAAAACCCATTTCGGGGTCCCGCCAGGGGAGTTCCGGGAGAAGGTTCGCGGATCTACGGGAGGGACGAGATGAAGAGCTCCAAACACTCTCAGGCATCTCATCCATCGGCGGCTTGCACAAACTACCGGAAATATCGCGCTTGCCCCACAAGGTGACCGCCACCCCAACCTAAAATGGGCACACCAGCTTGAAGCGGGCGGGTTCGGCGAAAGCCGTTCGCCAACCGCCAAGACGGTTAAATGGGTTGCCGCAGGAGCCGCAGCATAGCGCCGGCCGAAGACCGGGAGGCGAGACCGACATGGGATAATTGCGGTCAGTGCTATGCTGCCGCCGTTTCAACCAACTCGGGGAGCAAGTCATGGAACAGTTCGTCGGACTGGATGTGTCGCAGGACATCACGCATGTTTGCGTCATTGGTAGCGATGGCAAGATTG
>VMTF01000123.1 GCA_013791705.1 Sphingomonadales bacterium | reverse complement strand
GCCGCAGCCGGTCCCCAAGCCGCCGCCGATTCCGGGGGCGGATGGCGCGGGCCTGCTGCGCGAAACCGGCCGCAGCGAAGCCGACATTGCTGCGCTGGTTGCTGCGGGCGTGGTTACGCTTCCGGCTTAGAATGCAAGTCGGGCTTGCAATGCAAGGGAGCTGTGCCGGAGCCGGATGATTGCCGGCCCCGGCCAGGTTGCATGCTCAGACGCCGCGGAACAGCGGGTGCATGGTGCGGGTGGCGAAATACCACTGCCCGTCGATGCAGACATATTCGTCAGTATAGGCGCCGATCGAGGCCGGTGCGCTGATCGTGGGAAGCTGGTCCGCCTCGCCCGGCTTGGCGATGTAGGCGGTCCAGTAGGAGCGCCCGGTGGCCTTCGTCGGGCTGAGCACCTCGACCTCGGCGTTGGAGGCGATGTGGCGCAGGAGCAGTGCGCGGTCGCGCGACTTCAGGAACTCGCCAATGACTTCGCGGCCGCGCAGCGGGCCCTTGACCATGTGGACCCAGACGCCGTCCGGCGCGAACAGTTCGAGCACGGCCTCGTCCTCGAACTTGTCGAGGCAATTGGCGTAGCGGGTCGAGAGCTTCGCGCAGGCGTGCTCGGCGTGCATGATATCGAGAGCGTTCATGATAGGGCCTCTTCTTTTGTTGGATATGGTCGGGAGGGGTGAAACCGGTCGCGGGCATGGCGCTCCCGCACAATGCGTTATCCTAGGCGAGCCGCCGGGCGCCGACCATGACGGGCAGGCATGGCCGCGCACACCATCGCATATGGAATGGCTCCGCGCGGCCAATCGTTGTCGCGCACCGGGCCGTCACGGCAGTTCGACGGTGACGCTCGCGATCACCGCGCCGGTTTGCGTCTGGTTGTCGATGCGCACGGCGATGTCGACCAGCCCGAGGCCGCCTTCACCCGGCTAAACGCGCGTCACGGTGCCGTCGACAGTGAGGACATCGCCGGGGCAGCCGTGCGCCTTCATGCTGATGCCCAGTTTGCGCAGGAAGGATTCCGGGCCGCCCCATTGGTTGATGAAGCGCCCGATCAGCCCCTGATACCACATGGTGTTGAGGAAGATGCCGCGCGCGCCATTGTTCCGGGCGAACACCGGATCGTGGTGAATCGGATAGATGTCGCGCGTGCCGGCGACGTCCATCGCGAGCGTGCGATAGGTGACGGGGAAGGTGAGGGGTGGCAGGTCTTGCCCTTCGCGCACGTCGGCCCAGGCGATGCCCTTGTGCGCGTTCATCCTGCCGCGCCCTCGCCGTTGTAGAGCAGGAACACGCTGCGCGCGCGCGCCACCAGCCGGTCATCGCGTTCGGTGCGATAATCGAGATCGAAAGTGTAGAAGACGCCCGCGCCGACCTTGGTCTGCTTGATCGGGCTGACCGACACGATCCGCTCCTCGATGCTCAGGCGTCCGTCACCGGGGCCGAATGGTGCAAAGTATTCCTCTTCGCGGTTCACCACCGTTACCGTGGTGAAGCCGTGTTCGGCGAGGATTGCCCGGGCCGTGGCCAGCGGCGATGGCGGCGTCGCGGCCGCAGCGTTGGCCTGTCGCTCTGCCAGCCAGTCAGGCAGCCAGAAGGCGGGCATCGAGAGCGCGAAGACGGCGTGCGGCGGCGCGATCATCCGGCCAAAGCGGGTGGATGCGGCAAGCTCATCGTCCCAATAGACGGGGTTGCCGTCTTCCACCGCCTCAAGAAAATTCCAGATCGCGGATTGTTCGATCGGCCGCGCCGACCAGTGGCGAGGCCCGGTCGCGCCGATGCAGGGCGCCAATCGCGCGTGCAGTGCGGCGCTGGCCTCGTC
>VMTF01000058.1 GCA_013791705.1 Sphingomonadales bacterium | reverse complement strand
GCTCCGCATGGGTCGGCGCGACGGCATGCCCGCCGCTTCCGACGGCAACCTTGTAGCGCGCGGGGGTGGGCGCGGGGGGCAGCACCGCCGCGCGCGCCGCGCGACCGGGATTGGTGATCGGCCCCTTCGGCAGCCCGGCCATCGCATAAGTATTGTAGCCGTTCACCGCCGAGATTTCGGATTGGCGAATGCGGCGGCCGAGCGGCTTGCCCTGCGTGATCGGATAGATGATCGTCGGGTCGGCCTGGAGCATCATGCCTTGCCTCAGCCGGTTCGAGTAGAGCCCGGCCACGAGGCGGCGTTCCTCGGGCTTCCCCGTCTCCTTCTCGACGATCGCCGCAAGCGCCAGCGCCTCTTGCGGGGTCTTTACCACAGCGTTCGGCGAGCGCTTTGCCCACAACTCCTTGAGCGTGCGCTGCATCGCCGCCTGCATCCTGCGAACGACCGAGGCGCGGCTTTCGCCCTTTCCTATCTCGTAGGTATCAGGCAGCAGCGAACCTTTTTCCGGCCCGGGCACCGTGCCGGTGAGGTTAGGCTGAGCCATCAGCCGCTCCTGCACCATGATCGAGGGCATTCCCTCCGGGATGGTGACGAAGCGGCGGATCACCTTGCCGCCTTGCAGGATATCCAGCAGCGTCCGCTGGCTTGCGCCCTTGGGCAACAGGAATGTGCCGGCCTTGATCGGTGTATCGCCGCCAAACACCCGCGCGCGCAGGCGGAAACCATTGGTTGAACCAAGCGCCCCGACGTAGAGCAGATGTTCCGAAACCGCCCTAAGGCTCTCACCGTCCTTGACGACGAACTCGGTATCCCTGGGCAAAGGCCCACCGGCAAACCAGCCACCCACCAGCCACAATCCGGCCAATGCCGCCGCGACAAGCGCCAGGAGCTTACCGCGCCGGAGCATCGGATCAGACGGCCCGCATCACCAGGCTGGCATTGGTGCCGCCAAAGCCGAAGCTGTTGTTCAGCACCGCGCGAACCTGACGCTGCTTGGCCTTCAAGGGCACAAGGTCGACCCCGACGCAGCCATCGCTGGGATCATCGAGGTTGAGCGTCGGCGGAACGATCTGGTCGCGCAGGGCGAGGATGCAGAAAATCGCCTCGACCGCGCCCGCGCCGCCCAGCAAGTGCCCGATCGCAGACTTGGTCGAGCTCATCGAAACGGTCTGGATCGCATCGCCGAACAGGCGGCGCACCGCACCCAGTTCCAGCTCGTCGCCCATCGGAGTCGAGGTGCCGTGAGCGTTGATATAGTCAATGTCCGAAGGCTGGAGCCCGGCCTTTTTCAGCGCCATCTCCATCGAACGAAACGCGCCCGAGCCTTCCGGATGCGGCGCGGTGACGTGATAGGCATCGCCCGACAGGCCATAGCCGATCAGTTCAGCATAAATCTTCGCGCCGCGCGCCTTCGCGTGCTCGTATTCTTCCAGCACGACCACCCCGGCGCCCTCGCCCATCACAAAGCCGTCACGGGCCTTGTCATAGGGCCGGCTCGCCTTGGTCGGCTCATCGTTGAACGAGGTCGACAGCGCGCGCGCCTGGGCGAACCCGGCAATCCCGATCGGGCAGATCGTGCCCTCGGCGCCGCCGGCCAGCATGATGTCGGCATCGTCGTCGCGGATCATGCGCGCGGCATCGCCGATCGAATGCGCCCCGGTCGAACAAGCAGGCACGACCGCGTGGTTGGGGCCCATCAGCCCATATTTGATCGAGACCTGACCCGAGATCAGGTTGATCAGGCGGCCGTGGACAAAATGCGGCGAAACCCGGCTCGGTCCCTTTTCGTGAAGAACGAGTGATTCGCTTTCGATCCCCGGCAACCCGCCGATTCCCGAACCGATCGAACAGCCGGCGCGCAAGCGCGTGGCTTCGTCCATCTCGGTGAGGCCGGCGTCTTCGATCGCCTGGCCGGCCGCATCGATGCCATAGATGATGAACGGATCGACCTGGCGCTGGACCTTGTGATCAACGCGCTTGTTCGGATCGAAACCATACTCATGGTCGGCCGGTTTCACCTCGCAGGCGATGCGGCATTTCTGGTCGCTGGCATCGAACCGGGTGATAGGCCCCGCGCCCGACTTGCCGGCCAGCAGATTGGCCCAGACTGTTTCGACTTCGGCCCCCAGTGGGGTGACGAGGCCAAGACCGGTTACGACGACGCGACGCATAGACTGCTCCGAATTTTTCTTCCTGAGCCCCGTTAAACGCCTGCAAGAATAAAACAACGGGGGTCGCGGAAACGCAACAGGCCCAACCCACAAGGGTTGAGCCTGTCGAAGCCCCGCCCCTCACCGCAATGCGCGGCGCCGGGACAACCCCTCGACCAGCTCAGGGCATACGGGAATATGTTAAGGGCGGATCAGCCCTTGTTGTCATTGATGTACTTGATCGCATCCGAGACGGTGCTGATCTTCTCAGCCGCGTCGTCAGGAATTTCGACGCCGAACTCTTCCTCGAAAGCCATCACGAGCTCGACGATATCGAGGCTGTCAGCGCCGAGGTCATCGATGAAGCTGGCGTCTTCGGTAACTTTGTCGGCTTCGACGCCGAGATGCTCGACGACAATCTTCTTAACCCGGTCGGCGGTGTCGCTCATGGAATATCCTCTCGTGAACGAAAGATGAAAACTCGCTCGCCGCCCTAATGTGCACATCGCGTGCTGGCAAGAGCATGATCGGGTGGCTGGGGAAATCCGTTGGAAGCGTGTTCTGTTGCGCCGCCGGCCGCGAATGTGACACGGCCGTCGGAACCGGCCGATCCCGCCCGACCCGATGCGGACGGCCCCGAATTTGCTGCCACTACGCCTTGGGCGGCTCCACCACCCGCATGTGCAGCTCGCGCAGTTGCTTCGGCTCGGCCGGAGAGGGCGCCCCCATCAGCAGGTCTTCCGCGCGCTGGTTCATCGGGAACAGCGTGATTTCGCGCAGATTCTGCACTCCGCACAGCAGCATCACGATCCGGTCGACGCCGGCTGCCATGCCGCCATGTGGCGGCGCGCCATACTGGAACGCACGATAAAGCCCGCCGAAGCGCTCTTCCACGTCTGCCTGGGTCAGCCCGGTCAATTCAAACGCCCTGACCATCAGGTCCGGGTGCTGGTTACGGATCGAGCCGGACGCAATTTCGTAGCCGTTGCAGACGAGGTCATACTGGAACGCCTTGATCGTCAGCGGGTCCACACTGTTGAGCGCCTCCAGCCCGCCTTGCGGCATCGAGAACGGATTGTGCGCGAACTCGACCTTTTTGGCCTCCTCGTCCCACTCGTAGAACGGGAAGTCTACGATCCAGCAAAGCTTAAAGGCACCCGCCTCGATCAAGCCGAGCTGCTCGCCCACGCGAATGCGCGCAAGCCCCGCCAGCTTGGCGGCCTGCTCTTCCTTGCCGGCCGCAAAAAACAGCCCGTCGTCCGGCCCCAGGCCAAGCTCGGCATAGAGCTTTTCCATGCCCTCCGGCCCATGGTTCTTGGCGATCGGCCCGCCGAACTCGCCGCCCTTGCGGGTGACGTAGCCGAGGCCGGCATGGCCTTCCGCGCGCGCCCAGTCGTTCATTTCGTCGAAGAACTTGCGGCTCTTTTCCGCCGTGTTCGGCGCCGGGATGGCCCGCACCGTGCCACCCGCGCCGACGATCTTCTCGAACAGGCCGAAGCCCGACTGGCGGAAATGATCGCCCACGTCTGCAATGACCAGCGGATTGCGCAAGTCGGGCTTGTCCGAGCCATATTTCAGCATCGCCTCGGCGTGAGGGATACGCGGAAACTGGCCGGACGGGGTCACGCTCCGGCCTTCGGCGAAGGCTTCGAACACGCCGGCGATGACCGGCTCCATCGTCTCCCAGACTTCCTCCTGAGTAACGAAGCTCATTTCGAGATCGAGCTGGTAGAACTCGCCCGGCAGGCGGTCTGCGCGCGGATCCTCGTCGCGGAAGCACGGCGCGATCTGGAAATAGCGATCGAACCCGGCAACCATCAGCAACTGCTTGTACTGCTGCGGCGCCTGCGGCAGCGCATAGAACTTGCCGGGGTGAATGCGGCTCGGCACGAGGAAATCGCGCGCGCCTTCGGGCGACGATGCCGTCAGGATCGGGGTCGAATACTCGGTAAACCCGGCCGCTTCCATGCGGCGGCGCATATCGGAAATGATCTTCGTGCGCGTGACGATATTGGCGTGAAGCGTTTCGCGGCGCAAATCAAGGAAGCGATAGCGCAGGCGGGTTTCCTCCGGGTAATCCTGCTCGCCGGCCACCGGCAACGGCAATTCCTCGGCACGGCTCAGCACATCTGCGGAGCGAGCGTAAACCTCGATCGCGCCGGTTGGCAGGTTGGGGTTCACGGTGCCTTCGGCCCGAGCCTTGACGGTGCCGTCGATGGTCACGACACTTTCCACCCGCAGTCCCTCGAGCAGCGACAGCGCCGGGCTATCCACATCCGCGACGATCTGGGTGATGCCATAATGATCGCGCAGATCGACGAACAGCACGCCCCCATGATCGCGCTTGCGGTGGACCCAGCCCGAAAGCCGCACCGTGTCCCCGACGTTCGCCAGCGTCAGGGCACTGCAGGTGTGTGAGCGATAGGGATGCATCGAAACTCTTTCCAATCGGCCGCCGATAAGGCAGGGGGCAGAATGCGCGGCTAACAGGCGATGGTCGCGCTTTTGTCAAGCCGCGAGCCCGCACGGGCTCACCCACCAGGCCCGCAGGCTGGCTAAGCCCATCGGCCCTTACAGAAAAGACCAATGAAGATACATCCTCTGATCACGACCTCCGAAGCACTGGCAGAACTCTGCGAGCGCCTTTCGAAGGCTGACTTCGTTTGCGTCGATACCGAGTTCATGCGCGAGAACACGTTCTGGCCGGAACTCTGCCTGATCCAGATCGCCGATACCGAAGAGGCCGCGGCGATCGATCCGATGGCCGCCGGGATCGACATGACCCCGCTGCTCGACCTGCTGGTCGACAACGAGGATGTGCTCAAGGTGTTCCACGCCGGCGGACAGGACGTGGAGATCATCTACAACCTCACGCAGCGCACCCCGCATCCGATCTTCGACACCCAGATCGCGATGATGGCGATCAGCCAGTCGGAACAGATCGGCTATTCGAATCTGGTCGAATCCTGGCTCGGCACGGCGGTCGACAAGGGCGCCCGCTTCACCGACTGGTCGCGCCGGCCGCTCGATGCGCGCCAGCTCGAATATGCGATCGGCGACGTTACTTACCTCGCCAAGATATTCCCGCGAATGCTCAAGCGCCTGATCAAGACCGGGCGCGGCGAATGGCTTGACGCCGAGATGGAAAAGCTCGCCGATCCGGCGAACTATCGCAACGATCCGGGCAATGCATGGCAGCGCATCCGCGCGGCCGGGCGCAATCCGGCGATGCTGGGGCGGCTCAAGGCGCTGGCCGCCTGGCGCGAGGCCGAAGCGCAGGACAAGAACATTCCGCGCGGCCGCATCGTCCGCGATGAAACGCTGGCCGACATCGCCAGCCACCCCCCGAAACAACAGGCCGACCTTGCCAAAGTGCGCGGCCTGTCGTCCGGCTGGAAGGACAACGACATCGGCCGGCGCCTGATGAACACGCTGGCGAATGCCAAGCCGCTCAGCGACGACGAGCTTCCCGCGCGCACCCCGCGCGGCGCGCCGCTCGGCAAGGAAGGCGCGCTGGTCGCGGACTTGCTGAAGCTGCTGCTCAAGATCCGCTCGCGCGAGATCGATGTGGCCGCCCGCCTGCTCGCCCGCAGCGACGATCTCGAACTGCTCGCCGCCGGCGTGCGCAAGGGCCTGACGCTGCTGGAAGGCTGGCGGTTCGAGCAATTCGGCCAGGATGCGCTCGAACTGGTCGAAGGCAAGCTTGCCTTCGCGGTGCTCGGCGGCAAACTCAAGATGACCCACATCGACGAAATTCACGAGGAACTGGGGGTCCAGTCAGCCACTGCCGCCGCCGCCCATCACGGCCCGTCGATCGATATCTCGGTCGAACCGGAAATCGAGGTCGGGGATCAGGCCGCCGAATGAGCGTTTACCATCCGACGCTCAAGCAGCTCCAATACCTCGTTTCGCTGCACGAGCACGGCCACTTCGGCCGCGCCGCCGAAGCCTGCTTCGTCTCGCAATCGACGCTTTCGGCGGGCTTGCGCGATCTGGAAACGCTGCTTGGCGTCGTGCTGGTCGAACGCACCAAGCGCGCCGTCCGCTTCACACCGCTGGGCAATGCAGTGGTTGCCAAGGCGCACCGCATCCTGCGCGAAGCGGAAGAACTCTCGGACCTGGTCCAGTCGAGCGGCCAGCCGCTGTCGGGCGAAATGCGCATGAGCGTGATCCCGACGATCGCGCCGTTCCTGCTGCCCCGGATGCTCCCCCGCCTGCGCCGCGAGCGCCCTGCCCTCAAGCTCTATCTGCGCGAGGAAACCAGCGCCCAGGCGATGGAATCGCTGCACCACGGCCGGGCCGACTGCGTGTTGCTCGCCCTGCCCTTCCCGACCGGCGAAGTGGAAAAGGAAACCATCGAACTCGACGCGCTGTTCGTCGCGTTCCCCAAGGGCGACCCGCGCGACCCGCCTGACGAAATCTCGCCCGACCTCATCGATGAAAGCCGCCTGCTGCTGCTGGAAGACGGCCATTGCCTGCGCGAACACGCGCTCGCCGCCTGCGACCGGCCCGGGCTGCGCGCCAGTGCGACGATGATCGGCACATCGCTGCACACCCTGGTGCAAATGGTCGACAATGGCCTGGGGCTGACAATGCTGCCCGAAATGGCGATCGACGCGGGCATCCTCAACGGCACGGAAGTGGTGGCCCGGCCGCTGAAATCGAACAACGCCAATCGCGAGATCGCGCTGGTCTGGCGCAAGAACTCCCCGCGCGGCGAGGAATTCCGGCTGCTCGCCGAGGAACTGCGGGCGGGTTAGCGCGCCGCCGTCACACGCCTAGCGCGGCGTGCGCGGCCCCTTCTTGGGGTGATTGGAGTGGAACGAGCCACGCGGCTTGCCCTCGCCCCGCGGCCCAGCTCCGCGCGGTCCCGGGCCGCGACCCGGCCCGCCACGCGGCGGGCCATCGCCTCGCGTACCCAGGCGCTCGCGGCGTTCCGGGGCGGGGACATTCGGGCCATTGCGGCGCTGTTTGGCGGCATCGCGCGGCGCTTCGGGCGATTGCTCGATGGTGATTCCGCTTTCGTCTTCCGCTCCGGGCTGGCTCGTCCGCTGCAGGGCCGCCGAAAACTTGGCGGCAACCGCGCTGGGCACCTGGAAAAACGTTTCGCTGGCGGCGATGCGAATCGCGCCGATCTCGTTGCGGGTGATATGCCCGCGCCGGCACAGCAACGGCAGCAACCAGCGGGGATCGGCATTCTGGCGCCGGCCGATATCCATCCGGAACCACACCACATCGTCAAAACCCTCGCGGTGATGCGCGGGCCGGCCCTCGCCGCCATCGCGCGACGGACTGCCATGATCGGCCAGATCCTCCGGCTCGGGCATCCGCGAGCGATGCACCTGCACCAGGGCGATGGCGATCTCCTCGGGCGTTCGCTGTTCGAGCAGGCGAAGCGCCAGCGCGCGGTCGTCCTCGTTCACTTCGACCGGCTCCAGCAACGCTGCGAGCAGGCGCTCACGGTCCTTCTCGCGGATCGCCTCGGCCGTTGGCACCGGCACCCACGCCGCCTCGACCCGCGCACCGCGCAGCATTCCTTCAACCCGGCGGCGGCCCTGATAGGGCACGATCAGCACGGCCGTACCCTTGCGACCGGCCCGCCCGGTGCGGCCTGACCGGTGCTGCAGAATTTCCGCGTCGCGCGGCACTTCGACGTGAACCACCAGGCTCAGCGATGCGACATCGATCCCGCGCGCGGCAACGTCGGTCGCCACGCATACCCGCGCGCGCCCGTCGCGCAGCGCCTGCAGCGCCTGGTTGCGCTCGCTTTGGCTATGTTCGCCGGACAGCGCGACGGCATCGAAACCGCGTTCGATCAGGGTGGCGTGAAGGTGGCGCACATTGTCGCGCGTGGCGCAAAACAGGATGGCCGTCTCCGCCTCGTGATACCGCAGCAGGTTCACCACCGCGTTTTCGATGTCGGACGGGGCCACGGCCATCGCCTGATAGGTGATGTCGCCATGCCCGCGATCTTCACCCACTGTCGAGATACGCAGCGCATTCTTCTGATAACGCTTGGCAAGTGCCGCGATAGGCTTGGGCATCGTCGCCGAAAACAGCAGCGTCCGCCGCGCTTCGGGCGTGGCGTCGAGAATTTCCTCAAGGTCTTCGCGAAAGCCCATGTCGAGCATCTCGTCGGCCTCATCGAGCACAATGAAGCGCAGCGCGGAAAGGTCAAGCGCGCCCCGTTCGAGGTGATCGCGCAACCGGCCCGGAGTGCCCACGACGATGTGTGCGCCCTGATACAGTGCCCGCCGTTCGACCGACGGGTTCATGCCGCCCACGCAAGTCGTCAGCCGCGCGCCGGACGGCTTGTACAGCCAGTCAAGCTCGAGGCTGACCTGCAGGGCCAGTTCGCGCGTCGGCGCGATCACCAGCGCCAGCGGTGCGCCGGGCGCGGCGAAGTGCTCGGCGCCGGCCAGCAGGTCGCGCGCCATGGCGATGCCGAAGGCGATCGTCTTGCCGGAACCGGTCTGGGCCGACACAACAAGGTCACGTCCCTCGGCCTCAGGCTCAAGCACGGCGGCCTGAACGGGTGTGGGCGCGGCATAACCACGATCTGCTAGGGCGCCGGCAATGCGGCTGGGGAGGTTCGAAAAGGGCATAAATCTCGATGCGAAGTCCGCAGGAAAGCTGCGGAGTAAGGAAGGGCAAGCATCCCGGAACTGCGATGCGCAAGGCCAACTGCAGCGTTAATGGCTCGCCGACGCGACCGCCCTTAGCAGCAACTGTGACGCTTGGCCACGCCAATGCCGCAGTGCCGCAATATCGCGAACCAAGCTCCGCCCGCAGGCAGAAACACTGGACCTGCGCGACCGGCGAGGCGTGTTCCTGCCTTCCCGCTTCCGCCCGCCGCCACCTGCGACATGACCTTCAAGCCAGGCGCGCGCATGGCCCGATTTGGCGGGTTCAATCCATGTGCTTGAGGCCTGTCCGCAGATAGTCCCACCCGGTGATGAGCGTGAGCGCCGCAGCGGCCCACAGAGTCGCGAGGCCCACGGTATGCGGCACATTGGCCTGAAACCCGCCCACCCAGGCATTCCATGACGGCAGGGCATTGCCGAGAATCAAGGCGCCAAGCGAGATGAACTGGAACGTCGTTTTCCACTTGGCCAGCTTCGATACCGGCACCGAAACCTGCAACCCGCCGAGAAATTCCCGCAATCCCGAAACCGCGATTTCGCGCACCAGAATCACCAGCCCTGCGATCACGTGCAAGTCGCCAACATAAGGCCCGGTGAGCACGCCCTGCGCCGACAGCACCAGGATAACCGCCGCCACCATGATCTTGTCGGCGATCGGATCGAGGAACACCCCAAGCCGGGACACGGTTCCCTTCGCGCGAGCGAGATAACCGTCGAAATAGTCGGTAATTCCCATGAGGCAGTACATGGCGAAGGCAGCGAGGTAGCCCGGAGCCCACTGCGGCCACCACAGCAACGCCACCAGCAGCGGCAGCGCAACGATGCGCGAAAGCGTGAGCATGTTGGGCAGAGTCAGCATCGTCACCCTCGCTAGCCGCTCGCCCCCCACCCTGTCGAGGGGCGCAGATGTTCTCGGTTGTGCCAACATGAATGCGGCGTTGCACCGTGTGTCATGCAAACGACTTGTCCCGCGCTTATCCGCCGCGCATGGCCATCGGCCCTGTTCGCCGGCGCGTTTCCCGGCTAAACGCTATCGTCAACAAGAGGCCGCCGCCAAAGGACCGCATGACGACCACCACCCACCTGATGCGGCAGCGTCGCTTTTTGCCGTTATTCGTCACCCAGCTTCTCGGCGCTTTCAACGACAACCTTTTCAAGAACGCCATGGTGCTGTTCGTGGTGTACAGCCTCTACAATTCGGAAAGCCAGGAGGCGGCGTTCAGCGGCATCGCCTCGGCGTTGTTCATCATTCCGTTCGTCGTGCTGTCCGCCTTGGCCGGGCAGCTCGCCGACTTGCGCGACAAGGCGCGGATCATCCGGATCGTCAAATTCTGCGAGATTCCGATCATGCTGGTCGGCGGCGCGGGACTCGCGCTGGCGTGGAAAGGCATTGCGGTGGAGACGTTCGCGATCCCGCTCATGCTTGCCGCATTGTTTGCGATGGGCGTGCATTCCACCTTCTTTGGCCCGATCAAGTACGCCATCCTGCCGCAGCACCTGAAACGGCAGGAAGTGCTCGCCGGCACCGGGCTGGTCGAAGCGGGTACCTATATCGCGATTCTGGCCGGCACCATTCTGGCTGGCTGGATCCCGGTCGAATGGGCCGCGGTCGCGGTCATCGTCACGGCATGTGCCGGCTATTTCACCGCCCGGCTCGTCCCGCCTGCCCCCCCCCAGGGCAAGCCCGAGCCGCTCGATTATCACTTCATCCGCGCTTCCCTCACCCTGATCCGCAACACCATGCACGATCGCCGCGTGTTTCTTGCGATCGGCGCGATCTCGTTCTTCTGGGGCGTGGGCACGATCCTGTTCATCCAGTTCCCGCCGCTCGCCAAGAACGTGCTGTTTGCCAGCAAACAGGTGGCCAGCCTGTTCCTGGTCATTTTTTCGGTCGGGGTCGCGATCGGCTCGATGTCGATCAACGCGATGCTGAAGGGCAGCGTTTCAGCCCGCTTCGCGCCGGCGGCCGTGCTGGTGATGGGTGCCTTCGTGGTCGCGTTCTGGTATGTCTGCCAGATGTGGACGCCGCGCGGCGATGGCGCGCTGCTCGATGTTGCCGGTTTCGTCGCCGAGCCGCTCGCCGTGCCGCTGCTGCTGTGCCTGCTGGGCATCGCGGTGGCCGGCGGGATGTTCGTGGTGCCGCTTTATGCGTTCCTCACCACCTTCGTCGACAAATCCCAAACCGCCCGGACGATTGCCGCGAACAACATCGTGAACTCCGGCGCAATGGTGGCCGGTGCAGTCCTGGCCATGGGCCTCAGCGCGGCGGGCATGCCGGTCGTACAGCAACTGCTGCTGAGTGCGGCGATGTGTCTGATTTCAGCCTGGCTCGGCCGTCTGCTCTATCTCAGCGAGAAGACATGTTGCCCGGCCGGCTAAAGCGCAGTCAGGTCAACCAGGCCGATACGGCCATGAAGCAGGCGATGTAGGCGAACAGAAAGTCCTTCACGTCCTGCATTGTAATAAAGCTGCGTTGGCGCGGCGCGTCCGCGGCAACTTCGCCTGCCGGCTCTTCAGGCTCCTCCGATTCCATCGCAGCGATCCGTGCCTGCACTTCCGGCTCGTATTGCGGCAGACGCCGCAGCACGCGCAGCGGCAGAGCCGAACGGAATGGATGACGGGAGGAGCCGAAAGTCGCAGTGCTCATATCGGGAGAATTCACGAATTTCTTACCCGGTTCCAGAGGCCGAATCGCTTTCCGGATCGGCCTTCCCGTTTCGGCACAAGTGCGGGGCCGATTGCTATGCCGGCCGGTGCCGTGCCAACCCGCCGCCCTCCAGCTTTCGCGGTCCGCTGCAGAAGCAAACACATCCCGGAAAAAGAAAAATGCGCCGGACAGAAACTCTGCCCGGCGCATTTCAAAGGGCGCAATGCGCGCGCAAGCGGCAAACTCAGACCGCGACGGGCGCCGACTTCCGGGTCGAGCCAAGATAGATCGCGTCGATCGCCTGACCAAGTGCGGCGTCGAATTCCGCGTCGCTCATCTGGAAGCGCAGATCTTCGAGCAGCGCACGGCTGAAGCTGGCGATGATACCGTTGTTCCGGGCAAGTTCGGCGCAAGCTTCGGGTCGCTTGAAACCGCCCGACAGCGCTACCACGCGAAGCACCTTCGGATGCCCGACCAGCGGATCGAACGTGCCCGCAACGACCGGCAACGACAGCTTGAGCATCACCCGCTCGCCCTCGGGCAGCGCGTCGAGGTTCTTGAGGATCTCGTCGAGCAGGATCGTGTCGCATTCGGCGCGGGTCGCGCTCTTGATGTTCACTTCGGGCTCGATGATCGGCATCATGCCGTGCGAAAGCACCTGACGGCCAACCTCGAACTGCTGTGCGACGACAGCGGCGATGCCTTCACGGTTCGCCGAATTGATCACCGAACGCTCCTTGGTGCCATAGACGCCAAGTGCCCTGGCCTTGGTGAGCAAGGCATCGAGCGTGGGCATCGGCTTCATGAGCTGGACGCCGTTCGCCTCGTCCTCAAGGCCCTTGTCGATCTTGATGAACGGGACGATGCCCTTTTCGATCAGGGCCGCAGGCACCGGCTTGCCGTCAACCGCGCCATCCATCGTCCGCTCGAACAGGATCGCGCCGATCACTTTCTCGCCAGTGAACACGGCCGAACGGATGATCCGGCACCGCATCTCGTGGATGAGCCCGAACATCTCCGCTTCGGTGTTCCACGCGCCTTCCTCGATGCCATAGCCCTTGAGCGCTTTCGGGGTTGAGCCCCCGCTCTGGTCCAGCGCGGCGATGAAGCCTTTGCCCTCGGCCATCTTGGCGGTCATTTCGGAAGTCTGCATCACGTGTCCTGCCCTCTTTCCTGCCTAAAGCGCTCCACTGGGCGCATACGTATGTACGTTCATTCCAATAGCATCAATCACTCGCGCCGCAACAGACGGCAGCGGCTGATTCCGGCCAATATTTGAACGCAATTCCAATTCGGGACAGTCCGGCCCCGCGACATTCAGCGCTCCAGAGCGACGACCCCCGGCAGTTCCTTGCCTTCCATCCATTCAAGGAATGCCCCGCCCGCGGTCGAGACATAGCTGAAGTCCCCCGCCACGCCGGCGTGGTTGAGCGCCGCGACGGTGTCGCCGCCGCCGGCGACCGAAACCAGCGAGCCCTCGCGGCTCAGCGCCGCGGCGGTGCGGGCCAGGGCGACCGTGGCCGCATCGAACGGGGCGATCTCGAAGGCGCCCAGCGGGCCGTTCCAGACCAGCGTCCGGCAAATCTTGAGCACGTCGCCAAGCGCCTCGACCGCCAGCGGCCCGACATCGAGAATCATTTCGTCGGCGGCGACTTCGTGAACGTTGCAGATGCGCAGACTGGACGGGTTGGCGGCGAATTCCTTGGCCACCGCCACGTCATAGGGCAGATGAACCGTGCAGCCTGCCTTGTCCGCGTTGTCGAGAATTTCCTCGGCGGTCGCGGCCAGGTCGTGCTCGCACAGCGACTTGCCGACGCTCACCCCGCGCGCGGCGAGGAACGTGTTGGCCATGCCCCCGCCAATGATCAGATGATCGACCTTGCCGACCAGGTGCTTGAGCACATCGAGCTTGCTGGAAACCTTGGCTCCGCCGACCACTGCGGCAACCGGCTTTTGCGGATTGCCGAGCGCCTTCTCGAGCGCTTCCAGTTCGGCCTGCATCGAGCGGCCGGCATAGGCCGGAAGGACATGAGCCAGGCCCTCGGTGCTGGCATGAGCCCGGTGCGCGGCGGAAAAGGCATCGTTGACATAGAAATCGCCGTTTGCGGCAATCGCCTTGACCAGTTCAGGGTCGTTCTTTTCCTCGCCCTTCCAGAACCGGGTGTTTTCCAGCACCGCGATATCGCCCGGACGCAGAATTCCCAGGGACTGCGCGACCACCGGCCCGGCGATTTCCGAGACGAACATCACTTCGCGCTCCAGCACAGACTGCAGGCAGTCGATCACCATGCTGAGCGACTGGGTCGAAACCCGTTCGCCCTTGGGCCGGCAGAAATGGGCGAGCAGGAGCACTTTTGCGCCCTTTCCGGCCAGTTCGAGGATCGTGGCCGCCGCCGCACGCACCCGCGTGTCATCGGTCACCGTGCCGTCCTGCATCGGCAGATTGAGATCGCCCCGGACCAGCGCAACCTTTCCGGTCACATCGCCAAGGTCATCAAGCGTCCTGAAAGTGCTCATTGCTCGATCCTCACTTCATCCCCGACGCCGATTGCGCCTTCCGATATCACCCGGCCCAGAACCCCGCCGCGCCAGTCGGGCACCAGCGCGGTCATCAGGCCGGGCGCTACTTCCTCCATGCGGCGGCACGGATCGCATTCACACGTTATCTCGATCCGCAAAGCCGGACCGATTGCGATTACCCTGCCGACCTCGCGGGGCAGGCGGATGCCGCTGACCAGCAGATTTGCCCGGCGCTCCTGCCACGGAACGTCTGCGCCAAGATCGGCCATCGCAGCCGCCCAGCTCTCGGCTTCCAGCAGCGATATTTGCCGCCGCCCGCTTTTGCCCGGTTGGATGGCGCCGCGATATTCCCCCGCGACACCCAGTTCGCGGGTGACATCGACCTGCTGAATGACTTGCATGGGACCGCGCGGACGATCCCGCCGCGCGATCCCTGCCAGTCGTCCGGCGATCATCGGGCTACGTCCGGCATCAGATGAGCTTGCCGATCACCCCGGCGGTGTCGACCATGCGGTTCGAGAAGCCCCACTCGTTATCATACCACGAGAGAACCCGGACCAGCTTGCCGTCGAGCACCGTGGTTTCGAGGCTGTCGATCGTCGACGAGTGCGCGTCGTGGTTGAAATCGATCGACACCAGCGGCTCGTCGGTAAATCCCAGCACGCCCTTGAGCGCGCCTTCAGACGCTGCCTTGAGCAGTCCGTTTACCTCTTCCACCGAAGTGTCACGCTTGGGCGTGAAAGTCAGGTCAACCACCGAGACATTCGGGGTCGGCACGCGGATCGCCGAACCATCAAGCCGGCCCTTCAGTTCCGGCAGCACTTCGCCAACCGCGCGCGCCGCACCCGTGGTGGTCGGGATCATGCTCATCGCAGCAGCCCGTGAACGGCGCGGATCTTCGTGGATCTGGTCAAGGATCTTCTGGTCGTTGGTGTAGGCGTGGATCGTGGTCATCAGCCCGCGCTCGATGCCGATCGCATCGTTCAGCACCTTGGCGAACGGCGCGAGGCAGTTGGTGGTGCACGATGCGTTGGAAACGATCTTGTGCTCTGCGGTCAGCTTGTCGTGGTTCACGCCGAACACCACCGTGAGATCGACTTCCTTGCCCGGAGCCGAGATCAGCACGCGCTTGGCGCCTGCGTCGAGGTGCTTCTGGCCGCCCGCGCGGTTGGTGAAGAAGCCGGTGCATTCCAGCGCGATGTCGACGCCATTGGCGGCGTGCGGCAGCTTGGCCGGATCGCGCTCGGCCGTCACGTGAATGCGCTTGCCGTTGATGATGAGGTCATTGCCGTCCACTTCGACGGTGCCGCTGAAGGCGCCGTGGACGCTATCGCGCTTGAACAGCAGGGCGTTGGCCTTGGCGTCGGCCAGATCGTTGATCGAGACGAGTTCCAGGCCGCAATCCGGCCGTTCGAGAATGGCGCGGGCCACATTGCGTCCGATGCGCCCGAAACCGTTGATCGCAACCTTGGTCGCCATGGTGAAATCTCCTGCCTGTGTTGAGCTGGTATCTTGGTGATTCAGCTATCTTGATGGTTCAATGTTTCAATTCAGTCTGGCCAGAACCCTGGGGACGATCTTGTCCACCGTGAAGCCGAAATGGTCGAACAGCACTTCGGCCGGGGCCGAGGCGCCAAACGTATCGATCCCTATGATGACGCCATCGCCGACATATTTCTGCCAGCCGAGGGTGACGCCAGCCTCGATCGAGACCTTGAGCACGCCCGCCGGAAGCACGTCCGCACGATAGGCCGCGTCCTGCTGGTCGAACAACTCCCAGCAGGGCATCGAGACGACGTCCGCGCCAATCCCCTGCCCTTCCAGCGCGGCCGCGACATTTACCGCCAGCTCCACTTCCGAACCGGTTGCCAGCAGCACGACCTTGCGCGCGGCTGTGGCAGCCTTCAGCCGGTAAGCGCCCCTGGCGCTCAACATTTCGCCGGAATTGCGGAGCTGCGGCAGGTTCTGACGGCTCAGCGCGAGGACCGAGGGCGTCGTCGCCGCCTGCAGCGCGAGATTCCAGCATTCGGCCGTCTCGATCACATCGGCGGGGCGGAATACCATCAGGTTCGGAATCATGCGCAGCGACATGACGTGCTCGACCGGCTGGTGGGTCGGGCCATCTTCGCCAAGGCCGATGCTGTCATGGGTGAGCACATAGACCACGCGGGCATGCTGCAGGGCCGAGAGGCGGATCGCATTGCGGCAATAATCGGAAAATACGAGGAAGGTGCCGCCATAAGGGATCACGCCGCCGTGCAGCGCCATGCCGTTCATCGCCGCAGCCATACCGAACTCGCGGATGCCCCAATAGACATAGCGTCCCGCGTAGTCGGCCGCCGTCAGCGGCCCGGTCGCCTTGGTCTTGGTGTTGTTCGAGCCGGTCAGGTCGGCCGAGCCGCCGACCATTTCCGGGACCAGCGGGGTCAACACTTCGAGCGCCAGTTCCGATGCCTTGCGGGTCGCGACCTTTTGCGAGCCTTCCAGCCAGGCGGCGAACGTTTTGGCGGCATCGTCTCCGGCCGGCAGTTCGCCAGCCATCCGGCGGGCCAGTTCGCCGCCCTTGGCATTTGCCGCGCTGCGCGCTTCCCACGCGGTGCGGGCGGCCGCGCCCTTGGCGCCGAGCGAACGCCAGTCTGCCAGGATGTCTGCCGGGATTTCGAACGGTGCGGCAGTCCAGCCGAGATATTCGCGCGTGGCGGCGATCTCGTCAGCACCCAGTGGCGAGCCGTGGACGTTATGCCCGCCCTGCTTGTTGGGCGCACCCTTGCCGATCACCGTGCGGCAGGCGATCAGCGAGGGGCGGCCATCGGCCACTGCCGCCGCCAGTGCGCGCGAAATATCGGCAGGATCATGGCCGTCGCAGGCCTCGGTATGCCAGCCGGCGGCGCGATAGCGCGCGGGAATGTCCTCGCTCGTCGAAAGGTCGGTATCGCCGTCGATGGTGATGCGGTTGTCATCCCACAGCACGACCAGGCGGCCGAGCTTCAGATGGCCGGCCAGGCCGATTGCTTCGTGGTTGATCCCTTCCATCAGGCAGCCGTCACCCGCGATCACCCAGGTGCGGTGATCGACCAGGTCATCGCCGAACGTCGCGTTGAGGTGTCGTTCGGCCAGCGCCATGCCGACCGCCATGGCCAGCCCCTGCCCAAGCGGGCCGGTGGTGCACTCGACCCCGGAAATGGCGTGATTCTCCGGATGCCCGGCGCAGACACTGTCGAGCTGACGGAACTTGCGGATGTCATCCATCGTCGGCGAAGCATAGCCGGTGAGATGCAGCAGCGAGTAAATCAGCATCGAGCCATGCCCGGCCGAAAGCACGAATCGGTCCCGGTCGGCCCACCTGGGCTGGGCCGGATCGAACTTCAAAAACTGTGAATAAAGCACGGTCGCAACATCGGCCATGCCCATCGGCATACCGGGGTGGCCGGAGTTCGCAGCCTGCACCGCGTCCATGGAAAGGGCGCGAATGGCGTTTGCCATGGGCCCCAGGCGGGACGGTTCGATGCTCATTCGGTGTGGCTCCAGCGGCGCAAAATCGTGTTCCGATTCGGGTAGCGGCCCTTTTGCGGACGCGTTGCGGCACGTCAAGTTTGGGCCGTTTTCGCAAGGATCGCCAAACCATGCTGCGGCGCGCTTTGAAGACGGCGGGAATTGCGCTAGCGAAGCGGCATGAGCTCCGAAAGAACCGAACAGGCGCTGGCGCGCATCGATGCGGCGCTCGCGCGGATTCAGAACGCTGCCGCGCAGGCCGAAACCGCTGCGGGCGAACAGGCCCGGCGACACGACGTGCTGCGCCAGGCCGTGGCGGAAACTGTGCGCGATCTCGATATTCTGATCGGCGGCCGGAATGGGGACTGCGCGCCATGAGCAACGTCAATCTCCACATCGGCGGCCGCTCGTTCACGGTTGCCTGCGCTGCGGGCGAAGAAGCGCACATCAGCGGCCTTGGCCGGATGATCGACGACAAGCTCCACGCGATGGGCGGCGCGGGGAATCAGAACGAAACCCGGATGCTGCTCTTCGCCGCCTTGCTGCTGGCCGATGAACTGCACGAAACGGCAGGCGGAGCGGGAGCCCCGGTTGCTCCGGTTCCAGCGCCCGCCGAGGATCCGGCCCTGGCCGAACGGCTCGAAGAAATTGCGGCCAAACTCGAATTGTGCGCATCGCACCTTGAGGGACTGGCCGGGGACGCCTAGATCAGTGCGTGACGGGTACTGCCCGGCGCGAGCCGTTTGAACATCCCTGAGGCTATAAGCAATCCTAGGGGGCTATCCCTGCCCGGATCCTGGTCCGGAACACATGGTCCCCACCTGACGTCGAGGCGTCGGTGGATTTCCCGGCAACGACCCATGGTGGTCCCGTCACCTGTTCGTATTTCGCCTGCGGGCCTCCGTCGCGGAGCACGCGGTGTCGGCCGGATCATTCAGGAACGCATACGTGGAAGAAAAGTCGCTGCTGCGCAGCCGCCTGCGGGCCGAACGCCAGGCCCATGTCGAGGCCCTGCCCGCGGCAACCCGCGCACTCATTCTGATGCGCCCGCCCGCGCCTGTGGCCGCGCTCGTGCCGGAAGGAAGCATCGTCGGCATCTACCACGCGACCGCTTTCGAAGCGCCGACCGGCGGCTATGCCCGCTGGTTCGCCGAGAACGGGCGCAGCCTCGCCCTGCCGTGGTTTGCGGGCCGCGACGCGCCCATGATGTTCCGCGAATGGCGCGACCCGTTCGAACTTTCAGACCTGGTTGCCGGCCCATGGGGGGCACTCCAGCCCGAACCTGCCGCGCGTGAAGTGGTGCCGGACGTGGCCTTTGTGCCGCTGCTGGGCTTCACCGCCGCCGGCCACCGCATCGGCCAGGGCGGCGGACACTACGACCGCTGGCTGAGCGAACATCCCCGCACGGTGGCGATCGGCCTTGCCTGGGACAGCCAGCACTGCGAATCGCTGCCGCAGGAAGCACAAGACCGGCGCCTTGCCGCAGTGGTCACCCCGACACGCATTTATGAGGAACAGGTTTGATGCGGCAGGAACCGACGTGGCGCATTCCGGTGGGCGTGCTGGGCCTGTTCCTGGCGCTCGCGATCTACGCCGTGGGCATCGCGCTGGTGTTCCCCCCCCTGATCGGCACCTGGCCCGCGCTGGCACAGGCTCCGGTCTATGTGGTGCTGGGTCTGATCTGGCTGCTGCCCTTGCGGCGCTTTCTGATCTGGATGGAAACGGGGCGCTGGGGCTGACCGTTTGGACGTGGGCGAGCCGGCCCCCGGATCGCGCCTCATTCGCCCTGCCACCATTCGCTCTGCCACAACGCGAAAAAGGCGCCTTGCGGCGCCTTTTGCTTATCCCGACACGGTCGGAAACCACCCCAAGTGGCGCGAGTGACGGGACTTGAACCCGCGACCTCCGGCGTGACAGGCCGGCGCTCTAACCAACTGAGCTACACCCGCTTGCCCCTTGGGGAGCCGCGCCTCTAAGGGAGCGCGCCGGGGCTGTCAACAGTCTTGCCGAAGCGCCGCGCCGGCCGGTTCCGGCAGCAGGAATCCGGGAGCCGAATTGTCCTCCGCCCGCTGCAATCCCGCGCGCAAATCGGCCGCTTTCTTGCCGGTCGGCCCGCCTGATGCCGGCCGGCCGGTCCGCGACAGCCATTCATGGTAACCGGCGCGTTAACCATATCTTTGTGCCTTGCGCGCCAAACCCGCTCCGACACGCCGGGGGCACCATCCAATGACCAACATGCACATCGCCGCGATCCTCGCCTGCGCCATGAGCTTCGGCGCGGCCACACCGGCCCTGGCCCAGCAACAGGTTGTCCTCGCCAGCGACGTTTACGTCGAACGCACCGATGCGGCTTCGCGCCTGCTCGAACCGGCGCGCAAGCTCGTTCCGGGCGACCGGGTCGTGACGATCGTCACCTGGAAGCGGACCGGCGCCGTGCGCTTGGGCTCATCCGGGCAATTCGTGGTGACCAATCCCTTGCCCCGCACCGTCTATTTCCAGGGCAGCGCGGACGGCAACGACGAAGTGTCAATCAATGGCGGACGCACGTGGGGCCAACTGGGCAACTTGCGGATCGGCGACCGGCTCGCTTCGGCCGAGGACGTCACCCACATCCGCTGGCGCATCGCCACGCCCGCGCCGCAGGGCCGCATCGCGTACAGCGCAATCGTCCGATAACGGGGGTCAGACGGCAACCGGCGCCGGAATGTGCGCCGCCGGGGCATAGCCGGACACTGCGAAGTCCGCGATCCGATAGTCGAAAATCGATTCCGGAAGGCGGGCGATCTCCAGCCGCGGCGTGCCGGCGGGAACCCGCGCAAGCTGTTCTTCCACCAGCGCACCGTGATTGCTGTAAAGATGGACGTCTCCGCCCATCCAGACGAGTTCGCCGGGCTCAAGCTCGCACTGCTGGGCCAGCATGTGAATGAACAATGCCGCACCCCACAGATTGAACGGCAGACCCAGCGCGACATCGCAACTGCGCTGATAGAGCAGCCCTGACAGGCGATTGCCGGAAACATGGAACTGGTAGGTCTTGTGGCAGGGCGGCAATGCCATCGCGTCCAGTTCCGCGACATTCCACCCCTCGACGATGTGGCGGCGGCTTCCCGGGTTCGTGCGCAGCGATTGGACCAGATCGGCCACCTGGTTGATCCCTTGCGGACGCTGGCGAAACAAGCCCTCCCCCTGCGGCTCGAAGACCGGCCAGTTGACCCACTGCTTGCCGTAAACCGGGCCGAGATCGCCCCAGCGCTCGGCGAAATCGGCGTCGGCCACGATCCGCGCGGAAAAATCGGCGCGGCTCAGCAAGTCTCCGGTTTCCTGGCGATAGCGCTCCAGCGGCCAGTCGGTCCAGATCTCGACACCTTGTGCGCAGAGCGGACGGATGTTGGTTTCGCCGGTCAGAAACCACAGGAATTCGCGCGTCGCGGTCTTCCAGAACACCCGCTTGGTGGTGAGCAGCGGCACCTGCCCGCCCGACAAATCAAACCGCAGTTCGGCCCCGAAGACCGAACGCGTCCCCACGCCCGTGCGATCCACGCGCGCATCGCCCTGCTCCCAGATGCGGCGCATCAGGTCGAGGTATTGCCATTCATAGTGGCGCGCGCGAGCCGCAGCAGGCGGCGCAGCCAGCGCGTCCGGGGAAGCAGATGCCATGGTGCGATCTTATGCTCCACCCGCAGCGAATGCAAAGCGGCGCACTGCCGAAAAGCCGATACTGTACACAGCCTGGCCCCTTTCGAAGGAGGCCGCGACAAGATCGACAGTTCATGCGCGATTGAGCGCTTGCCACCCGGCGTGTCGCTTACTATAGGCGCGCTCCGGCCCTGCCCCACCGTTTGGTGTGGCTCCGGTCGGGGAGTAGCTCAGCCTGGTAGAGCACTGTCTTCGGGAGGCAGGGGCCGGAGGTTCGAATCCTCTCTCCCCGACCATTTTTTCAGTGACTTGGCGGTCATATGGACATAGCTCCGAGGTTCCAGTTGAACCTTGCCATGCCAGCGTGATCGCATTTGATGCGATCCGCAGGGGGGCCGAGCCACGCCCGTTCGAGCGGCGGGCGGCTCTCCTGGAGGATTCAGCGATCTGACTGGCCACGCCGGTAAAGTACCGCGTCCCCTGCGTATGCAGTCCTCGACCAGCCGGGCAGACGCATGTCCGGTTTGACGCCTATCACCCACAGGCTGTCCATCGCCGGCGGAATGCGCTGCACAACTTCCCGCAGCACCGGCCTGTCGCCACAAGGGTTCAGCGTTGTGCCGTTCCCGGACATGTTCTCAAACTCGCCGGCAGCGCGATTGTGTACCGACAACAGTTGCGCACCCGCCTGAATGAACTGCACATTATCAAAAGCTTGGCGCCTCTCCATGGCATAACCGCCAAAGTGTGCGCGCCGTTCGGAATTAGGCGGATCGTCAGGTTCACATCCCACCACGAACAGCGTCACGAGTTGCGAGTTGGGCGCGACATGATCGAGAAGCGTCAGGGTTTGTGCGAATTTTGCATCCCATTGCCGGTAGCTTAACGCGTTCCCCACAAAGCGGGCTCCGGCAAATGTCAGCGCCCCGGCCATCATCAGAATCACCAAACGCTCGCTGGTATCTTCGACCGGACGTGCGGCAACCAGCAAAAGCGTCAGCATCACCGGAGCCAGACGCATATCTGCGTAAAACGATCCGCCCATCCCGAAAGGCAGCACCACATAAAGCAACACCAGCGCTGCACCGGCCAGCGCCAGGCCCCTGTCGAGACTGAACCGATGTGACGACCAGACCCACGCCGTCAACGTGACAAGAACTCCGGCCGAAGCCAGATCCCACCAGGGCCATGCGTCCCAAATAACTGTTTTTAGCCAATAAACTTTTGACGTCAGCGAGCTGAACACAATAGCGCCACCGTCCCCCGAGGGGCTTGCCATGATTCCCGCAAGTGGCCCTGCCGCCAGCGGCATCATGGTCAGCGCCGCTCGTGCTGCCGCTGGCAGCAAAGGATGGCCACGCGCTCTCGCCGCAGTGAACGCGTCGCAGCCGGCGATGACACAAAAAACGGCCCAGCCGGCAAGATGGCAGACCCAAAGCACCGATCCTGCGGGCACGAACAAGATCGCACGCAATACCGGCCTGCCCTTGCGCCCCAGCCAGATCCAGACCGCAGCGCCGATCAGGGCGAGACCGATCGACAAGGCGTAGTTCACGAAGCCGAAGTTGAGAACCAATCCGTAGGCCAGCGGTGTGGCCAGCACTGCCGTTGACGTGATTCTGCCGTGGACCACCTTTGACAGCAGCAATGTGCCGAGGACGTGCAGCACGGGTATGGTGGTCACGATCCAGTGCACCGATCGTTCCAGTCCGAACACCGGGCCCAACACCTGAACAAGTATGTCCACACCCAGATTGGGAACCAGCGCCCAAGCAAAGCTGTACCATTGCTTCAGGCCCGGATCGGTCCCGTACCCCAGTTGCACCGCAAAACGGCCGATATGCGCCGGAAGGTCGGTCAAAGGCGGCAGCGAGGAACACAGCAACGGCAACGCGGCCAGCACTGGAAGCACCAGCCAGAGCAATCGCTCCACTTGTCGCGGCACATTTATTTCCTGACTTTTCAACCTATCCGCCCCTGAGCAACTGCACCCCATAGTCCCGCTCGAACAGGTAAAGCAGCAGGCGCGCGGCCTCGCCGCGCTCGCCGGTAAGACCGCCGTCGCGCTCGATCAACAGCCGGGCATCGTCGTGCGCGATCGGGAGGAGTTCGGCAATCTGTTCGAGACTGGCGATGCGGAACGGGGCGTCGCCGGATTGGCGCGTGCCGAGCAATTCGCCGCCGCCGCGCAGCCGCAGGTCTTCTTCCGCCAGCAGAAAGCCGTCCTGAGTCTCGCGCATCAGGGCGAGGCGTTCGCGTGCGGTTTCGGATAAAGTATCGCCCCTAAGCAGCAGACAAGTCGACTTTTCCGCCCCCCGGCCAACCCGCCCTCGCAACTGGTGAAGCTGGGCGAGCCCGAACCGCTCGGCCTGTTCGATCACCATCAGCGTCGCATTGGGCACATCGACGCCGACCTCGATCACCGTTGTTGCAACCAGCAATTTCGCCTCGCCGCGGGCGAACCGCTCCATGGCGGCATCCTTGATTTCGGGCCTGAGCTGCCCGTGCACCAGCACTACATCGCCACTGAACCGCACCTGCAATTCGGCGAACCGGGCTTCGGCGGCGGCAATATCATCGGTCTCGCTCTCCCGCACCATCGGGCAGACCCAATAGGCCTGCTGGCCGGCTTCGAGATGCCGGGCGAGCGCCCCGATCACATCGCCCATCCGCTCGACCGCGACGACCCGGGTATCGATCGGCTGGCGACCGGGCGGCATCTCGTCGAGGCGCGAGACATCCATCTCGCCATATTGGGCCAGGGTCAGCGTGCGGGGAATCGGTGTTGCGGTCATCGCCAGGCAATGCGGGGTGCGCTTGCCCTTTTGCGTGAGCATCAGGCGCTGCCCGACACCGAAGCGGTGCTGCTCATCGATCACCACGAACGCGAGGTTCTTGTAGGCGACCGCTTCCTGAAAGATCGCATGGGTGCCGACGCAGATATCGATCGAGCCATCGATCAGCCCCATCAGGATCGATTCGCGCGCCCTGCCCTTGTCGCGCCCGGTGAACAGCGCAATGGTCACGCCCGTGCCGGCCACCATGCGGGTCAATGTCGCATGATGCTGCCGGGCGAGGATCTCGGTCGGGGCGAGCAGCGCCGCCTGCGCGCCCGCCTCGACCGCGACCAGCATGGCTTCGAGCGCCACCACCGTCTTGCCCGAGCCGACATCGCCCTGCAGCAAGCGCAGCATCGGGGCGGTTTGCGCCAGATCGCCCTCGATTTCCGCGATGCTGCGCGCTTGCGCGCCGGTAAGCGCGAACGGCAGCGACAGTTTCGCGCGCAGCCGGCCATCGCCCTGCAGCGGCGTGCCGATCCGCGCCCGGTTGGCGTTCTTGACCAGCATCAGCGCGAGGCTGTTGGCGAGCAGTTCATCGTAGGCCAGCCGGTCCCGCGCGGCCTTGTGCTCGCCCTGGTGGGCTTCGAGCAACGCCTCGCGCCAGGCCGGCCACTTCATCCGGTCAAAAAGGCCCGGCTCGATCCATTCCGGCAGATCGGTGACATGACCGAGCGCCTGCGTCACCAGTGCGGCGATCCGGCCCTGGGTCAGCCCGTCCGACAGCGGGTAGATCGGCTCGCACAAGGTGCCGAGCGCCGCGCCGCCTTGTTCCGCGACATGATCGGGATGGACGATCTGCAGGGTCTGGCCAAACTGGTCGAGCCGCCCGGCGATCCAGCGCGCCTCGCCCAGCGGTAGCTGTTTCCTCGCCCACCCCGCATTGCGCCCGAAATAGGTGAGCGAACAGATGTTGCCCGCGGCATCTTCCGCCTGCACCCGGAACGGCGCGCGGGCCGAACCGCCGGCGCGATATTCGCGCGGGGTGAGCGCGACGACGATCTGTTCGCCGATACTCGCTTCATCGAGGTTGGCGACCGCGCGGCGCTGCACGAACCGGTCCGGCAGATGATAAATGAGATCGCGCACGCGGGTCAGCCCGAGCTTTTCCAGCGGGCGCTGCAATCCCGGACCGACACCCTTGAGGCTTGCGGTTTCGGCGAACAGGGGATTGAGCCGATCAGGACGCATGACGCCGGTTCATAGCGGCTGGGCGCGATTTCGCCAGTTTCCATGCCGACGATTTGACCCAGCGCATGTTATCGCCCCGCGCGCCATGCTCATATGCGCTCGGCCCCGGAAGAACCGGAGGCCCAGTCAGGAGAACCCCATGCTTTTGCCCCACGGAACTGTTGTAGCGCTGATCGACGGCCAGAACTTCGCGCTGTTCCGCAATGCCGGCAACGAAGCCGAGCCCGAACTGGCCGAGCTGGCCGTGCCGAAACTCGACGCACACAATCACAGCGCCGCCGGTCATCACTCTCGCTCTGCCAACCATGCGGATTCGCAAGTTGCCGAGGATGCGCACGCGATCGCCGCGACCGAATGGCTCAACAGCCAGGTGCTTGGCCACAAGCTAGAGCATCTGGTGGTGATCGCCCCGCCGCGCACGCTCGGCGAAATGCGGCGGCATTATCACAAGGAACTGGAGCGGATCATGCTGAGCGAACTGGCCAAGGATCTTTCGGGTCGGAAAGGCCCGGAAATTCTCGAGGCGCTGCGCGGCAAGTAGCATCCCGGACCAATTTCAAGCGCAAGCAGCGTCGGGGATCAGTTGATCTTCGGCGCTGCTTCGCTTAGCGCCCCGATCATGGACAACGCCCGCCTGAAACGCCTGCATTTCCGCGCCTGGCACCGCGGCACGCGCGAGGCGGACTATATGATCGGCTGCTATTTCGACCGCTTTCACCACGAGTGGGGCGAAGCCGAACTCGGCTGGTTCGAAGCCCTGATCGAAGAGGAAGACGTCGATATCCTCGGCTGGGCGCTCGGCACGCTGAGCATCCCCGAGGAATATGCCGGTCCGCTGATGGAGCGGATGAAATTGCTCGACTATGTCGAAATTCCGAACTGAAGCGAGTGGTGGCCAGCGTATCGCGGGACCTTCGACAGGCTCAGGCTGAGCGGGGTTGGTTGATTTTTCTCGTTAGTTTGACTCAAACCCGCTCAGCCTGAGCCTGTCG
>VMTF01000201.1 GCA_013791705.1 Sphingomonadales bacterium | reverse complement strand
ATGCCGCCGTCTTCCTGGCCCGCGACCGGGCCGGGTATATTACCGGCGAGGCACTGCTGCGCGCCGGCGCCTGGCGCAAGAACATGCTGGGCCTGGTGCCGCGTCCCGGATTTGACCGCCCGCCAGCCTGAGGGCACTTTGCGATCCGAAGGCCAACCGATAACCAGGCCGGATAACAACTGGGGGAGTGACAAGCGATGCCGGAGAGCGTGCCAGCGTCCTGCGACTATCTGGTGATCGGCGGCGGCAGCGCCGGTGCAGTGATCGCCAGCCGCCTCAGCGAGAATCCGGCTAACCGCGTGGTTCTGATCGAGGCGGGCGGCGAGGCGAAGGCCCTGCTGGTGCAGGTTCCGGTCGGCTACACCCGCCTGGTCAACAATCCGAAGTTTGACTGGTGTTACCAGAGCGCACCCGATGCCTCGATCAACGGGCGCACCTTCAACTGGGCAGGCGGCAAGCTGCTGGGCGGCGGCAGTTCGATCAACGGGCAAGTGTTCATTCGCGGCACCCGCGCCGATTACAATCGCTGGGCGGCCATGGGCCTGCCCGGCTGGGGCTTTGACGATGTCTTTCCCTATTTCCTCCGCGCGGAAAACTGGGCCGGCCCGCCCGGCCAGGCCCACGGATCGCATGGCCCCCTGTCGACCGCGCCAATGCAGGACCACCACCCGATGTGCGACGTGTTTCTGCAAGGCGGGCAACAGGCCGGCCTGCAGTTTCGCGACGAATATAATGGCGGCGACATGGAAGGCGTTTTCTACACGGCCGCCTCCCAGCGCGACGGCTGGCGGTGCAGCACCGAAAAGGGCTATCTGCGCGAAGCCCGCCGCCGGCCCAACCTGCAGGTCGTCACCGAGGCCTATGTCCACCGCGTGCTGATCGAAGATGGCCGCGCGATTGGCGTCGAGCTGGAACGCGGCGGGCAGCGCCACACGCTCCGCGCCGGCGGCGAAGTGATCGTCAGCGCGGGCGCGCTTGGCAGCCCCGCGCTCCTGCTGCGCTCCGGCATTGGCGGCGGCGCCTACCTGCGATCGCGCGGCATCCCGGTGATGCACGATCTTCCCGGCGTGGGCGAAAACCTGCAGGAACATCCCACGGTCGGCCTCTCGAAACGGGTCAACCGCCCCACGCTCAATTCGCGCACCGGGCCGCTCGACATGCTCGGCTATTTCCTGCGCTTTGCATGGAACCGGACAGGGCCGTTCGGCGCCCCGGTGGTTCAGGCAATGGGCATCGCGCGCACCCGCGACGATCTGCCGGAACCTGATGTGCAATTGCATTTCCTGCCGTTCACCTACGATATCCAGCCCGGCACCACTTCGCAGGTCGGCACCGGCATGCCCAAGTTCCCGGCAATCACGATCAGTTCCTCGATCTGCCACCCCCACACGCGCGGCCGGGTCCGGATCGACGAACAGGGCGGCCCACTGATTGACCACCAGTTGCTCGGCGACGAGCGCGATGTGGCCACGCTGGTCGGCGGCATGAAGCTCGTTAACCGGATTTACCAAACCGCTGCCCTGCAAGAGATCGTGATCGGCGATCACGCACCCGATCCCGTCCCGGTGGACGATGCCGGCTGGGAAGCGCACGTCCGGTGGAAGGCCAAGCCCGCCTATCACCCGGCCGGAACCTGCAAGATGGGCACGGACCCGCTGGCTGTGGTCGACCCTCAGTTGCGCGTCCACGGCCTCGCCGGCCTGCGCGTGGCCGATGCCTCGATCATGCCGTGCCTGCCGAGCGCCAACACCAATGCGCCGACCATCATGATCGGCGAAAAGGCCGCCGATCTGATCCGTCAGTCGGCGAGCTGATGCTGCGGCCCGCTCAGCCTTGCGGGATGTGCGAAGGAAAGCCTTCCAGAATGACCGTCTTGTTTTCCAGATAGGGCGCCAGCCCCTCGACATTGCCCTCGCGGCCGATGCCGGATTGCTTGAACCCGCCGAACCCAATCCGGAAATCGGTGCGGAAGCTGTTGTGCCCGACCGTGCCGGAACGAAGCTGGCGCGCGACCGCATAGGCGCGGTCCACGTCGTTGGTGAACACCGAATTGTTCAGGCCATAGATCGTGTCGTTCGCGATCTCGACCGCATTGGCCTCGTCCCGCGCCGGAATGACGCTCAGCACCGGGCCGAAGATTTCCTCCTGCGCGATGGTCATGTGATTATCGACATTCCCGAACACGGTCGGCTCGATATAGAATCCCCGATTCAGATGCTTGGGCCGCCCGCCGCCCGCCGCCAGCGTCGCGCCTTCGGCAATGCCGGACGCAATCAGGCGTTCGATCCGGTCGCGCTGGCGCTCCACCGCAATCGGGCCGATGCCGGATTCGGAATCAAACGGATCGCCCACTTTCACCGCCTTGAACCGCGCCGCCAGCGCATCGACCATCGCATCGTGGCGATCGCGCGTGACCACGATCCGGGTCAGCGAGGAGCAGATCTGCCCGGTCATCGAACAGGCCGGGCCGACAATCGCGGCGGCGGCCGCTTCAACGTCGAAATCGTCAAGTATGACTGCGGCGGACTTGCCGCCCAGTTCCAGCGTGCAGCGCGCGATCCGTTCCCCGCACAGCGAGGCGATGCGGCGGCCGGCCGCGGTCGATCCGGTAAAGGTGATCTTGTCCACGTCCGTCGAACGGACCAGCAGTTCCGACACTTCCCGGTCCGCCGTAACGACGTTCACCACGCCCGGCGGCAAGCCGATCGCTTCGGCGATTTCCGCAAAGACGTAAGGCGCGCCCGGGGCCTCGGGCGAGGCCTTGAGCACGGCCGTGCAACCGGCGACCAGCGCCGGGGCGAGCTTCCACGCCAGCAGCGCGGCCGGGGCATTCCACGGGATGATCGCGCCCACCACGCCGACCGGCTCGCGCACCACCAGCCCCAGCGGGCTCGGCCCGCTCGGCTGGCGGCGTTCCTCGAACGGGAATGTCGCGGAAAGGTCGGCGTAATAGTCGAACGTGGCCCCGGCGCCGGGCGCCTGCAGCAGCGCATGACTGTGCAGGATGCCCATTTCGTGCGGCCACATCGCGGCGATATCGCCGGCGCGCTGGCGCATCCCCTCGGCCAGCTTGCGCAGGTATCCGGCCCGCTCGGCATGGGACATGCGCGGCCAGGGGCCATGATCGAAGGCCTTGCGCGCGGCCGCGATCGCGCGCGCCATATCGGCCTCGCGCGCTTCGGCGACCTGCAGATAGACATCCTCGGTAACCGCCGAAATCACGTCCAGCCTGGCGCCCGTCGAAGGCGCGGTCCATTTCCCGTCGATGAAGAACTTGTCGGGATGGGCGAGCGGCGGGGGGGCAGTTGCAACCGTGGCGTGGGACACTGTTCTCTCCATGCAGCATGCGGCCATCACAGCGGCCGTTCGGTGCGAGCCTACATAAACCGGCAGGCCGGTGCCAGCGTACAGCGCCGGCCCGCGCCCGCGACCTGCTTATCAGCTCCCGATGATCGCCCTCATGATGATTGCGGCCCGGTTGATCGCGCTTCCGGCCCTTCGCTGATAGGTTAAGATCCCAAGGCGGAGGTCACGGCGAAATGGGCTACGATATTGTCATCCGCGGCGGCTTGGTGGTGGACGGAACCGGAGCGGAACCGTTCCACGCCGATATCGCCATTTCCGGCGGAAAGATCGCAGACATCGGCCGGATCGATGCTACCGGCCGCGAGGAAATCGACGCAGCCGGCCAAATAGTGACGCCCGGATTCATCGATGTGCACACCCATTATGACGGGCAGGTCACCTGGGAGCAGCGCCTCGCGCCTTCTTCGGAGCATGGGGTCACCACGGTGGTGATGGGCAATTGCGGCGTCGGCTTCGCACCGGTGCGGCCCGATCATCACCAGTTGCTCATCAGCCTGCTCGAAGGCGTCGAGGACATTCCCGAAGTCGTGATGGCCGAGGGCCTGCCGTGGAACTGGGAAACCTTCCCGGACTATCTCGACGCGCTCGACCAGCGCGAGGCGGACATCGACTTCGCCGCCCAGTTGCCACATTCGGCGCTGCGCGTTTACGTGATGGGCGAGCGCGGCGCCGGCCTCGCGCCGCCGAGCGCAGACGAACTGGCCCGGATGCGCGCGCTGACCGCCGAAGCGGTGCGGGCTGGCGCGCTCGGGGTCTCGACCTCGCGCAATCTGGCCCACCGCTTCCGCGATGGCCGCCACGCGCCTTCGGTAATGACCGAGGAAGACGAGCTGATGGCCTTGGCGCAAGGGCTGAACGATGCCGGCACCGGCGTGTTCGAACTGCTGCCCAACACCACGACGACGCCCGGCGCGGAGGAAATGGCATTGATCGACCGGCTGTCGCAAGCGGCCGGACGGCCGTTGTCGTTTTCGGTCCTGCTCGGCTTCCACGACTTCATTCCGCAAGCCCTGGCGATGATGGAACAGGCCGCGCGCGAGGGGCGCCAGATTCGCGCGCAGTTCTATCCCCGCCCGGTCGGCGTGCTGTTCGGGCTCGACTTGTCCTACCACCCGTTCTCGCTCAACCCGAGCTACCGGGCCATCGCCGACCTGCCGCTGGCGGAAAAGGGCGCCCGGATGCGCGATCCGCAGTTGCGGGCGCGGCTGATCGCGGAAGAGCCGGACGATCCCAATCCGTTCTTCACCACGGTCGTGCGACGCACTGCCAACCTGTTCGCGCTCGGCGATCCGCCCGATTATCACCAGCCTCCGGAAGCCAACCTCAACGCCCGCGCGGCGGCGGCGGGCATCCCGGTCCGCGAACTGATCTACGATGAGTTGCTCAAGGACGATGGCCGGGCCATTCTCTATTGCCCGCTGGCCCATATCGGCAGCGAGGAATTTATCTCCGCCAGCAACGAGATGTTCGATCATCCCAACGGGTTGATCGGCCTGGGCGATGGCGGCGCGCATTACGGGATGATCTGCGACGCTGCCTATCCGACTTATCTGCTGACCGAGCGCGTCCGCGCCGACGGCGGCAAATCGCTCTCGCTTGCCCATGCGGTCAAGCTGATGTCCAGCGACCCGGCCATAGCCGTCGGGCTGCTCGATCGCGGCCAGCTCAAACCCGGCTACAAGGCCGATCTCAACATCATCGATTTCGAAGCCCTGCACCTGCACGCCCCGCGCGTGCGCCGCGACCTGCCCGCCGGCGGACGCCGCCTGATCCAGCAGGCCGACGGCTATAGCGCGACAATCGTGTCGGGTCAGGTCACGTACCGCGATGGGCAGCCATCGGGCAAGCTGCCGGGACGGCTGGTGCGCGGCGCGAAAGGAGCTCCGGCAGACCAGGTTCCGGCGTAAAGCCGCGCCGGCCCTGTGCTGCTCAGTCGCCGGCTTCCGCCATCCCCATGAGCTTGCGCATCTGCGCGTGCCATTCGCCGATCGGCTTGAACCCCGGCAGGCTCCGGCACAGTTCCAGTTGCTCGGCCCGCAGGTCCGCTTCCGACCGGGTGAAGTCCACCGGCAGCTTGCACGGCTGCGACACGTACCATTCGGAATCGGCGAAAACCTCGATCCGGTTGCCTTCCGGGTCCGGGAAATAGAGCGACCAGGCATTGCCGTGAGTCGCCGGGTCCAGCCCTTCCGCGCCGGCCGCGACCAGCCGGGCATGAAGTGCCTTCAGCTCACCCAGCCCGCCGACGCGGAACGAAATCTGGTTGATCGTGCTCGGCTGGTCCGCCCCGCGCCCGGTCATCAGCACGATCTGGTGATGTTCCTTCGGGTTGCGGCTGAGGAACCGGATCTGGCGTCCGTTCAGATCGCCCTCGTCAGTCAGGAAGAAACCGAGCACGTCCCGGTAGAACGCCAACATGCGGTCCAGATCCCGCACGAAAAAGCCCAGATGACTGAACGAGAGGTTATAGTCCGCCATGCCTCATACGATCCCGTTTGACAGGATACCGACCCCGGTGACCTCGATTTCGATCGTGTCGCCTGGCTTCATCCAGACCGGCGGAGTGCGCTTGGCGCCGACGCCGCCGGGCGTGCCGGTCGCAATCACGTCGCCGGGCAGCAGCGTTGTGAAGGTCGAGACATAGGCGATGATCGCCGGGATCGGGAACAGCATGTCGGTCGCCATGGCGTCCTGCATGATCTGCCCGTTCAGGCGAGCTGTGAGGCGGATGTCGCCAAGCGGCGGCATTTCGTCCGGCGTCACCAGCCAGGGGCCGAACGACCCGATGTCCTCAAAATTCTTGCCCGGAATCCACTGCGTCGTGTGGCGCTGGAAATCGCGGATGGTCGCATCGTTGTAGCAGCTATAGCCGACGATATGGTCAAGCGCGTCCGCTGGAGCGATGTCGCGCCCGCCCTTGCCGATCACGATGGCGATCTCCGCCTCATAGTCCAGATCGGTCGATGCCGCCGGCACCTTGAACGCAACTCCGTGGCCGACCTGCGATTGCGGCGTCCGGGTAAAGATGGTCGGATGACCGGTCGGCTCGCGGCCCACTTCGCGGCGATGCTCGTCATAATTCACGCCGACGCACCAGATGCGCGGCGGATCAAGCACCGGCGGCAGCAGGTTCACGCTCGCCAGCGGTACGCGCGCGGTGGCATGGGCCTGCGCGGCGGCCAGTTCGTCGCGCTCGATCATCGCCCGGAGGGTCTTGCCGCCGGTCCAGCCGGCATCCGTGACGATCACGACATCGTCTCCGTCGACAATGCCGACCTGCGGCCCGGCGCCGTTCTCGAAGCTTACCAGTTTCATGCAATTCCCTCTCGTGCGAGCCCGTCTGGCTCTCAAGCAATGCGGCGGTGGTCCCGGCCTTGCGCCAGACCGACAAGACAGCCCGGCGATCGAACGTGACGCCAGACGGATTGCCCCGCAACCAATTTCGTCTCACTCGGATCGCCAACTAGTATTCTAGAATAGTTTTGTACAGGCTAGCAAGCCGGAATCGCCGGCCCGAGCCGCACCGGCACAGCCGGCCCTGTTGGCGGGAACTGAAAAACGCGCTGCCGATAGGAACCAGCCCCCGCGAAGCGGGCGCCACGTTCCCATAGGTCAAGGTGCGTGCGAATAGCCCCACAGCACGAGATCGGAAGCGCGTCGTGGAGGGGAAAAGGT
>VMTF01000257.1 GCA_013791705.1 Sphingomonadales bacterium | reverse complement strand
TACGATGCGTCGGATCTGGCGATCGAGGCCGATGAGCGCATCCGCACCTTCCAGAAGGACGCGGCGCGCGAGGCGGGGATTTTCCACCACCTCATCACGCTGCCGACCTATCACACCGCCGCGCTGTCGACCGACAACCTGGCCAGGGAATACTTCGGCGAAGCGGGCATGCTCGGCTACGTCAAGGGCGTCCAGCGTCAGGAAATCCGCCAGGGTATCGCCTGTGTGAAGCACCAGAACATGTCGGGCAGCGACATTGGCGACGACCACAAGGAATACTTCGCGGGCGATGCTGCGCTGAAAGCGGGCGGCGTCCACAACACGATGAACCAGTTCGCGGCGTAAGCCGTTTGCGCTAAGCTTTTCCGCGACGCGAATGAGTCGCGGAAAGGTACCAGCATAGGAGACGTGATATGAGCGAACCGGCCCGGGCCCGCGCGGTTCTTTCCAACGAAGATTTCAAGCTCCTGCGCGAAGCAGTGCTGCACTATCTCAAGGCGATCGAGGACAAGCCGGAATCGGTCAAGTTCTCGAACCTTTATCACCGGCTCGGCAGCGCGATCGGGCGCTGACCACAGACGTTCCTGGGGAGGAACGGCCGGCCCGGCGTGCACCTTGCGCGTCGGGCCGGTTGCGTTTCGGAGCGGCTGCGTTTCGGCTGGCGCGAAACGCCCGCGTTCAGCCTTTCAGGCAGGCGGTGCGCGCCACGCGGTCGATGCAGAATTTGTAGGGCCGGGCCGGATCGAGCGAGCAATAGGCCAGGCCGGCGGTGGCAGGGTCTTCCCATTCCGCAATCGTCATCGGCTGGCCGGCAAGGTTGAGCCAGGCGCCCTCGCGGGGGAATTCGTCGAACCAGCCGGCATGGGTTGCCCGCCATTCGGCCAGCGCGGCAACATGGTCTTCCAGCGCGATGTCGCGGCCCGTCCAGTCGAGCCAGGTGAGCGCATTGTCCTGGCAGTAGGCGTTGTTGTTGCCGCCCTGGGTGCGCCCGAATTCGTCCCCGGCGGTGCGCATGACCGTTCCGGTCGAGGCGAACAGCGTGCCGAGCAGGGCGCGCGCATCCGCCGCGCGGCGCGCGAGGATGGCGGGATCGTCCACCGGGCCTTCATGGCCGTTGTTCCAGGCCGGCTCGCCCGCATGGCCATCGCGGTTTTCCTCGCCGTTCGCCCAGTTGTGGCGCTCGGCAAAGGCGACGGTGTCGGCCAGCGTGAACCCGTCATGCGCGGCGACGAAGTTCACGCTGCGCGTCACCGGGCCGAACAGGTCGGACGATCCGGCCAGGCGCGTGGCGAGCAGGCCGACATCGGCCTCCCCGCGCCAGAAGCGGCGGATATCGTCGCGGTAGCGGTCGTTCCATTCCAGCCAGTTCGGGGGGAAGGCGCCAAGCTGGTAGCCCCCCGGGCCAATGTCCCAGGGTTCGGCGATCAGGATGCGGTCGGCCAGCACCGGGTCGGCGGCGATCTCGGCGAAGATCGGCGCATCGGGCGCGAAGCCCGGGGAACGGGCCAACACCGGGGCCAGATCGAAGCGGAAGCCGTCGATGCCGCAGGCCTGCACGAAATGCCGCAAGGTGGCGAGGGTGAGCGCGCGCACATGGGGCTGCGCGAAATCGAGCGTATTGCCGCAGCCGGTATCGTTGATCAGATGGCCGGCGCCGTCGTGCGCATAGATCCCGCGATTGTCGAGGCCGCGAAAGCTGAGCGTCGGGCCGAACACGTCGCTCTCGCCGGTATGGTTGAACACCAGGTCGAGAATGACGCCGATGCCCGCCTCATGCAGCGCCGCCACGGCCGTGCGCAGTTCGGCGACGCCGCCGGGGCACAGGCCCGGATCGAGCGCCATCGGCACGACCGGATTATAGCCCCAGGCATTGGTGAGCCCCAGCCGGGGCAGGTGGCGTTCGTCGATCGCGGCGGTGATCGGCATCAGCTCGATCGCGGTGACGTGGAGCTTGCGCAAGTGGGCGATGATCGCCGGATGCGCGATTGCGGCCACGGTGCCGCGCTGGTGCGGCGGCACTTCAGGGTGCAGCATCGTGAGCGCACGGACGCTGGCCTCGTAGATCAGCCCGCCGAGGACGAAGCGGGGCGGGGCCGGCTCCACCGGGGGCGCCTGCGCCGGAACAATCGCCTTGGGCACCAGCGCGGCAGTATCGGCGCCGAGCGTGCCCAGGGCGGGGTCGTAGACGAAGCGGCGGTCCAGCTCGACGGCGAAGGGATCGACCAGCAGTTTGGCAGGATCGAACCGCAGGCCCTGCTCCGGCGCGAACGGACCGGCGGCGCGATAGCCATAGCGCGTGCCCGGCCCGGCCGAGGGCGCATCGAGCACCCAGTCGGCTCCGTCGCGCACCATCGCCAGCCGGGTTTCCGCCTCGTCTGCGGCGAACAGGCACAGCTCGACGCTTTCGGCATCCGGGGCGCGAATGCGAAACGCGGTCATCCTGCCGCGCTCGCGATCAGGCGGCGGTAGAGCGCGGCGTAAGCGGCGCCGCTGCGGCCCCACGAGAAATCCTGCTTCATCCCCGCGCGCTGGACCGTGCGCCAGTCGGCCGGGCGGCTCCACAGCGCCACCGTGCGATCGAGCGCGTCCTTGAGCGTTTGCGGGTTGGCGCCGCCGAACAGAATGCCGGTCGCCACGCCGCTTGAAAGCGCGGCGAGGTTGGCGTCGATCACCGTATCGGCGAGCCCACCGGTGCGCGCGACCACCGGCACGCAGCCATAGCGCAACGCATAGAGCTGGGTCAGGCCGCACGGTTCGAAGCGGCTGGGGACCAGGATCGCGTCGCCGCCGGCCTGCATCCGGTGGGCCAGCACCTCGTCATAGCCGGTGCGCACGCCGATCCGGCCGGGATGGCGCGCGGCAATGGCGTGAAACCCCGCTTCCAGCGCCGCATCGCCCGCGCCGAGCAGCGCAAGCCGCCCGCCGAGCCAGACGAGATGCTCGATCGCTTCGAGCAGCACGTCCATGCCCTTCTGCCAGGTGAGGCGGCTGATCACCACGAACAGCGGACCATCGCCCGGATCGAGCCCGAATTCGGCTTCGAGCGCGCGCTTGTTGGCGCTGCGCCGGGCGAGCGTGCGGACCGTGTAGTTCGCCGCCAGTTGCGGATCGGCGCCCGGATCCCACTCGGCGGTGTCGATGCCGTTGACGATTCCCGTGACCGTTTCGCCGCGACTGGCGATCAGGCCGTCGAGCCCCATCCCGAATTCCGGCGTGCCGATTTCGCGCGCGTACGTGGGGCTGACGGTGGTGACGGCCCAGGCACTTTCGAGCCCGGCCTTGAGGAAGCCGACGCCGCCGTGATATTCGACCCCGTCCACCGCCCAGGCCGCTGCGGGCAGGCCGAGCGCGGGAAAAGTGTGGGCCGGATAATGGCCCTGGAAGGCGATATTGTGGATCGTCATCACCGAAGGGACCGGCTGCTTCGCGGCCTTGCGCGGCGCAAAGCGCAAATAGGCCGGGGCCATCCCGGCCTGCCAGTCGTGCGCGTGGAGCAGATCGAACTCGCGGCCCTTCACCGCGCCGCCCGCGATATCGGCGGCGGCGCGGCCAAAGGCGGCGAAGCGGCGCCAGTTGTCGGGCCAGTCATGCCCGGCATTGTCGGTGTAGGGGCTGCCCTCGCGGTCAAACAGGCCGGGGGCATCGAGGATCAGCAGCTCGTCATGCGCCAGCAGCCGCGCCGGGGAGCCGAGCAGGCCGGCCCACTTGTGGACGGCTTTTGCTCCGGGAAGCGCGCGCAACACGGACGGGTAGCCGGGCAGCAGTGTGGTAACCGCGACATCGTGGGGAGCCAGGGCGGCGGGCAGGGCGCCCGCCACATCGCCCAGCCCTCCGGTCTTGATCAGCGGCACCGCTTCCGAGGCGACCGAGAGCGCGCGCACGGTCATCTCAGCCGCTCGATCCCAGCCGCGCGATCATGTTGCTGTTGATCAGGCACACGCCGCTATCGGTGCGGCGAAAGCGCAGCGCATCGAGTTCCGGGTCTTCGCCGACCACCAGCCCTTCGGGGATGCGCACGCCCGCGTCGAGGATCACGCGGGACAGTCGCGCGCCGCGCCCGATGTTGCAATGGGGCAGGATCACCGCTTCGTTGACCGAGGAAAAGCTGCCCATCTTGACCCCGGTGAACAGCAGCGAACGCCGGGCGAGCGCGCCCGAAACGATGCAGTCCTGCGAGATCAGCGAACAGATCGCCTGGCCCCGGCGCCCTTCCTCGTCGTGCACGAACTTGGCCGGAGCGGCGACGATCTGGTCGGTCCAGATCGGCCATTCGCGGTCATAGAGATTGAGCTTGGGAACCGTGTCGGTGAGATCGAGGTTCGCTTCGAAATAGGCATCCAGCGTGCCGACATCGCGCCAGTATTCCTCGATTTCCTCGGCCGCGCGGATGCAACTGTCGGTGAAGCGATGCGCCACCGCTTTCCCGTGGCGGACGATGTAGGGAATGATGTCGCCGCCGAAATCGCGCTTTGAATCCGGGTCTGCGGCATCGCGGCGCAACTGGTCGAACAGGAACTGCGTGTCGAACACGTAGATGCCCATCGAGGCAAGGGTGTGCGCGGGATCGCCCGGGATCGTCGGGGGATCGGCCGGTTTCTCGACGAAGGCGGTAATCACGTTGTCTTCATCGACGGCCAGCACCCCGAAGGCGGTGGCCTCCATCTGCGGCACCACCAGGCAGCCGACGGTAACGTCCGCGCCCGAGTTGACGTGCTGCTGCAGCATCAGCTCGTAGTCCATCTTGTAGATGTGGTCGCCGGCGAGGATCACCATGTATTTGGGCGCATAGGATTCGATGATGTCGATGTTCTGGTAAACCGCGTCCGCGGTGCCTTCGTACCAGTGCAGCTCATCGATGCGCTGCGATGCGGGCAGGATATCGAAGCTCTCGTTGCGCTCGGGCCGCATGAAGTTCCACGCGCGCTGCATGTGGCGGATCAGCGAGTGGGCCTTGTATTGCGTGGCCACGCCGCTCCGGCGGATGCCGGAATTGATCCCGTTCGACAGCGCGAAGTCGATGATCCGGCTCATCCCGCCGAAATAGACCGCGGGCTTGGCGCGGTTGTCGGTCAGTTCGTTCAGCCGGCTGCCGCGTCCTCCGGCGAGCACGTAGGCCATGGCTTCGCGCGCCAGTGGTCCCTTTACATCACGCATGGCACACCTTTTTCCTATCCTTCCCACTCGAACATAACCGTCGCCAGCGGCGGCAATGTGACACGCGCCGCGCCGTTGTCCGCGGTGATCCTGCCCAGGTTGCCGACACCGCTGCCGCCATAGATGGCCGAGTCGCTGTTGAGCACTTCGCGCCAGCCGCCGTCATGCGGCACGGGCAGACGATAGTCTCCAAGCACGGCCGGAGTCATGTTGGATACGATTGCGATCGGCCGGGCGCCGGGTGCCTTGCGCAGCCACGCGAAGACCGAGTTGGTGGCATCATCGACGATCAGCCATGCGAACCCTTCCGGTTCGCAATCGCGGGCGTGCAGCGCCGCCTTGTCGCGATAGAGCCGGTTCAGGTCGCGCACGAGGTTGCGCACGCCTTCGTGGGCGGGGGCCTCGCGCAAGTCCCAGTCCAGCGCCCGCGCCTCGCTCCATTCGCGGCGCTGCGCAAACTCTTGCCCCATGAACAGCAGCTTCTTGCCCGGATAGCCCCACATCAGCGCATAATACGCGCGCAGATTGGCGAATTTCTGCCAGTCGTCGCCACTCATCTTGCCGAGCAGGCTGCCCTTGCCGTGGACGACCTCGTCGTGGCTGAGCGGCAGCACGAAGTTCTCGGAATAGGCGTATGTCAGGCCAAAGGTAATCTCGTTATGGTGATGGCGGCGGTGGACCGGATCGCGCGCCATATATTGCAGCGTATCGTGCATGAACCCCATGTTCCACTTGAAGCCGAAGCCCAGCGCGGTCGAACCCGCGCCGCCGTCATGGACCGGCAGGGTGACGCCGGGCCAGGTGGTCGATTCTTCGGCGATCGTCATGAAGCCGGCATGGCTGCCATAGACCGCCTGGTTCATCGCCTGCAGGAACGCCACCGCTTCCCAGTTCTCGCGCCCACCTGCCGCATTGGGAATCCATTCGCCCGGCTCGCGCGAATAGTCGCGGTAAAGCATCGAGGCGACCGCATCGACGCGCAAGCCATCGACGTGATAGCGCTCCGCCCAGAACAGCGCGTTGTTGATGAGGAAGCTGGCCACCTCGCGCCGGCCGAAATTGTAGATCGCGGTCTGCCAGTCCGGATGAAAGCCGAGGCGCGGGTCTTCGTGTTCATAGAGCGCGGTGCCGTCGAACCGGGCGAGGCCGTGTTCGTCGGTCGGGAAGTGGGCCGGACCCCAGTCGATCAGCACCGAAATACCGGCGCGGTGCGCGCCGTCGACGAACCGGGCGAACCCTTCCGGGTCGCCGAACCGGGCGGACGGCGCATAGAGCCCGGTGGTCTGGTAGCCCCACGAGGGATCGTAGGGGTGTTCCGAGACCGGCAGGAACTCGATATGGGTGAACCCCAGTTCGACGACATAGGGGATCAGTTGTTCGGCCAGGCGGTCCCAGGGGAGAAACCAGTCGAAGGCATCGCGATCCCACGAGCCGGGATGGACCTCGTAGATCGAGATCGGCTGGCGGCGCGGGTCGACGCTGGCCCAGTGGGCGCGGTGGGCCTCGTCGTTCCAGCGCGGCTTGCCGGGGTTGAGCGTCAGCGAAGCGGTCTTGGGGCGCAGTTCCGAGGCGAATGCTAACGGATCGGCGTTGAGCGGGAGCACGGTGCCGTCCGGCCCGGTATTGCGGTAGTTGTCGGCGCGCCATTCGCCGATGTGGGGGATTAAGATTTCCCACACGCCGAT
>VMTF01000124.1 GCA_013791705.1 Sphingomonadales bacterium | reverse complement strand
GGCCCGGGTGCACCGGCTTTGGCGCGGGAGAAGGGGTCGACGTGAGCGACGAGCCGATGCCCAGCCAGTAGCGCGCGGAGCGCGGCGATCCGCGCATTTCGGACAACGTGGTGTCGCTGCGCTGAGCGGCACTTTTGGGTAACGGGAAACGGCCTCGTTCCGCAGGGAACGGGGCCTTTTTCTAATCCCGCTGTCGCTCGGCGCGCAGCAGGTCCGACAGTTCCTGCACGGCATTGGTCAAGGCCAGCACTTCGGTTTCGCGCAACTGGTCGATCTTCTGGTGGAGCAGTTCGATCTCCAGCTCCGCCTTCACGTTTACCCGGTAGTCGTTTTCGGCCTTCTTGCGGTCAACGTCCTGCTGGCGGTTCTGGCTCATCATGATGAACGGCGCGGCATAGGCCGCCTGGAACGACAGCGCGAGATTGAGCAGGATGAACGGGTAGGGATCCCAGTGCCTGATATAGGCGGTCACATTCAGCGCGACCCAGACCAGCAGGGCCGACGATTGAATGATGATGAAGCGCCACGATCCCATCGTCGCGGCCACCTGATCGGCAATGCGCTGGCCGCGGGTGGGCTTGTCGGCGCGCTTGTGCGATCGCTGGCGCCGCTGGGTCTTGCGCCAGTCCCGAAGTTCGGCGAGCAGCTTGGCTTCGGCCGGGTTCATCTTGCTGCTCACGTCGCTCTCCCTCGCTCGCCCCTGCATACCATGCGGGGGCGGAATCGTAATGCCTCTCGGCGCAAGACCGGCACCGGCGGCCTTTAGCCTTCCGCGAACATATAGGGCGCGGGCGAGCGGCGCTGATCGTCGGCCAGCAGTTCGCGGCCGATCGGCGGCGCGGCGCGGGCGGTGCAGTCGGCGCGCTGGCACAGGCGGCAGGCGACGCCGATCGGCGTGGCGGCGGCCGGATCGATCCCCTTGGCCCAGGCGAGGCGCGGCGCGTGCTCGGCCGCGCAGACCAGCGCGACGGACCGCAGCACCGTGGGAGCGTTCCGGTGGCTGCCACCCGCCTGCACGGTGCGGGCGAGCGAGAAGAAGCGCTGGCCGTCCGGCAGTTCGAGCCACTGGGTGACGATCTGGCCGGGGGTGCGGAAGGCGGCGTGAACGCTCCACAGCGGGCAGCCCCCGCCATGCGCCGCGAACGGGAAGGCGGCGCCATCGAGGCGCTTCGAGACATTGCCGGCTTCATCGACCCGCAGGAAGAAGAACGGCACGCCCTCGTGTCCGGCGCGGGCCAGCGTGGTGAGCCGGTGGGCGACCTGCTCGAAACTGGCCCCGAACAGGCCGCCCAGCGCGGGAATATCGTAAGCGCGGGCCTCGGCCGCGCGGGCGAACGCCTCATAGGGCATCACCAGCGCGGCGGCGGCATAGCCGGCCAGCGCGCGGCGGACCAGCGCGGTGGTGGACTTGTCCGCGAACCGGGCCGGCCGGACGATCGCGGCAATATCCTCGCGCAGCGCGGTCCACGCGACGTGGAGCGCAAGCTGGAATTGCCGGTCGGATGCGCCCAGCGTGTCATCCAGCAGGAGCTGTTCGTTATGGCGATCATAGCGCCGGACGGATTCGACCAGGACATCGGGCGGCAGGAAGCGGACGCGGACGTTCTTGTGCTTGCGCAGCCATTGCTGCGCGCCGCCTGCCTCGGCAAGTTGCGCGGCAAGCGCCTCGGCGCGGGTTTCCAGCGCGGGGAAATGGTTGCGCTGCTCGGCCAGAAAGCGCCGCGTTTCGGTGACGGGATCGCTCGCCGCGCCGATCGCGCCGGTCTCGTCCGGGCCGGGGCCCAGGCGCTGGTCGGCGAGCGCCTGCTGCTCGCGCACATAGGCGCCGTGCAGGCGCAGGATCGCCTCGGTCACGCCCGGAAACGAGGTGGCGAGGTCTGCCACTTCGAGCGCGGGAAGATCGATGTCGGCCAGCAGCGGATCGCGCAGCACCTCGCCGATCCGGCGGGCGTAGTCTTCGGAATCCTCGCCGGCCAGTTCGGCCACGTCGAGCTTGTAGCTGCGGGCAAGGCGCAGCAGCAGTTCGGCGGTGACGGGGCGCTGGTTGCGTTCGATCAGCGCGACATAGGAAGGCGAAATCGCCAGATCGGTAGCCATCGCCTGCTGGGTCAGGCCGAGCTCGCGGCGCAGCCGGCGCAGCCGGGGGCCGAGGTAGAGGGGGCGATTCTGGCTCATCTGTCCCACTTCTGTACAAATTCGGGGTGTGCGCTTGTAATAGCAGCACAACTTTACAAAGAACAGATGTAAAGTTTGACAAGCGCACTTCGCAGGCCCTCGCGGGGGCCTGCGCCGGACCCTATCTGGCCCGGTAACGAACCCCAGACAGATTCGTGCAGAAGGAATGCGCCAGTGACTTATCAGCAGACCATCGCCGAGGCGAACACCGCGATTTCGCCCAACGCCCAGACCTGGAGCGGCATTGACGCGGAATCGGTCGCCCGCATGCGCCTGCAGAACCGGTTCCACACCGGGCTCGATATCGCGAAGTACACCGCGAAGATCATGCGTGCCGATATGGCCGCCTATGATGCCGATCCGGCGGCCTACACCCAGTCGCTCGGCTGCTGGCACGGCTTCATCGGGCAGCAGAAGATGATCTCGATCAAGAAGCACTTCGGCACGACCAAGGGCCGCTACCTTTACCTTTCGGGCTGGATGGTTGCCGCGCTGCGCAGCGAGTTCGGCCCGCTGCCCGATCAGTCGATGCACGAGAAGACCAGCGTTCCGGCGCTGATCGAGGAACTCTACACGTTCCTCAAGCAAGCCGATGCGCGCGAACTGGGCATGATGTTCCGCGATCTCGATGCGGCCCGCGAGGCCGGTGACGCAATGAAGACGAAGCAGGTCCAGGCCGCGATCGACGGGTATGAAACCCACGTCGTGCCGATCATCGCCGATATCGACGCCGGTTTCGGCAACGCCGAGGCGACTTATCTGCTGGCCAAGAAGTTCATCGAGGCGGGCGCCTGCTGCATCCAGATCGAAAACCAGGTCTCGGACGAAAAGCAGTGCGGCCACCAGGATGGCAAGGTCACCGTTCCGCACGAGGACTTCCTCGCGAAGATCCGCGCCGTCCGCTATGCGTTCATGGAACTCGGCGTTGAAGATGGTGTGATCGTTGCGCGCACAGACTCGCTCGGCGCGGGCCTGACCAAGCAGATCGCCTTCGTTCGCGAACCCGGCGACATCGCCGACCAGTACAACAGCTACCTCGATTGCGAGGAAGTCGATGCCGGCCAGCTCGGCCATGGCGACGTGCTGATCAGCCGTGACGGCAAGCTGATGCGCCCCAAGCGCCTGCCTTCGAACCTGTTCCAGTTCCGCGCCGGCACCGGCGAGGACCGCTGCGTGCTCGACGGCATCAATTCGCTGCAGAACGGCGCCGACCTGCTGTGGATCGAGACCGAAAAGCCGCACATCGGCCAGATCGGCGGTATGGTGAACCGCATCCGCGAGGTCATTCCGAACGCCAAGCTGGTCTATAACAACTCGCCCAGCTTCAACTGGACGCTGAACTTCCGCCAGCAGGTGTTCGATGCCTGGGTCGAAGCGGGCAAGGATGTCAACGCCTATGATCGCGCCAGGCTGATGAGCGTCGACTACGATGCGTCGGATCTGGCGATCGAGGCCGATGAGCGCATCCGCACCTTCCAGAAGGACGCGGCGCGCGAGGCGGGGATTTTCCACCACCTCATCACTCTGCCGACCTATCACACCGCCGCGCTGTCGACCGACAACCTGGCCAGGGAATACTTCGGCGAAGCGGGCATGCTCGGCTAGGTCAAGGGCGTCCAGCGTCAGGAAATCCGCCAGGGTATCGCCTGT
>VMTF01000079.1 GCA_013791705.1 Sphingomonadales bacterium | reverse complement strand
GCCCGCGCCCCCGCCGCCCCACGCGCCCGCCCGCGCGGCCCACTGCCGCCCGCCGCTTCTTCCACGCCCGCGCCGTTGTGGCGCAGTGCCTTGAGCACGGTATCGACGATGTGCGGCGCGGTGAGGCCGGCTTCGTCATACTGCTTGTCGGGATTGTCGTGATCCTGGAATACGTCGGGCAGGCGCAGCGTGCGGATGCGCAGGCCGGTGTCGGTCAGGCCCTCGTCGCTCGCCATGGTGAGGACGTGGGCGCCAAGGCCGCCGATCGCGCCTTCCTCGATCGTCACGACGACTTCGTGAGTCGCGATCAGGCGGCGGATCAGCGCTTCATCGAGCGGCTTGGCGAAGCGCATGTCGGCCACGGTGGCAGACAGGCCGCGCGCTTCGAGCTGGTCAGCCGCTTTGAGAGCTTCGGCCAGGCGCGTGCCGAGCGAAAGCAGCGCGACCTTGCTGCCCTGCTTCACGATCCGGCCCTTGCCGATTTCCAGACGCTCGGGAACTTCGGGCAAGGCGACGCCGGTGCCGTTGCCGCGCGGATAGCGGAACGCGATCGGGCCGCTGTCATGGCACGCGGCGGTATGGGTCATGTGGACCAGCTCGGCCTCGTCGGCGGCGGCCATCACGACCATGTTGGGCAGCGAGGCGAGATAGGTCACATCGAACGACCCGGCGTGAGTCGCGCCATCGGCCCCGACCAGTCCGGCGCGGTCAATCGCGAAGCGGACCGGCAGGTTCTGGATCGCAACGTCATGCACGACCTGATCGTAGGCGCGCTGCAGGAAGGTTGAATAGATCGCGCAGAACGGCCGCATCCCTTGCGCGGCGAGGCCCGCCGCGAACGTGACCGCGTGCTGTTCGGCGATGCCGACATCGAAGCTGCGTTCGGGATAGGCCTCGGCGAACTTGTCGAGCCCGGTGCCGGACGGCATCGCCGCGGTGATCGCGCAGATCGTTTCATCGCGCGCGGCTTCGGCGATCAGCGCCTTGGCGAAGACGGATGTGTAGCTGGGCGCGCCGGGAGCGCTCTTTACCTGTTCGCCGGTGATCACGTTGAACTTCTGGACGCCGTGATACTTGTCCTCAGCCGCTTCGGCCGGGGCATAGCCCTTGCCCTTCTGCGTGACGACATGGACCAGGCACGGCCCTTCGGCCGCATCGCGCACGTTTTCCAGCACCGGGATCAGGTGTTCGAGATTATGCCCATCGACCGGGCCGACATAGTAGAAGCCCAGTTCCTCGAACAGGGTACCGCCCATCGCCATGCCGCGCGCGAATTCGTCGGTCCGCTTCGCGGCGCGGTGCAACGGCTCGGGCAGTTTGCGCGAGATGCGGCGCGCCAGCTCGCGCAGTTCGAGGAACGGCCGCGAGGACACGAGCTGCGCGAGATAGGCCGAGAGCCCGCCGACCGGCGGGGCGATCGACATGTCGTTATCGTTGAGGATGACAACCAGCCGATTGCCGGCGGCTTTCGCGTTGTTCATCGCTTCATAGGCCATGCCGGCGCTCATCGCGCCATCGCCGATCACCGCGATGCCCTTGCCGGGCTGCCCGGCGAGCTTGTTGGCAACCGCAAAGCCGAGCGCGGCCGAGATCGAGGTGGAACTGTGCGCCGCGCCGAACGGATCGTATTCGCTTTCGCTGCGCCTGGTGAAGCCCGAAAGCCCCCCGCCCTGACGCAGGGTGCGGATGCGGTCCCGCCGCCCGGTGAGGATCTTGTGCGGATAGGCCTGGTGGCCGACATCCCAGATCAGGCGATCATCCGGCGTGTTGAACACGTAGTGCAGGGCAACGGTCAGTTCGACCACGCCAAGGCCCGAGCCAAGATGGCCGCCGGTCTGGCCGACGGCGGAAATCATCTCGGCGCGCAATTCTTCCGCCAGTTGGCAAAGCTTGCCGGGTTCGAGCTTGCGAAGATCCGCCGGGAGGGCGACGGCATCGAGCAGCGGAGTTGCCGGAGGAGTGCTCATCAAACCGCCTTACACACTCGCAATTCGCAAGTCGATTGCTGCGTAACCCGCACAAAGGGGCAAGTTTTCGCCACGCACCCGATTCTCAGGAGCAGTCCGCGCAATGCCCGCGCAATTCGACCACCGGGCGGACATCGGCAAATCCGGCCTTGCGCGCGGCGCCGATCAGCGCGCCGGTGAGGGCATCGTCATCGATATGGACGGTCTTGCCGCAGGAATCGCAGATCAGGAAAATGCAGTCGTGCCGGCAGCCGGGATGGCTGTTGGCGATATAGGCGTTGGAACTTTCGACCCGCCGGGCCAGGTGCGTGCGCACGAACAGATCGAGGATGCGATAGACGCTGTTGGCCGCAACCCGCCGGCCGCGCGCGGCGGAAACGGCTTCGGCCACGTCATAGGCGGAAGCCGGCCGCCCCTGTCCGGCCAGCACCGCGAACACGTCCGCGCGCATCTCGGTCCATTGTTCACCCGCGACGACCAGCGCATCCCGCGCGGCATCGACCAGCCGAGTGCCGGAATGCTCGTGATGATGGTGCCCTGCCATGGGATGCATATAGGCACAGGTCGCGCAAACGTGAACCTGCGGGTTTGGATTGTTGCGTGGGGACTCCTGGTGGGGTTGCGGAGTTGTTCGATTGGTGCGGTCAAGCGCTCCGGCTTGACCTGGCGGGGCCCCCCCCCCCCCCCCCCCGCCCCGCCCCCCCGCCGCGCGCGGTGGGGGGGGGGGGGGGGGGGG
>VMTF01000194.1 GCA_013791705.1 Sphingomonadales bacterium | reverse complement strand
CCTGTGTTGCGCCCCCGACCACCTGGCCGTGCCACAGCAACACCGCGGCGCGCAGGTCTCCCGCACCGGCGCCTTCACCGGGAATCCGGCGGGTCAGCAGCACATCGACCATGGTGCCGGGAAGCACGAAACCGGCGACGCCCCTGAGCGTATCGACCGGAATGGAAAAGGCGCGCATGCCTTCGGGCAGCAGCGCGGCCAGCGTGGCGCGGCCATCGGCGCCGCTGACCTTGCTGGCGAGCACGGGCTCGCCCGGCACGATCGGGCGCAGCGCGACGCGATTGTCCTTCAGCGCATCGGGAATCGTGCGAAAAGCCCCCTCGGGAACCGAAGAGGCGGGCCAGTTCTGGAGGCGAACGGTCTGCGGGGTCAGCTTGGTGCCGAATTCCATCGGCTGGGCCGCCACGACGATGCGCACCAGCGCCTGTTCCTGCGTCAGCCGCGCCTGCTTTTCCTGAACACCGGAAAAGTAGGCGTTGACCATGATCACCGCGAACAAGCCGATGGCTATCGCGACTCCCAGAATTATCCAGTTGCGCCCTTGCATGTTACCCCCTGATTCCGCCCCTGCATGTCACCTCATCGCAAAGTTCGGTCAAGCATCCCTGCCCTAATATGCGCGGCAAATAAAGAAAAACCCTGCCGCGTTAGCGGCAGGGTTCTCATGACATGCTTAGCAGGTAGAGCCAGCGCTCCACGTACCAGTGGTGCCCGATGCAATGTTGCAGCTGTGGACATCGTTCGAAGCATCACCGATCGCCTGGCGAACGTTGGCGCCCAGCGAGAGGGCGGCTGCACCGATGCCGACGCCGACGATGGCGAGGATCAGAGCATATTCGGCAGCCGAAGCGCCGGCTTCATCGTTCAGGAAAGTCTTGAGAAAGGTCTTCATCACATATCACCCCTAATTCCACTGCGGTGGCCAGCCAGCCGCGTGGTGATCATCCAAAAGGCCCCGGCTTCTATTTCCGGATAGCCTGTCCAAAGGAGGGCATTGCTGGAACCGGCGCGACCTTATTATCTAGTGATTTCCGGCTATTGCACCGGCCCACCAACGCCTGTCCCTCAGGACTGATTGCATATTACCGCAACGCCGCAGCGGGGTCAAATGAAAATCCTTAAACATATTTTAACCCGTTTTTGCAAATGTTTAGATGCGGAACGGGTAAACGGTAACGGTTAACTGCGGCACTTCTTCCACCCTGACGGGCGCGCCGAATCGGCTATCCCGGGGAAAGAATCGGCCCGGCGCGCGTTAAATTGCGCAAACCGAATCCGCTGACCCTTGCTTCCCGGTTACTTGGGGGTCTTAATCTTGCAGCACAAGCTCTACGCCGGAGAAGGAGTGTATCGCCTGGTCGATGCGGCCCGCCTTGCAGCAACCCGCTATGCCAATAGTCTGGAACGGCGCAGCGCCTTGATCCCGTTGACGCTGAACCGTCAGATCGGCGCGATCGCGGTTGCCTGGGCCGGAGTGTTCCTGCTCGCCAGCGTGCCCAAGCTGCTGTTTCCGGCCACCCCGCTGCATGGGCCGGCCGACATGCTGGCGATCGGCCTGCCCTATCTGCTGATCGCGTTCGCCCCCATCGCCGGCTACGGCATTGCCGCCGGCAGCTTTCCCGGCGGCGTGCTCACCGCCCAGCCGGGGGTGCGCCTGGCAGTCTATGGCAAATGGCGCCGCCTGAGCGTGCTCGAAGCACGCAAGCAGCCGGCTTATGGTCCGGCCGGCTTCATGGCTTCAATGCTGGTCGGCCTGCTGCTCAATGTCGTGCTGCGCAGTTTCGAATTCCTGCTCGCGGTGCCGGCGCTGGGGAACCACGCACCGGACTGGGGTCAGGCGCTGTTTCACCTGATGGCGGCCGATGTCGTGGTGATGAGCTTCTTCTACATGGTCTGCTTCGTGATGGCGCTGCGCAACGTGCCCTATTTCCCGCGGATGCTGCTGTTCACCTGGACGCTGGATATCGCGATCCAGATGATTATTGCCCGTCAGCTTGGCGGCATGGCGGAATTGCCCCTGTCCGTCGCGGATTCCCTTAACAGCCTGCTGCATGGCAACATCACCAAAGTCATGATCAGCGCCTTCGTCTGGCTGCCCTATCTCATCCTGTCCGACCGGGTAAACGTCACGTATCGTCTGCGACTGCGCGACTAGCGGATTCGCAGGCGGTGCAGACCAACCCCGTAACCAGTCACCATTTCCAATGATGCGGCTTGCTGCATCTCCGGCCCATCCGGCTCTGCCAGCAGACCTAGTCAACACGGCCCATTCTTGCGCAAGACGACCCAATTCTGGCGCAACTCTACAAAGTGGTCTTGGCGCCAGCCGCAATTGCCGGTTGCGAATTGTGAAACCCTTTTAGTGTATGGTGCGAACCATGAATTCAGACCAAACTACGAAGGTCCAGCGTCATCGCATCGTCTGGCTTTGCCTGGCGCTGGCCGGATTGGCCATGATTGGTTCGTACCACTATCGCGGGGGATGGCCATTCAACAAGCAGGGGCAGGTCATCCAGGCCGATGCCTATTCCTTCTGGGCGGTAGGAACCTTTACGGTCGAAGGGCGCCCGGCACACGCTTACGATAAGCCTGCCAACGACGCGCTGGTCGATGCCACGTTCGGCAAACGCGCGATGCGCAGCAGCCTGAGCTTCCCTTATTCGCCCGTGATCCTGCTGTTTCTTTGGCCATTGGGCCTGCTGACCTACCCGATGGCGTGGATCGCGTTCGTTGGCTGCGGCATGTTGGCGTGGTTTTCCGTCCTGCGAACCATCTGCAAGGATAACTTTTCCGCTGCCGCCGCCACTGTCGCGGCGGGCGGCGCCACGCAGTCAATCCTCTTTGGCCAGAACGGTTTCTACACCGCCAGCCTGTTCCTCGCCGGCCTGATGGTACTGCCGCGAAACAAGGGCCTGGCGGGGCTGCTTTTCGGCCTCCTCACCATCAAGCCACATCTTGGCATCGCCTTGTTCGCGGCCCTGATCATCTGGCGTGAATGGCGGGCCATCTTCATGACAATGCTCACGGTGGCAGGCTTGGCCGCGACAGCCACGATCGCATTCGGCCTGCAGATCTGGCAAGCCTACCTGAACGGCAGCGCGGCCTTTGCCGGCAAGATGTTTTCCGATTTGCAGCCCATTATCGCATACCGGATGCAGTCCGTTTTCGCGATGAACGTCATGAAGGAAGATTGGAAAGTCGGCGTCGCGCTCCACGCGACTGCGGCGATCGGCGCGCTGATCGTCATGTCCCGCATCAAAGGGCGCGACCAGAGAGTTGCGGCGGTCGTTGCCGCATCCGCCTTGGTGTCACCGTACATCTTCCATTATGATCTGACGATGCTCACGGGCGCGGCCGCCCTGCTGCTGCGCAATTCGCGCCGCCCTCTGGAAAGCGGCATAATCGCGATTGCCGCCGCCATCCCGGTCATTACCGTCTACATTCATCTGCCCACGGCGCTGCTGTCGGCCATGCCTTTGCTCGGCATCGCCTATATCCAGTCGGTCAGGGCTGAACGTCCGGACCTTGCTCAGGCGATTGCTTCAACCGGAAGCCCTCGCCTCGCCGCATCCGATACCTGAGTGATTTGCGGCAGCAGCCGCGCCAGCCCCAATCACCGCTCCTTGCGCCACCGGTTGACCGTCTCGTTCAGCAGTTCGGCGCCGGCGTCCTGGCTCCAGCTTGTGCTGAACACCGGATCGTCCGAAGCCGGCTTGCGGTCTTCCGCGACGGTATCGATCAGCACCCGCATCGGCACCGGCACCCCATCGCCGCTGATCACGCATTCGCGGTTCTTCAGGGTGGCGATCACATCGACCATCGCGCGGGCGCCTTCCGACATGCAGGCGCGCAGTTGCGCCTGATCGTTGAGGTTGTTGAGCCGCATCGACAGGATCGTGCCGCACTGCGACAGCGCGGTTTCCGAAAGTTCGGACGGCCGCTGCGTAACCAGCCCCAGGCAGACCCCGTACTTGCGCCCTTCGCGGGCGATCCGTTCAAGCTGGCGTTCGACCGATCGGGTGACGGTCGAGCGCACCCGCGGCAGGTAGCGATGCGCCTCCTCGCACACCAGCAGGACCGGCTTGCGCTGCTCGCGCGGCGCCCAGATCGCATAGTCCAGGATCATCCGGGTCAGGGTCGAGACGACGACGTTGATGATCTCGGTCGGAACCCCGGCCAGGTCGATGATCGAAATCGGCTTGTCCGCCACCGGAATGCGCAACAGGTCGCCGAGCAGCTTCTCGAGCGAATGGCTGGCGAATTCGGGATTGAAGATGAAGCGATAGCGGCGATCGTGGAAGAACTGTTCGATCGTCAGCCGCAACTGGGTGTAGCGATGCGAGTCCGCCAGCCGTTCGAGTTTGCCCGCCTCTTCTTCCAGCGCATCGATCAGATTGGAAAGCTGGTAGGAAATCGGGCTGTCGGGGGTGAATTTGGTGGTGTCGCCGAACTGGATGTTGCGCGTCCGCGCCTTGAGCAGGCATTTCGCCAGGATGTTCGCATCGACCGTCCGGTGTTCGTCGCCCGAAGTGATGAATGCCTCGCAATGCTCCTCAAGGTTCATCGCCCAATAGGGCAACTGCAGATTACCCACGTCCCACACTTGCGCGGCCGATCCGAACGCCTTGGCATATTCGCCATGCGGATCGAGGATGACGACGTGGCCATGCGCCGCCTTCTGGATGATCCGGTCGAGCATCATCGTCACGGTGGTCGATTTGCCGGTGCCGCTCGATCCCAGCACCGCGAAATGGCGGCCCATCAGCATGTCGAACAGTACCGGCGCGCGCACGTCCTGGGTCGGATAGACCGTCCCGATCTGGATGTGCGGCAGTTCGGGCGGGGCATAGATGCGCCGCAAGTCCTCGGTGCTGGCAAACTGCACCGGGTCGCCGGGCTGCGGATAGAGGCTCAACCCGCGGCGGAACTGGAGGACATTGCCATCCGGCCCGCACGGGCCTTCGCCCATGTATTCAACCGTCGCGACCACCGAATTGGCATCATCGCGATCCGCCGTAAGGTCGCTCAGCGTGCCGAACAGCAGCCTGCCCGAAACCGCGATCTTGACGAGCCCGCCGACCGAAACCGCAGCCGGATGGTCCCCCTCGGCCAGCTTGCGTGACGTCTGGAGCACTTCCCGGCCAAATCGGCAAATGGCGCGCTCCCCGTTGGTGTCAAGGACACTGCCCAGAACGGCCTGTTCGATCCCAGCCATTGCTATTCGCCCCTCTCAAAAACAAGCAGTATGTCGCAACAGTGTTGCGTATCATTGCGCCCGTAGAACTGCCGATGAGCGATCGATAACGGATCGGCGGGCAATTAGTCCATGGATTTTGATATTTTGTGAATGGCGCGGCGCGCCTTGTCGGGCGCCGGCAAGCGCTTGTCGGCCGGTTCCGCAAGAAGTTGCGCTCACCATTTACCGCGCAGTTGCGCTCACCTAACAAGAGGCGACAAAAGGAGAGGAAATGACATGACGACCGTTGAAGAACGCCTGGCCGCGCTTGAGGGCAAGGTAAAACTGCTGGAGGCCCGCGAGGCGATCCGCCAGCTCATCACCAGCTACGGCCCGCTTGTGGATACTGCGAACGACGAAGCAAAGGCCGACCTTGTCGCGGACACCCTGTGGACCGAGGATGGCTTCTACGAAGTCGATGGATATGGCCGTCACATCGGCCGGGCGGCGATTGCCGCTTCGTTCCACGGATTTCACTTTGATCTGGTCCGGGACGGATGCGCCCACGTGATGGGCTTGCCCTACATCCGCGTTGAAGGCGATCGGGCGACTGCCCTGGCCTATTCCTGCGTCTTTCGCGCGGAAGGAGAGCGGTTCTTCGTCTGGCGGGTCGCTGCAAACGAATGGAACCTGATCTGTGTCGACGGCAAATGGCAGGTCGAAACGCGGACCAACTGCCTGCTGAACGGGGCGCAGAAGACGCTGGATCTGTTCGGGTCCATTCACGGCCTGATCGCGAAGTCCGACAGGTTGTAAACTGCCGGCGGCGACCAGGCCGGCGCCTCCGCTAAACGTGTGACACTTCCCACAACAAAGAGGCGGGCGAGCCGTTGCCGGATGCCCGCCTCTCCGTTTGTCCGGTCCGTGCCGGGTTGCGGCACGGACCAGTAATCTCAACGCTCGCCCGACCGGCCGAAGCGCACGCGCACCTGCACGCCGTAAGTCGCCGGGTCGCCGTAGATGGCGGTTTCCGTGGCGAGCTGCGAATCGATCAGGTTGCTGGTGGAGAGCCGGTAGAGCTTGTTCAGCACGTTCTTGCCGAACAGACCGACATCGATCGGATTGCCCATCACGTTGTTCCAGTCCAGCCGCAGGTTGGCGAGCGCGTAAGGCGCCTGGTTTGAGCCATTGAGCGTCGACAGCGCGGCATCGGCCTGATTGGTCCGGCTCTGGTACCCTACGTTGCCGCTCATTACGAACTGGCCCGTTTCACCGGCATCGTAGCTATAGCGCGCCGAGACATCCAGTTTGTGCTTGGGCGCACCGGTGACCGGCGTGTTGATGTTGTCGATCACCATGCCATCGCCGGGCCGAATGATGCCGCCCGGGAACTCGCGGAACTTGGCATCAAGGTAGGCGTAATTCACGTTCACCGTGAATGCGGGCGAGAAGCGGAAGACCTGCTCCAGTTCGATACCGCGGGTCCGCATCTTTGCCGCGTTCACAATCTGGGTCGAACTGGTCGAGCCGTTGAAGAACGTCGAATTGCGATGCAGATCGGAATAATCCGCCTGGAAGACCGCGATATTGGTTCGCATACCGATATTGCCAATTACATAGTCGGTCTTGAGGCCGACTTCATAATCGGTGACCGTTTCGGGAGCGAAATACGCACGGGCGCTCGTGCTGAAGTTTGGCGAGCTGGGATCGGAGAACGGGACTGCCTGGGCGTTGATGCCGCCTTGCTTGAAGCCCTTGCGCGTGGTCGCGTAAACCAGCACGTCCGGCTGGACCTTGTAGTCCAGCGAGAACGTGTAGCTGTCCGCTTTCTGCTTGAGGCTGGCGATGGTGACATCGGTGGGATTCGGAACCAGACCGACCGAAGGCAAAAGGAACGCACCGATCGAAGTGGTGTCCTGCTTGACGATACTGTGACGATAACCGGCAGTGAAGCGCAGGCCATTGATCCCGAATTCCGAGAAGTCGATGGTCGCCTGTCCGAAGTAACCTGTCTGCGAAGCCTTGTACGGGTCGGCATAACCCGACGAGACGCTTGGCAGGCCGGCCGGAACCGAGAACGCTCCGTTCAGCACCTGGAAAACCGACGGTACGTTCATGTAGAAATTCTGATTTGAACGTTCGGTGAAGTACCCGATGATCCAGTCATGCGCGCCGTTGATGCGCCCGGAAAGCTGGGCTTCTTCCGACCACTCGTCAAACCAGTCGTCCCGGCCGCTGCCATCTTCGATTACGGTGATATTGCCGGTGCACGCCGTTGCGGAACAGTTGTTGTGGACAAGGTTTACGCCGTTGAACGCGATGCCCGTGCCGATCGCATCCTGGATTTCACGGACAGCCGCCGCGTTGACCCTGCGTGTGGTCGAGAAGATATTCTTGAACGTGGTATCGCCCAGGAAACCCACTTCGCCGAAGTTGATTTCGGTCGTGTTGATGACCTGCTGGACGCGCATCCGGGTGAATTGATCGAAACCGGTGACCATTGCGCGAGGATCGCCGCCGGCGTCGATGCGCGCCTGTTCCGCCGCGAAGGCGGCAGCCGTCTGGTTGATCAGGCCCAGTCGCTGATTGACGCAGGCGGCATTTTCCGGCGACATGGGAGCCGTGATCGCAGCACACAGGCCCTGCACGGCAATGTAGCCATACCCGCCCGCCTGCGTGATGTCGGTGACGCCGCCGGACGAGGCCGGGACGACAAAGCCGGTCGGATCATAGATCCCGCCCGCGCGCGTATCGAGCAGCGAACCCGTAACCGCGAAACCAGCCGGCAGGCGGGAATCGACGACCGCGCGCGCAAGCCCTTCGGGTTCATACCCGGTCAAGGTCAATGCGGTGCCGTTCTCGTCGATGTCGGTGTCGCTGAAGATGGTGGTGTTGGTCAGCCAGTCGGTCGGACGGGCCAGCACTGTGACGCGATAGGAAAAGCGGTTGCGATCATCCAGATCCTGCCCGTTTGTCAGGCTGCGCGAATAGCCGGCGTGCGCGCTGTAGTTGCCCGCGACGCGGACGGCCAGGCTGTCGCCGATGATCGGAATATCGATCGCGCCGGTCACTTCGCGCATGTTGTAGTTGCCGATGCCGACTTCCAGGAAGCCGTCGAATTCCCCGGTCGGCTTCTTGGGCGTCAGCAGCACCGCGCCAGCGGTGGTCGAACGGCCGAACAGCGTGCCTTGCGGACCCTTCAGCACCTGCGCCGATTCGAGATCGAAGAAGGTGATGTTGGAGCCGCCGGTCGCGGCGAAGGTCAGTTGCGGCACTTCAGCGAAATAGGTCACGACCGACGGCGTGCTGCCATAGGTGGTGCCCTGCCCGCGGATGAAGTACTGCACGTCGTTGCGCGTGGCGCTGCCGGCGGTGGCGGCGATGCCCGGCGTGGAATTGGTCAGGTCATAAGGCGTCGCGATCGCCTTTTCGCGCAGCGCTTCGGATGTGATCGCGGTGATCGCGACCGGAACCGACTGCATGTTTTCCGCACGGCGACGCGCCGTCACGACGATTTCGGCGATGGCGTTGCTGGGCGACGTTTCGGCCCCGGCGCCCGCTTGCGGCAGAACCTCCGTCTGGGCATGGGCAGTCGTCACCACACACGCAATCGACGCGACCCCTGCCAGCAGACGCAGTTTTTGATTGAACTTAACCATGCTGTTGTTCCTCCCCAGACAGCGCAACCTGAATTACGTTGCCGGAGCGCTCCCACCTATCGGGCGGCGCCGAAGCACGTAACCTCCTCTCAAACATTCCCGGCTTGGTGCGGAATATGCCTGCGCCGCGCATAATGCATGGTCTGGCCTGCAATGCAAACACTAGTGTATACTTATCACGTCGATGACGAAAATTTCGAAATTGAGCAGACTTGCATCGTCGGCAGTTCCGGTCGGCCGGGATTGGTTTGACAGCGCACCATGCCCGGCTAGTCTGCACGGCAATGGAACCCCGATTCCTGAAGGCAGCGTTTGGCTGACGACGGCCGTACGGGCAGATAACAAGTGCCAACAACTACATGGCGAGGACGGTCTTGGTGGGAATTCTCGAAGGCAAGGTGGCACTGGTAACCGGCGCCGGATCAGGTATCGGCCGCGCCAGTGCGGTGGCGATGGCCCGCGAAGGCGCGCGCATCGTCGTGGCGGACCTGACCGAGGAAGGTGGCGACGAGACCGTCCGGTTGATCGTCGCGGCCGGCGGCGAGGCCCTGTTCGTCCGCACCGACGTGACCCGTGCGGCAGACGTGAAGGCCGCGGTGGCAAGCGCAGTCAGCGCGTTCGGGCGGCTCGATATCGCCCACAACAACGCGGGCGTTCTGGCTGCGGCGCCGCTGCTTGAAGACGGCGCGGAAGCCGCGCTTGACCTGGCGCTGGCGGTGAACGCCAAGGGCGTCATGCTCAGCATGAAGTACGAGATCGAACAGATGCTGCGCAACGATGGCGGCGTCATCGTCAACACCGCCTCGACCATGGGAATGGTCGCGGGCTTCGGGCAATGGGCCTACGTCGCGAGCAAGCATGCCGCGGTGGGCCTGACCAAGGCCGTCGCGATCGAGTTCGCCCAGCGCGGAATTCGCGTCAACGCCGTCTGTCCCGGCGCGGTAACCACGCCGATGACCGCGCCGCTGGCGGCCGATCCGGACGTCCGCGAGGCAACCGCCGCGATGCATCCGATGGGGCGGTTCGCCGCGCCGGAAGAAATCGCCGCAGTGGTGGTTTGGCTCGCTTCCGATGCATCTTCGTACATGACCGGCGCGATCGTTCCGGTCGATGGCGGTTTCACCGCAGGCTGAAGGCGGTTTCACCGCGTGCTGAGGCTACGCTTCGCGCCTTCGCCGGAGACTTTGTCCCAGCTTCGCCGCTCCCGCACACTCCCTTCACCGGGCCTATGCGCAACCTCCACGGCGTCCGCCGCCGCCTCTGCCCCGGCCGCCACCGCCGGCCCCGCCGCCACCAGCCCCGCGACCACCGCCGCCGCCGGTTTCACGGTCAAGGCAGCGGCGGAAAGCGGGCAGGTGATTGTCGCGTGAGGCGTTCTGCAGGTTCTGGAACACCTGCCGGACGGTCTCGTCGGTGATTTCGGGCAGCAGCTTGTCGTACAGCGCGATGTTCTCAATCTCGGCCGCGATGGCCTCCTCGCAGGCGCTGGCCAGCGAAGCGGGGGCTGCGGCCGATCCGGCCGGCAGGTCCGCCGGAACAGCGAACCCCAGCCGCAGCAACTGGCGCTCGATCGCTGCGGAATGGCGGCCCTCGGCCGCTATGATATTGCTGAACGGCCGAACCGGGCCGAATTTTTCGATCACTGCGGCATAAGTCGCCTCGGCCTTGCGCTCGTCTTCCAGCGCGTCAAGCAGGATGGTCCTGATGTCCGGCGTGGTCATGTCCGTCTCCATTGCGCCGATTACTTGCGTGCGCTTGCCGCAATGCCCGGCGCCTGCCGGTCACTCGGTGGTTTTTCCGTCAAAATGCTCGTGCGCGGCGGCCGCGTCCGCACAGGTGGCGTGAACGGTCCCGTCGATATGTTCGGGCGGCCCATAGATCGTGTAGAGCCGCAACGGCTCGCTGCCGGTGCTGATCACGTTGTGACGGGCACCCTGCGGCACGATAACGCCGTCGTCGGCCGCAACCTTGGTGCAGACGCCGTCGATCCAGATTTCTCCCTCGCCGCCCTCGATGCGGAAGAACTGGTCGCGGTCATCATGGACTTCCTCGCCGATCTCATCGCCCGGCCTGATCGCCATCAGCACGAGTTGCAGGTTGTGGCCCGTATAGAGAACCCGCCGGAAATCGTCGTTTTCTTCGGTCAGCTTTTCGATATTCTCGGCAAAGCCCTTCATCGCTCCGGTTCCTTTCGATCCGCCGCGCAGTTCCGGATGGCGGCATGCGCGCCTCGCCGCTTGCCGGTCCCGTCAGCGGATGAACAGGCGGACTCGATCCGGACCGGGGCCGCGCCGTTTCATACTGCCGCCAATCTGCTCATCCTGTCCAGATGATAGCCGACGTTCCCGAAGGCATTGTTGATCATGGTCAACCGCTTGAAATAATGCCCGATCACATATTCCTCGGTGATGCCGATCCCGCCGTGGAGCTGGATGGCCTGCCCGCCGACCAGTCTGGCCGCCTTGCCGATCTGGACCTTGGCCGAAGAAACTGCACGATCGCGCACGGCGGGCGCGCTGCCCAGCGCGGCCAGCGCCCCGAACAATTGCGCGCGCGAAAGTTCGAGCTCGATCAGCATGTCCGCCATACGGTGCTGGAGCGCCTGGAAGTTGCCGATCGGCTGCCCGAACTGCTGGCGCGTTTTCAGGTAGTCGCGCGTGATCCACAGCGCCTTGTCCATCGCGCCGATAGCCTCGGCGCAGATGAGCGTGGTGGCATGAGCGTGAGCCGCCGCGAGCGCCGCAAAGGCGTTGCCCTCGGTGCCGATCAGGCGCGCCGCCGGCACTTCAGCCGCGCTCAACACGATTTCGGACGCCCGGCTGCTGTCGGACAGCCGCACGTCGATCCGTTCGAGTCCGGCATCGCCGGGCTGCAGCAGGAACAGGCTGATGCCCTGCGGATCGTCGGGCGCGCCCGATGTCCGGGCCGAAACCAGATAATGCGTCGCAAACGGCGCGCCGACGACCAGCGACTTGCGCCCCGTCAGGCTCCAGCCGGACGCGCCCCGCACCGCAGCCGTCTCGACAAAGGCGATCTCGCCCAGCGCGTCGATCTCGCCATGCGCGAGCACCGGCCGCGCCGCGCCGGTCCCGATATCGGCGAGCACTTGCGCCGCTTCGCCCGTCACGCCCGCAGCGGCAAGGGCCTGCGCCGCCAGGACCGCTACCGGCAGGAACGGCTCCACCACCAGCCCCTTGCCCAGTTCCTCCAGAATGATCGCCAGCTCCACTGCCGAACCGCCCAGGCCGCCGTGCTTTTCCGGCAGACCGATGGCGAGCCAGCCCAGTTCGGCAAAGACCGCCCAGTGCTTCGGATCGAAGCCGCCGCCCTCACGTACAAGTTTACGCCGCGTGTCGAAATCATACTGCTTCTCGACAAAGCGCCGCACGCTGTCCTGCAGCAGCACCTGCTCGTGGTTCAATTCGAAGTCCATCAGCTCAAATATCCTGAGTTCTATAATCCGAGATACTGACGAGCGATAATCGTCCGCTGGATTTCGTTCGAGCCGCCGTAGATCGAAACGGCCCGGCGATAGAGAAAGTCCGCCAGCACCCCGGGGGCATAGTCCGGGCCGGGCGGCCAGTGATGCTCGCCGGTTGCGAAATCCGGCTCGGGATAGACATAGGCGCCGCGATCGCCGAGCGCTTCGACGTGCATTTCGCCGATCGTCTGCTGCAGTTCGGTGCCGCGCACTTTCAGGATCGAGCCGACCGGCAAGTCCCAACTGCTGTCGCCCTGCCGGGCGAGCGCCCGCAGCGTCATCCAGGTCAGCCCGTCCAGATCGGATTCGAGCTGGGCCAGCCGGGCGGCGAAGGCGCCGTCCTCGATCAGCGGCCGTCCGCCGCGCCGCGCCTCGCGGGCGATCTGCTTGAGCAGCGCGAAGTTGCGCTTGTTGCGCGGGATTTCGGCCGAAAATGCCCGCTCGCGATCAAGCAGGAACTTCGCGTAAGTCCAGCCCTTGTTCTCTTCTCCGACCAGGTTTTCGGCCGGGACGCGCACCTCGTCGAAGAACATCTCGTTCAGGCTGTGCCCTTCGCCGATATCGATGATCGGGCTGATGGTAACCCCCGGCGCATCGGCCGGCACCAGGATCAGGGAAAGCCCGCGCTGTTTCTGCGTCGGGTCGGTCCGGACCAGCAGGTAGAGCCAGTTGGCGTAGTGCCCGTTGGTCGTCCACATCTTGTGGCCGGTGATAACCCACTCATCGCCCTGACGTTCGGCCCGGGTCGTCAGCGAGGCAAGGTCCGATCCGGCGCCGGGCTCGGAAAAGCCCTGGCCCCAGCTGATCTCGCCGCGCAGGAACGGAACATTGAAGCGCTCGTGCTGGGCGGGCGTGCCGAAAGTGTAGATCACCGGCCCGATCATCTTCAACCCGCCGGTTTCCAGCAGCGGCGCACCCGCCGCGAAGTTCTCCTCGTCGAAGATGAACTGCTGCATCGGCGTCCACCCGGTCCCGCCCTTGGCAACCGGCCAGCTCGGCGCGGACCAGCCGCGCTCATGCAGGATCGTCGTCCAGCGCCGCGTATCGGCGCGGTTCGCATGATAGTTGCGGACATTCCGCTCGCGAATGTCGGCGGGCAGCGCGTCGTGAATGAAGCTGCGAACCTCTTCGCGGAAGCTTTCATCGGCGGGATCAAAATCGAAATCCATCGTCGTCCTCATTCAGGGCGCTGACTTGCGCCGATCCGCGGTGGGAATAGCGCGTGCTAGGCGCTGTACGTCGGATCATCCCGGTGCAGTTCGCGCACCAGCGCTTCCCATTCCATCTTTCCGCCGACGGAAACCGGCAGGCCGTCCGCGTCCCGGCCCAGCATCGCTTCGGTCGATTCCTGCGCCGCCTTGCTCGGGTAATGGATATCCTGCCCGGCGGCCATCACATCGACCTGAACCTGGCACGCCACCTCAAGCCGCTGGATCAGGTGGAACGTCTCGCCGACCGTTCGGCCGCACACCAGCAAGCCGTGGTTGCGCAGGATGAGCGCATCGTTTTCGCCGAGATTCTCGACCAGTCGCGCCCGCTCGTCGAGCGTGAATACCGGGCCTTCGAAATCATGATAGCCGATCCGCTTGGTAAAGCGCAGCGAGGTCTGCGAGATCGGCAGCAGCCCGCATTGCATCGCCGATACGGCAACGCCTGCGCGGGTATGGGTGTGGATGACGCAGCGCACATCGGGACGGGCGCTGTGCACCGCGCCGTGGATCACATAGCCCGCGTGATTGATCCCGTAGGGCAGGTCGGGCTTGGTCACGATGTTGCCGTCCAGATCGATCTTGTAAAGATTGGATGCGGTTATCTCGGAATAGCGCAGGCCATAGGCATTGATCAGCAGGTGGTGATCGTCGCCCGGCGCGCGCGCGGTGATGTGGTTGTAGATGAGGTCGTCCATGCCGAACCTGGCCACGAGCCGATAGCACGCGGCCAGTTCGACACGGGCAGCCCATTCGGCATCGCTGATCGCTGATCTCATTGCGGGTCTCCCTTTCAAGTCCGGATTGATCTGGTTGCGGGGCCAGCCGGATTGCCGCGCCAGGCAAAGCGTCGGCCCCACGGCGGGTCAGCTTGCGGCGGCATGGTCAACCCGCACGCGCCAGCGCCGGTGCGGTCACCGGCAAATCGTCCCAGCCGCGGCCCTCGCCGGGTGCCTTTCGGGCCAGCTCGCACAACAGCGCGGAAGGCCCCCAGCGCGGGCCATTTTCGTCGGCCAGTTCGCGGGCCAGATCGCGAACTGCGGCCAGCCCGGAAAGTTCGCCCCAGAACATCGGCCCGCCGCGATAGGCCGGAAAACCATAGCCGTTGATCCATACCACGTCGATGTCGCCGGCGCGCAGCGCGGTGCCGTCCTCCAGCAGCTTGGCGCCCTCGTTCACCAGCGGGAAGAACAGCCGGTCGCGGATTTCCGCATCCGAAAAATCGCGCCGGGCGATGCCGCGCTCGCGCGCGACTTGCGCGATGATCTCCAGCGCGGCCGGATCGGCGAACTTCGCCTTGCCCTCGTAGCGATAATAGCCCGCGCCGCTTTTCTGGCCCAGCCGTCCGGCCGCGAACAGGCGCTCCGGAATGTCGGACAGGCGTTCCTGCGACGCAAGGGTCAGACGCCGCGCCTGCCGGACGAGCACGCCGACGTCGATCCCGGTCAGATCGCGCATCGCGAACGGCCCCATCGGCATTCCGAAGGCCACCGCCACCCGGTCGACCTGTTCGGGCGTGGCGCCCTGTTCGAGCAGGAACTCGGCCTGACCGGTATAATATTGCAACATGCGGTTGCCGATGAAGCCATCGCAATTGCGGGCGAGCGCGGTGGCTTTCCCCAGCGTGCGGCCCAGCGCCATGACCGTGGCGATGGTTTCGGCGCTGGTCTTAGCCCCGCGCACATTCTCCAGCAGCTTCATCTTGTGCGCCGGCGCAAAGAAATGCGTGCCCACCACCTTGTCCGGGCGGGAGGTCGCCGCCGCCAGCGCGTCGATATCGAGCGACGAGGTGTTGGTCGCCAGAATAACGTGGCGCGCGGTCGCCCGGTCGAGCCGGGCGAACACCTCCCGCTTCAGGTCGAGCCGCTCGAACACCGCCTCGATCGCAAGGTCGATGTCACCCAGGTCGTCATAGTCGGTCGTCCCGCGCACCAGTTCCAGCGCCGTATCCATCGCGGCGGCCGTGATCGAACCGCTGGCGACCGAACGGGCATAAGTCTGCTCGATCGCGTGCCGCCCGCGCGCGAGCGCTTCGGGGCTGTGGTCCAGCAGCGTCACGCCCAGTCCCGCATTGGCGAACGTCATGGCAATCCCGCTGCCCATCGTCCCCGCACCGATCACCGCGACCCGCCGGATCGGCTGCGGCACGGTCGTCTCGGGCACATCGGGGATCTTCCGCGCCGCACGCTCGATGAAGAACGCGCGCTTCAGGGCGCGGTGCTGGTCGGTTTCCTTCAGCTCCATCGAGCGCTGCTTTTCATAGACCAGCGCCTCGGGACCGCTCAGCTTGCAGCCCGCCTCGATCGCATCGACGATGGCGAAAGGCGCCAGCCGATCGGGCGCCTTGGCCGCAAGCCGGGCGCGAAACTCGGCAAACATCGCCGGACTGGCTTCGCCCAGCCGCTCGCCGCGCTCCATGATCGGCGCGAAGCGGCGGCCCGTGCGCACCGCTTCTTCCGCGAAACGCACCGCGCCGGCGCGCAAATCATCGACCAGGGCATCGATCACGCCCAGCCGAAGCCCGTCCTCGCCCGAAAAGCTCTTGCCGGTCGTGACCAGCTCAAGCGCAAGCGCCGGGCCGACCAGCCGCAGCAGCCGTTGCCCGCCGCCGGCACCCGGCATCAGTCCGAGATTGACCTCGGGGAGGCCGAACCGTGCGTCCGCCACCGCAACCCGCGCATGACAAGCGAGCGCGAGCTCGAACCCGCCGCCTAACGCCGTGCCGTGCACCGCCGCGACAACCAGCTTCGGAAAGGCGTCGATGCGCCGCTGGATCATCGTCAGCAGCGGCTCGACCCGCGCCTTGGGTGTGCCGAATTCGCTGATCTCCGCGCCGGAAACGAACGTGCGCCCCGCGCCGATCAGGACCACGGCCCGCGCCGCATCGTCGGCCAGCGCACGATCAAGCGCTGCATCCAGGCCCATGCGAACCGGCACCGCCAGCGAATTGACCGGCGGATTTCTGATCGTGAGAACGGCCACCGCTCCCTCCCGATCATAATCCACGAAGCTCATGCTGTTCTCCCGCCGGCAAGCTGTGCTGGTGCGGCGATTGTCCCAGCCGGGCGCCTCCGTTGGCAACCCCGCAAACCCGGCGAGGCGCGCTTATTACATCCGTATATTGTGGGCCTGTCGCAGCCCCGCCCCCAGGCGGCCGCCCGCCGCCCGGCGATGCCCCGCGCTAGTCGCGGCAGCTTACGTCGAAATCGGCGAACTCGCCGATTTCCTGCTGCATTATCGCGATGATTTCATCCTTCCTTTCGATCAGGCAGCGGGACAGGCCGCCAACGCCGACCACCAGCCGCTCGCCGCCGACCCGCACCGGCAGCGGCATCGAAATCATGCCGCCGTCGCTGGTCACCAGCCCGGTGGTCATCGCATAGCCGTTGCGGCGCACCTGTTCGATCTCGGCCATCAGGCCGGACACGCTGACCCGCTGATCGGGCTGCGCGTTCTCGGAATTGATCCGCACCGCGAGCCGCTTGATCTCGGCGTCCTCGTCATCCGCAAGAAAGCAATAGCCGACGCTGGACGCGATCAGCGATCGCAGCACGCCCTTGATGACGAAGGTCCGGTCAGTGCCGCTCTTCTGGATCACATGGATATATTGCGCCTGGGTTCTGTTGCGGGCTGCGAGCACCGTGCACAGATCGGTCTTGCGGTTGATCCGCTCCATCATCTGCAGCACCGCCCCGTCCTTCACCGCAGGGCCGTTCAGCCAGCGGCCCAGCAGCGACACCTTGGCGGTCGGGATATAGGCCCGCGTGGCCTTGTTGTATTTCAGATAGCCGATGGCGGCCATGGAGCGCAGCAGGACGGACGTGCTCGACTGCGGAAAACCGAGCAGTTCGGCCACTTCCGACACCGGCGCCTCGCGGCACAGCACGTCGAACAGCTCAAGCACCATCAACACGCGCGCCGCCGATTTCACGACGCCTTCCTTGTGGAACCCTTCAGAATCGATTACCCGGCGTTCGCCGAGCGCCCGGCACAGCGTTAGCTGCATATCAACATCCTCTCAGCGCCATTACGCAATGACCGCCAATACCCCGGCGGGGGCCGTTCCAATACATGTGACAGCGAAGCGACCGACCGCAAAACATGCAAATTATATATGTAATTGCGGAATAGCCAGAGGGGTTACGTCTTGCCTCGATCGCGCGGCACCAAATAGATTGCACGCATCCAAGGGGTGATGGCTCGCAAGGCAGTGGCGGAACACCGCCACCGATTGGCCGGCCGGCGAACGTGTCACGCTTGGCCCCAGGTTTCGACAAGGCATTTCACCGGGTGAGGCAGTAATCATGGCAAGCTATGCAGCGATCAACGACCCTGCGGTCTGGACCGCGTCAACCTTCAAGAGCCCCGAGGAGTTCACGGTCCATTTCAGCGCCGCCGAACTGGAGG
>VMTF01000233.1 GCA_013791705.1 Sphingomonadales bacterium | reverse complement strand
TGGGGCCATCGAAACGCGCCAGACGGAAGGTTTTTGGCTCAAGGAATGTGCGGTGAAGTGCCAGTATTCCTTCATCGTTGCGAACCGCGGCGAGCATGGCGGGCAAGAACCGGACTGATCCCTTGGGGCCAAGCGGTGTTCGGGCGTGGTAGCGCAGGTCGGGCGACGATATCCTGATCTGGCGGCCCGCAAGATAGGTCTGTGCCGGGCCTTCCGTCAGGGCCGAGGCTGCCCGCCACAGCCTGAGGGCGTTCTGGCTGACAAGGTCGTCCCTGGTCCGCGCCGCAATCGGCTCCCCTCTGCCGTCGAAGAGTTCGCAAGCTTTGACACCGATCCGGCATAGGCTCGCCAGGACCGCCTCATTCGAGCACCCGGCAAAGCAGTGGAACAGGATCGCGCGGACGCCGATAGTGACGCTCAGCGACGGCGTGCGATCGTCATGCGCAGGGCAGCAGCACATGCCGCGTGACCGCGACCAGGTGCCATCAAGGGCTTCGACAATTTCTCGGGCACGCTTTTCCAAGCGTTCCGGCACTCGGGTACGGGGCATGGGCTATCTCCAGTCCAACATGCCTCCACCGCGCAGCCTCCGCTCTGCGCCCATTACAATGCGTTTTCCTACAACGCATGTTCTTTATATGTTCTCATGCGATTCGGCTAGAGAAGGAATCGCCTGTGACCAGAAAACCTTTAGCGGCTGCGTTGATCGCAGCGAGTGTGTCCTTTGCTTCCATGGGGCTGGCGCAAGAAGTGCCTGCACCAGAAGCACCCACGCCCGGTGGTTATCGAGTCGATGAGAATGCCAGCGGGTTCCAACTTGTCACCCATGGGGTCTGGGCGGCGGCGACTGGCCGTGAAACTGCACCACTCGCCGTTGCGCCAAGTAATGTCCCCTTCCAGCCATCGAAGACCCGATCCGCGACGAGAGATCCATCGGGGTTTCGCAGGGCCACCTACCTGCGGCACGTTTACGCCGCAGAGAATCGATACTCCCTTCCGACCGGGTTGCTCGATGCCCTCGTCTGGACCGAATCCCGATATAATCCCCTTGCAGTAAGCAAAGCTGGTGCAGCGGGTCTTGGGCAACTGATGCCAGGCACAGCCCGCGATCTGGGTGTGGCCAACCGTTTCGATCCGATTGCGAACATATCAGGGGCCGCGCGCTACCTGCGGCAGATGCTCGACAAGTTCGGAGTGGTGCATCTGGCCCTCGCTGCTTACAACGCGGGCCCCGGCGCAGTCGAACGTGCTGGTGGGATTCCGCTCAATGGCGAGACCCCCACCTATGTGCGAGATGTCCTGCGCCATTGGCAGTTCTGATCAAGGGGGCTGAATTAAATCAAACACGCAAACGCGTGTCTGGGATCCTGAGCCACGGGCAGCGAGGGTTGGTCATTACCACGCCCGAGAACGAACTGTGGGTGCTGGACACCAGCGATTACGATCCGGAATTGATCGGAAAGACCGTCATCGCCGAAGGGGTGATCGCTGGTTACGACAGGCTGACGCTCGATTGGATCGGCGAAGCGAACCATTGACGGTTGGTATGGAGAAGCAAGTAGCGCCGCACAGTCCGCTGCCGTCTTGCGCGCGATCCAAGGAGGAGCGCCCTCCCCCGCCGATGGCAAACACTTTCAATATCGCGAATCACTTTGTGAGCGGGACCGCCCAGGTCTGGCGGCAAACGCCATGTGCCCAGGTCGCAGCCAATGACTGACCTCGAAGCAGCAAAACCGCCTCAAAAGCTACCCAGAGAGCTACCCAGGGCATGGGCCCCACTGGGGGGAAGATCATAAGCTATTGAAAAAATGGCGCGCCCGGAACGATTCGAACGTCCGACCCTCAGATTCGTAGT
>VMTF01000183.1 GCA_013791705.1 Sphingomonadales bacterium | reverse complement strand
GGACGGGGCGGGGTGGAGTGGTGTTCTCATTTGACACCGACCTGGTATCGGAGGCCCGGCGGTCTAATGGACTGCCGGGCCTCCGAGCATGTGTTTGGTGACACCTGCGAGCCTGCTATTGCTTCATTCGTCTGCAGTGCGCCGGTCAAGGCATGTTGGAATTCAAACGAAACCATAGGATGATTCGATGGGCTGGTCATTTTCGATTGGAAGCATCAGCGGTATCCGCATCCGAATCCACCTGACATTTGCTCTATTCCTCGTCTGGATCGGGATCGCGTTCTGGAGTGAAGGCGGAAGGCCAGCCATGATCAATGGCCTGGTCTACGTCCTGTTGTTGTTCGCTTGTGTCGTCCTTCACGAGTTCGGCCACATCCTGACCGCGCGCCGTTACGGATCGCAGACACTTGACGTAGTGTTGCTGCCGATCGGCGGCGTCGCGCGAATGAAGAGCATTCCGGAAAAGCCCAGCCAGGAACTGGCGGTTGCGCTTGCTGGCCCGTGCGTAAACTTCGCGATTGCAGCGGTGCTGTTCGTGGTGCTGGGATCGCAGACGATCATGCAGGACGTCACCCGGCCGGCAAAGGACATACCCATATTGTCCCAATTGGCGATCGCGAACATCGCACTGGCCGTGTTCAACCTTGTACCTGCGTTTCCCATGGATGGCGGAAGGGCATTGCGGGCGCTGCTTTCCTACCGGATGGATCGCGCGTCGGCGACAGCGCTGGCAACGCGGATCGGCCATGTCCTGGCAATCGGCTTTGGCGTGCTGGGCTTTATTGCGGGCCATCCCTTGTTGATGCTGGTTGCGCTCTTCATCTTTCTTGGAGCCACCGCCGAAAACAACAATACACAGCTTCACCAGTTGGCCCGGCGGCTGAAAGTGTCGGATGGGATGCTCACCCGGTTCTCGACATTGCCGGTAACGAGTCACATTGCAGACGCCGTCTCGCTCCTTATCCACTCGACGCAACATGACATTCCGATCTTCGATGGGGTGGGCAAGATGATCGGCCTGCTGACACGCGACCGGCTTCTGCGCGCATTTCACGATCTTGGAGCGGACGCTTCGGTCGCAGATCTCATGCGAACCGATGTCCCGACCGTTTCAGACCGAGCAGAACTAGAAGACGCTCTCCGGTTCATGGACGAAGAGAATCTCCCCGCAGTCGCCGTGGCCGACCAACACGGTCACCTCATTGGTATGGTAACTCTTGAAAATCTGGGTCAGATGCTGCTGCTCGCACTTTTGCGCCCCGGCAAGTGAGCAGCAGGTTTCCCTCTTTGTCGTCGGCCAAAATCCTCAAACAGATGCGCCTTGACCTAAGAGCCCGATCGCCCGCGAGAGCTTTTCACGCACCGTCTGCGCGGCCTTCATCAATTCCGGATTATCGATCGACTGCATCGATGCCACCGGGTCAATCGCGGCAACTTCGACCGTGCCAGGACCCGACTGCTGAACAATGACATTGCACGGAAGCATCAGACCTACCTTGTCTTCCAGCTGCAACGCCTCATGGGCGAGTGCCGGATTGCATGCCCCAAGAATCGTGTATGGCCGGAAATCGACGTCTATCTTCGATTTGAGCGTCTGCTGGATATCGATCCGGCTGATGACGCCAAACCCTTCGGCCTTGAGTGCGGCCTCGGTGCGCGCGATGGCATCGTCGAACGCAGCCTTCAGCTGGGCGGCCATGTAATAGGTCATCGTCGTTCCTCTCATTTCCGGCATCGTGGTCCGGCCGATTCATCGCCTCGTGATCACCGACCGTCAGTTCGATCCTTAAGTGCGCCCGAATGCGCGGTGATGACAGGTGTTCCTGCAAGTGTGTGCTGCACCGGACAGCTGGCCGCAAGGCCCGCGCGCCCCCCGAAAATGCGCCAGACTCTGCTCGGACTCGCCCAGGAATGCCAGGGGGAGGATCGTCAGGCCGCCCAATGCCGCCCCCCCTTGAGAATTGAGCCAGGGACCGGTGAGCCCAGTCGGCTTGTCCAAACTGCGGCGGACCTTTGTGGGGAGATCAATTCAAGCGAAACTCCAGCGCTGAAAGGCGCTCGCCCAAGCGGTGGATGTGAATGATCGGCCAAAGCGCGAGCTTGATCATCAGCGACATCAGCAGCAGAGCCACCGACGACAATCCCCACTTCAGCGCGATCAGCACTTCGGTAGCTTCGAAAAAATGCCACCCTGCCCAGACGCTCGCGATGAACATCACGGTTTGTGCGACCATCATGATCACACTGATCCAACCGGTGCGCCCGGTGAAGATCGCCAGTAGCTGGCGCATATAGGGCGGCTCCTCGCCAATACTTTGCAGCAGTGCGCGTTCCTCGGCAGTGATGGCATCGTCGATCTTTTTGTCCGTATCGGTCATGTGCCAGCTCCTTCAAGCAATTGTCTCAACTGGTTGCGTCCATGCATCAGGCGGGTCTTGACGGTCCCTGCCGGTATGGCGAGCGCAACCGCCACCTCGGCGATGCTCAATTCCTCGAAATAATGCAGGGCCAGTGCGGCACGTTGGCCTGGGGGAAGCAGCGAAATCGCGCGCTGCAGTGCCTGGCCGTCCTGCCCCTGGACATAGGGCTCTGTCATGAACGTGGGCATGGGTTCGGCCATCATTTCGGCCAGCAGGTCGCGCTGTCCCTGCCGTTGCCGGATCAGATTGGCGCAGCGCCGGGTCACGATGCGGTATGCCCATGCGGGAAAGGCCTGTTCGTCACGCAAGCCTCGAAGGCCTCGGGCGATATCGAGCCATGCCGCCTGGGCCGCCTCCGCCGCCAGTTCCCGGTCCTGTAGCAGTCGGAAGCCATGCGCCACGAGACGCGCATGCCAGTGACGGGCCAGCGCTTCAAAGGCGGCTCGGCTGCCGCTGCGCGCAGCGGCAATCATGGCGGCCCCTGCCGCGCGCCGCGTCGTCTTTGCGTCTGAGGTCAGCGATCCAGTCATCGCTATAAAGGTGGTCATATCCGACCGAACGGTTCAATAAAATCGTGCGATGCCCATTCAAGGCGGCAGCAGCACCCCTGCTTCAGCGGGGGCAACTGGCATCTGGCTTACCGGAAAAGCAGCACCGGAACCGAGCAGGAGCGGACCATCTCGGTCGTCGTGCTGCCAACGATCATCGTCCGTAGCGGACTGTGCCCATAAGCGCCCATGACCAGCATGTGCGCGCCCGTCATCGCGATCTGGCTGGCAATCACCTCTTCGGGCTTGCCGTCGATGATGGTGACGTGGCTGTCCTCGCGCATCGCGAGTAGCTCTCGCGCCCAGTTCAGGTGGATGGCATGGGCCTGGTCCTCGCGTCCGGCCATGACAACGTGGAGGCGAAGCCCGCTCAAAAGCGGCGAGGTCGCCGCAAAGGTCAGGGCCTTGCGCGCGCTGGCACCGCCATCGAAGGCGACAAGGATGGTGTTCGGCTCTGCGTAAGCTTGCGACGCGACCAGCACCGGCCGGATGGACTGGCGCACAACCCGCTCGACCTTGCTGCCGAGATGGCCTTTGGCGAAGTCCGCCGAAGCACCGCGCTTGCCGATCACGACAAGGGCCGCGTTCTCCTCCCGCTCGATGATCGTCTCGACAATGCCGCCATGGCGGTGGGTCAGCGAGATGCTTGTCTGGCCAAGCTCCTCAAGATGGCTTTTGGCGGCAGAAAGCAGCGCGCGCCCCTTTTCCTGCGCCAGCTTGCCTTCGCTTTCGTCGATGCGCACCAGTTCCTCGAGCAGCGCGGACTTGGCCCCTAACCCGACCGCGCCGGAGAGATCATGGCGGGCCGCAACCGCATCCTTGCGCTGGATGACGTGAAGCACCTCGACACTGCCATCGAGGCGCCGGGCTGCCCAGGCCGCATGTTCGACAACGCTGGTCGCGTAGAGCGAGGCGTCGATGCAGGCGAGAATGTTTGTCATCTTGTCCTCTCCCTCAGTGCGCCAGACGCGCTTCGGCATCGGCCTTGTCGGCAATCCCGAAGCGGTCGACCAGTGTCGCGCTGGCTTCGTTGAGCCCGAGCACTTCGACTTCGGTGCCCTCGCGGCGCAATTTGATCACGGCCTTGTCGAGCGCGGCCACCGCCGAGATGTCCCAGAAATGCGCGTCGCGCACGTCGATCACCACCTGCTCGATCACTTCGCGGAAATCGAACGCCTCAAGGAAGCTGTCGACCGAGGCGAAAAAGATCTGGCCGGTAAAGTGATAGGTCCGGGTGCGGCCATCCCCGGAAAGGCTGGTGTCGACGCCGAACAGGCGGCTCACCTTGCTGGCAAAGAAGATGCCCGAAAGCAGCACGCCAACCAGCACGCCCTTGGCGAGGTCATGGGTCCACACCACGGCAACAACCGTGGCGACCATGACCATGCTGGAGTGCCACGGGTTGGTGCGCAGTTCCCTGACCGACCGCCAGCTGAAAGTGCCGATCGAGACCATGATCATCACCGCGACCAGGGCAGGCATCGGAATCTGCGCCACGATGGGGCCGAGCACCACGATCAGGAACAACAGCACGCTGCCCGCAACGAAAGCGGACAGCCGCCCGTCGCCGCCCGATTTCACATTGATCACGGACTGCCCGATCATCGCGCAGCCACCCATGCCGCCGAGGAAGCCGGTGACGAAATTGGCGATCCCCTGCCCCTTCACTTCGCGCGGCTTGTTGCTGGGCGTATCGGTCAGGTCATCGACGATCTGGGCCGTCAGCAGGCTTTCGAGCAGGCCGACCGCTGCCATGGCCACGGAATAGGGGAAGATGATCTGCAAAGTTTCGAGGCTGAGCGGAACGTCTGGCAGGGCAAAGAACGGCAGAGTGGAAGGCAGTTCGCCCATGTCGCCGACCCGGTTGACGTCGAGATTCCAATAGATGGCGGCACAGGGCAGCACGATGATCGCGACCAGCGGCGATGGTACGATCTTGGTAAAACGCGGCAGGATGTAGATCACCGCCAGCGCCGCGCCGATCATCGGGTAGGTCAGCCAGTTCCCCCCGATGAGCTGCGGCAACTGGGCCATGAAGATCAGGATGGCGAGCGCGTTGACAAAGCCGGTCATCACCGATTTGGAGACGAAGCGCATCAGCTTGTCGAAGCCGATGAAGCCCGCGACGATCTGCAGGATGCCCATCAGGATGGTGGCGGCGAAAAGATAACCGACGCCGTGGTCCTTCACCAGCGGCACGACCAGTACGGCGACGGCTGCCGTCGCCGCCGAGATCATGCCTGGCCGCCCGCCCACCAGCGCGATGATGACCGCGATCGAGAAGGAAGCGTAGAGTCCGACCTTGGGATCGACGCCGGCGATGATCGAAAAGCCGATGGCCTCGGGGATAAGCGCCAGCGCCACAACAATGCCGGCCAGGATGTCGCCGCGCGGATTGGAGATTTGTAGGTTTAGCCGAATAACGACGAGCCAGAACTATAAGGAGTTCTTGCACGACTGCCCACGCCGCAGACCAAGTTGTGCTCCTGCATTCGTCCTTTCAATCACCCCGTTCCAGCGCTGCAACGATATGCTGCGCAAGGCGATGCGCAGTCTGGGACAGGCCCGGTGCCTCGATCAAGGCAATCTCCGTGTCATAGAGCGGCGGCAATTCAGGATCATCGATGATCGGTGTCAAATACGACGGCACCATTTCCCGCGGCAGCACCGTAATGCCAAGGCCCGCGTTGACCGCTGACTGGCTGCCGGCAAGGCTTGTCGATGTGTAGGCTATCCGCCATTTCCGGCCAACTGCCTCCAGAGCTTCGATAGCCCGTTTGCGATAAACGCAAGGCTCAGGCGACACCACCAGAGGAACCGTCTCCAGACCAGCGGCTGCGAGTTGATCGCGTGCCACCCAGACCAGTGGTTCGCGCCAAACACGCACGCCTTCCAGTTTCGCGGAGGGCTCGCGTTTCACCAGGACGAGATCGAACGCACCATCGTGGAACCTATCCAGCAGGTTGAGCGTGAGATCGCACGTTACTTCAAGTTCGACCAGCGGATGCGCCTTGGCGAAGGCGGAGAGCACCGCTGGCAAGTGAGCAGTGGCAAAATCCTCGGGCACGCCGATCCGAACGCGTCCGATCATGTCTGGTTCGAACAGTTCGGCGATTGCTGCATCATTGAGTCGAAGGATTTGCCGCGCGGGCCCGAGGAGGCGCTCCCCTTCCGGGGTCAAGCTGAGTGATCGGGGCGTGCGCGCAAACACAGTGCGACCGATCTGGTCTTCAAGACGCTTCACTTGCAGGCTAATTGTGGATTGCGTCCGGCCCAACCGGACGCCGGCACGAGTGAAGCTGCCGGTTTCCGCGATCGTCACGAAACAGCGTAGCAGGTCAAGATCGAGGGTTCTGGTTCCAGGCATAGGTTGAGATCATCGCATATCATGTTATTTGTCAATGATTGGTATTTCGATAACTCGTTTATACAATGATCGGTATGGCGGCATAGCGGGACCCGAAAGGGGGGCTCCATGCAGCTTTTGCGAGTTCAATCATCCAACATACCGGGCCTACTGGTTGCTGGCCTTCTCTGGCTGGGCTTTGGCGCAGCAGGGGCCTGGCTGCTGGCGATGCCTGCCGTCACTCCCGCAACCGGTCTGCCGCTGGCGATCGGGCTCCTGACGCTTTTTGTCGCGGCGATCGTTGCCGCCTTTTCCCTGCGCTACATGCGGGCGGACCGCCATTCGACAAGGTTTTTCCTGACTCTGGGCGCGCTGGTTGCCGCTGTGCTGGCCTTTCTGTTCACGGGCAATCTGCTCGTCCTGGGAGCGGCCTGGTGCGCCAGCGGCTGGCTGCTGGCCCGGTTGATTGGCCATGCTGACGGCTGGCAGGAATCCGATGCAGCAGCCCGGCGCGCGCGGCTGGCGTTCCTTGTTGGCGATGCCGCGCTTCTGGCCGCACTCGGCCTTCTCGGCTGGCAAGCGGGATCCTGGCAGGTTGACGCGATCCTTGCCGGCGCTTCCACACTGCCGCCTCTGCTGGCCAACGCAGCGGCCCTTCTACTGGTTGTGGCCGCAGCCGCCCGATGCGCACTGCCGCCTTTCTCCAACTGGCTGCTGTCATCGATGATAGCGCCGACGCCGGTCTCGGCCCTGATGCACGCAGGCCTCGTCAATGCCGGCGGCTTCCTGTTGATCCACTTTGCCCCGGTGCTGGAGGCGGCTCCGGCCGCCCGGATAGGGGCAGTTGCGCTGGGGCTCTGCGGCGCGATCTACGGCATCGGGATCATGATGGTACGGCCTGACGTGAAGCGCGCGCTGGCTGGCTCCACGGTAGCGCAGATGGGCTTCATGACCATGAGCTGTGGCCTGGGCGCTTATGCGGCGGCGCTTTGGCACATTATCGCCCACGGCCTGTTCAAGGCCTGGCTGTTCCTCGGCTCCGGCTCGACGATCGGCATGAAGTCCGGCAAGCCGGCTGCCACCCTGTTAGGCCGGGCAACCCTGACTATCGCGGTGGGCACCATCGGTGTCGCACTCTTCATCCTCTACTTCGGCGATGGAGACGCCAGCCTCGTGCCCCTGCTGTTGGGCCTCGCGACGGCGGTCTCGACGCTGGTCGCCTCGCTCGGTGGCAAGTTGCCGATGCGGGCGAAGGTGACGCTTATGCTGACACTGGCTGCCTTGATCGGCTTCCATAGTGCCGGCCTGGCCCTGGCCGGGATCGCGATCGGCGCGGATGCCGCGCCACTCGTGCCGGGATGGGTATTGCTAGCCCTACTGATTGTCTTCCTCGGCATCTGGGTCTGGCAGCAGCAGCGCGTCTCGACCGGTCGCGGCCTCCCCCTTCCTCTCTACGTCCACCTCATCAACGCCGGCACGCTGCCTGCCGCCAGCAAGGGAGAAGAGAAATGAACATGATGGCTCCTCTGACTGCGGTTGATCCGATCCTCACCCGGACCGAAGTGGCTGGCCTGGTGGCGCTGGCCTCCCGCACTGTCCCGCCGATCTGGCCGCTCGAAAGCGCCATCGCCATCAATCCGCTCGCCGGGTACGAGAACCTGCCCTATGAAGAGGCAGTTCAGCTGGCCGCGCAAAGGTTCGGCGCACGCCAGAACCTCCCGCTCACCCAATGGCGCAAGCTACGCACTGCCGGCAAGCTGGAGGAACGGACCCTCCGCGATGCCGCCATCCAGAAGCTGGGCGGCCTGAACGCTGCCTTTGAACTTATCGGGCCCGATATTTCGCGGCTCGACCTGCTGATGGCCCGGCTCCTGCATCTGCCGATGCAAGACGAGGGCGTTGCGCCTGAGGCCTTGTCCCCTGATGCAGCCTTCATTGCCAAGTGGTGCGGGGCCTTCTTCGATCAAGGGCTGGCCCCCAGCCCAATGCCAAATCGCGAGCTGGGCCTTTACCGGGCGACGCTGGCCGCCATCGCTTACGATGCCGAGTTCCGCACGCTGACTGGCCAGAGTGGTCAGCAACTGCTGTTGAGCGTCCCACGCGATCCGCTGGAGGCCGTGTCCGAAGGGCTGGTCGCACTTGGCATCCATCTCGGCCAGGAAGAGCAGAAGCTTGCAGAACTTGTCGCCCGGCTACCCGGCTGGGCGGGCCATATCCGCTGGCGCAATGAGAATGCCGATCCGGACATCGCTGCCGGCTCGCCTGGGAGCATGGCCGATCTGCTGGCGCTGTGGCTGCTGCTGGAGCGTGGAGGTGCGGTCTCGTCTCCTTCAGGGTCAAAGAACGGGCCTGATGCGGCAACCCAGCTGGCGGCCCATTTCGGGCTAACAAATGTGACCCTCGGGGGCCTCAGCAAGGAAGGTCATACCCGGTTTTCGACCGTCGCGACCATGAGTGAAAACGCGCTTGGCGCCCTCTTCCAGACCGCAGCGGAGTGGACCTATCGCAATGCCCTCGCGCCGAGTCTCCAGTCTGCCGCGACCAGTCTTGCTCCGTCAGAAACACCCGATGCCCAGCTGGTATTCTGCATCGATATCCGCTCAGAGCCGTTCCGGCGGGCACTGGAGGCGCAGGGCCGCTATGAGACCTTCGGTTATGCCGGCTTCTTCGGCTTGCCTATCGCGCTGCACCGGCATGGCGACGAACGGCGGACGCGGCTGCTGCCGGTCCTGCTGTCGCCGCAGCACGATGTGATGGAAGCGCCCGCTCCAGGCCGGGAGCAGGAGGCAGCCGCGTTGACCGCCAGTCAGGCGCAGGCAAGGCAGGCGTCCGCCCTGTTCGATGCAGGCAAGCAGGGGACGGCAACAGCCTTCGCTACTGCCGAGGCCACCGGTCCTCTTGCAGGGCTGCTGATGGCGGCGCGCACACTCGCGCCAGGGCTCTCCAAGCGGATTGGTGCCGTCTTCTCGCCTTCCCGGGACGAAGCGCTTGCTCCGGCATTGGGCCGGCATGAGGATCATGCCTGGCACCCGACCTTCACGCAGGAAGAGAAGGTCGGCTTTGCCCTTGCCCTGTTCAAGCTGACGGGGCTTTCCTCCCAGACCGCACGGCTGGTCGCTCTGGTCGGCCATGGCGGAAGCGCGGTGAACAACCCCTACGCAGCGGCGCTCGACTGCGGCGCCTGCGGCGGTCACGCTGGCGGTTCGAACGCGCGGATACTGGCCGTCATCCTCAATGAGCCTGAAGTTCGGGCCGGGCTGGCGGCAAAGGGCATCGCAATCCCGGAAACGACATGGTTCATCGCTGCCGAACACAACACAACCACCGACAAGGTTGTGATTTTCGACCGGTTCTCCGTCCCGGAGAGCCATCGCGAGGATCTTCAGGCCCTGATGGAAGGCCTGGTCAAGGCGGGGACAGCCAATCGGGAACGGCGGGCAGCACTGCTTGGACGGACCGCCAATGATCTGCTGACGGGCTCCATGCACTGGGGTGAAGTCCGGCCCGAATGGGGGCTGTCAGGCAACGCGGCGTTCATTGTGGGCCCGCGTGCGCTGACCCGGGAGATCGACCTTGAAGGCCGCGCCTTCCTGCACAGCTACGACTGGCAAAATGACACTGACGGCACCGCGCTGACGACAATCCTGACCGCGCCGATGGTGGTCGCCCAGTGGATCAACTGCCAGTACCTGTTCTCGACAATCGACAATGATCGCTACGGTTCGGGTGACAAGGTTACTCAAAATGTCGTGGGCGGGATCGGCGTCCTGCAGGGCAATGGCGGTGACCTCAGGGTCGGTCTGCCGAAGCAGTCGCTGTTCACCGACGATAGCACGCCCTTCCCCGTCCCGCTGCGGTTGCGGACGGTCGTCCACGCACCCTTTGACCGGGTCGACGGGTGCGTGGAATCGAACGACATTCTCGGGCGCCTGTTCGGCAATGGCTGGGTCAGTCTTGTCGTGATCGATCCGCACACCGGCAAGG
>VMTF01000112.1 GCA_013791705.1 Sphingomonadales bacterium | reverse complement strand
TCAGCATCGGCCATCGTTCGCTCCCGGTCCGCGTCTTTCAGCGTTGCCTGCTACATAGCCTGAAAAAATATCCGTTGTCAGTGGGAAGCGGCGCCGAAACGCGCAAAATGCGCGGCAGCGGACATTTGCGCGCCGGCCCGTAAATGCTTACAGACACCATGTGACACTGCTGTCGCGATTTTTACTGGAAATGCCCAAGTCATGGAAGACGAGTTCTACCGCATCAAGCGCCTGCCGCCCTATGTCATCGCCGAAGTGAACGCGATGCGAGCCGCAGCCCGCGCCGCGGGACGGGACATTATCGACCTCGGCATGGGCAACCCCGATCTGCCCCCGCCCGCCCACGTGATCGACAAGCTGTGCGAAGTTGCGCAGAAGCCATCGGCGCACGGCTATTCGGCCTCGAAGGGCATCCCCGGTATCCGCAAGGCGCAGGCGAATTATTATGGCCGCCGGTTCGGCGTGGATGTCGATCCCGAAACCGAAGTGGTGATGACGCTCGGCTCGAAGGAAGGCCTTGCCAGTCTCGCTACCGCGATGACCGCGCCGGGCGATGTCGTGCTCGCGCCAAACCCGAGCTACCCGATCCACACGTTCGGCTTCATCATCGCCGGCGCGACCATCCGCTCGATTCCGACCACGCCGGACGAACGCTATTGGGCTTCGCTGGATCGGGCCATGGCGTTTACCGTGCCGCGCCCTTCGATCCTGATCGTGAACTTTCCGTCGAACCCGACGGCCGAAACGGTCGACCTTGCGTTCTATGAGCGGCTGGTTGCCTGGGCGAAGGAAAACAAGGTCTGGGTTCTTTCCGACCTCGCCTATTCCGAGCTTTATTACGACGGCAATCCGACCCCTTCGATCCTGCAGGTGCCGGGCGCGAAAGACATCGCGGTCGAATTCACCTCGATGTCGAAGACGTATTCGATGGCCGGCTGGCGGGTCGGTTTCGCGGTGGGCAACCAGCGGGTGATCGCGGCGCTCACGCGTGTGAAGTCATACCTCGATTACGGCGCCTTCACCCCGATCCAGGCCGCTGCTTGCGCCGCGCTCAACGGCCCGCAGGACATCGTCGAGGCCAATCGCCAGCTTTACCAGAAGCGCCGCGACGTGATGGTCGAAGCGTTCGGCCGCGCCGGCTGGGACATCCCGAGCCCCAAGGCGTCGATGTTCGCCTGGGCGCCGCTGCCGCCGGCGCTGAAGGAGATGGGCAGCCTCGAATTCGCGAAGCAGCTCCTTACCCATGCCGAAGTCGCGGTAGCGCCGGGCGTCGGTTATGGCGAGGACGGCGAAGGCTATGTCCGCATCGCGATGGTCGAGAACGAGCAGCGGCTGCGCCAGGCCGCCCGCAACATAAAGCGCTACCTGACGACCATGGGCGTGAACTCCACGGCGGCCTGAGCTGGCATCCTGGGTTGTGGATACCGGCGCCGGTTAACGCGGGCGCCGGTTAACTTTGCCGCCAACTGCATTGCGATGTGAGATTCTCTCCCAGGTACCGGGCATTTTCTGATGCCCTGCGCGCGCCATGTTCTATTTAACGCATCGACTCGGTTGCAGTTTACGGAACCACTCCGTTAACCTTTGTGCCGGGATAATGGGGCGAGAACATTTGCTCATCGGTTTGCGGTTCGCCGCTTCCCGGCCTGAGCAGGGCGGATACGGGGAAAAATGCAGCTATTCGGTTGGCTTGCCGGCGACGAGATCCCGGCTGAATACGACTTGCGCCACCGTGGCTGGCACCTCGTCGAACTTGGAGTCTCGCCCGGCGAGGCATCGTTACCGATTCTGCTGACCGATAGCTCGGTCAGGAAGCGGCTGAACACGCGCCGCGAGCGCGCGCCTGTGATGCTGATCGGCGTCGAAAGCCCGGTCGAGCGGGCGCACTTGCTGGCGCTCGGCTTCGGCGAGGTTCTGCCGGCGGCCGTTACGCTGGCGGAACTGGAAGAGCGGGTTAGCCGGGTCGCTGTCGCGCTGGGCTCGCTGCCGCGGCGGCGGGCACATGGCCGGCTCCTGCTTGACCTCCTGCTGCGCGACGGCTGGGTTGGCGAACGCCGGCTCGGCCTGCACCCGCGCGAATTTGCACTGCTGTGGCGCCTCGCCGAAGCGCCGGGCGAGCCGGTCGCGGCCGATGCGCTGCTGAGCGAGGTGTGGCAGCTCAATTTCCGGCCCGAAACCAACAGCCTTGCCGTCCACGTCTGCCGCTTGCGCGCCAAGCTGGCGGTCGCCGGACTGGCGCAGATCGTGCGGACGGCGGTTCCGGGCGGCTATGTCCTCGCGATCGATCCGTCATCCCCCGCGATTCCGCTGCGGCCCGCCGAAACGGCGCTGGACGAACATGTCCGGGAAGTGGCACCGCTTGGCCTGCCCACGGGAGAGGAGGCATGAACCATGCGCCATGAATGGACCGACAACGACCGGGTGACGATTGCCGTCGATGCTGCGGGCATTGCCCAAGTTCGCATGGTCCGGACCGACAAGCTGAACGCGCTGGACGAGGCGATGATCGCCAGCCTGCTCGCGGCCGGGCAGGCGCTGCACGACTGGCCCGGGCTGCGGGCGGTGGTGCTGGCCGGCGAAGGCCGGGGCTTTTGCGCCGGGATCGATCTGGAAGCGCTCACCGGCGGCATGCTCGAAGGTTTGCAACTGACCGAGCGCACCCATGGCAATGCCAACCGCTTTCAGCAATTGTCCATACAATGGCGCAAGCTGCCCTGCCCGGTCATCGCCGCGCTGCACGGCGTGTGCTTCGGGGCCGGACTGCAGGTCGCCGCCGGCGCGGATATCCGGGTGGCGGCGCCCGATGCGCGCTTCGCGGTCATGGAATCGAAGTGGGGACTGGTTCCCGACATGGGGCACTTTGCACTGTGGCGCGGCCTGGTGCGCGATGACCTGTTGCGCGAACTGACTTACACGCACCGCGAGTTTTCCGGCGAGCAGGCCGTCACGCTCGGCTTCGCGACGCATGAAGACGCCGACCCGGTGGCCCGCGCGACCGCGATCGCGGCCGAAATCGCCGGGTGCAGTCCCAGCGCGACCCGCGCGGCCAAGAGCCTGGCCAACCGCAGCCACGACCTTGAAACCGACGCGATCCTGGCGGCCGAAAGCGTGGAAGCGCGGCGGCTGATCGGCTCGCGCAACCAGCTTGAAGCGGTGGCGAGCCAGCAACAGAAACGCGCGGCGCAGTTCATCGATCCCTGACGCGCGATCCCCGCCAGGCAAACGCCCAACCTGTCGGGATCGAAAATCCGGCGCGCGCACGAATCCGGTTCGCATCGCTTGCCTAACGGCCCGGGCCTTGCCATTCCCCGGCCATGAAAGCGCTGCGCGATCCCCAACGCCTGCTCGCCGGCGGCCTCGCCGCGATCCGGGCGCAGTTCCAGGTTCCCGAAACATTTTCGCCGGCCGTGCAGGCGGCGGCCGAGACCGCGGTGCGGCTGGTGCCGGACGAGCATGGCGATCGGACCGCCCTGCCCTTCGTCACACTCGATCCGGCCAGTTCGACCGACCTTGACCAGGCTTTCGCGCTGGAGCGGGCCGGGGGCGACCTGATCCTGCGCTATGCGATCGCCGATGTCGCCTGGTTCGTGCGCGACGCCGATCCGATCGACGCCGAGGCATGGCGGCGCGGCACGACCTGCTACCTCCCCGACGGCAAGGCCGGACTGCACCCTGCCCTCCTGGCCGATCAGGCGGCGAGCCTGCTGCCCGGCGGCCCCCGCCCCGCAGTCATCCTCACCGTCCGGATCGGGCCGGATGGCGACAGCCGGCTGGAAGGCGCGGAACGGGCGATCATCCGCAACCGTGCCAAGCTGGCCTATGAAACAGTGCGCGACGACGAACTGCCGGACGGCTTTGCCGAACTCGCCCGGCGGATCGAGGCGGCGGCAGACCATCGCGGCGCGGCGCGGGTCGATCCGCCGCAGCAGGAAGTGGAGCAGGACGGGTCCGGCCATTTCCACCTCGCCTTCCGCCCGCGCCTGGCAGCCGAAGAGCGCAACGCCGCGCTGTCGCTGGCCAGCAACATCGCGGTGGCACGGGCGCTCTACGAGGCGGGAACCGGGCTGTTCCGCGTGATGGCCCCGCCCGATGCAAGGGCGCAGTTGCGCCTGCGCGGCACCGCGCGGGCGTTCGAACTCGATTGGCCTGCGGCAATGACGCTGGAACAGTTCGAGCGGACGCTGAGCGGCACGCGCCCGCGCGATGCCGCCTTCATGCTGGCGATCCGCCGCGCCGGGCAGGGCGCCAGCTATGTGCCCTTTCGCGCCGGCGAGCGGCCGTGGCACGCCGCGCTGGCCGCGACTTACGCCCATGCCACGGCGCCGCTGCGCCGACTGGCCGATCGCTATGTGCTGCGCGCGGTGCTGGCCGTCGCGAACGGACGGCCGGTCCCCGAAGAAGTGACCGCCGCATTTGACCGTCTTCCCGAGGTCATGGCCAGGGCCGACGGGCGCGACGGCCAGGTCGATCGCGCGGTGATCGATCTGGCCGAGACGGCGCTGCTGGCGGGGCAGGAAGGTACGCGTTTCGCGGCGGTCGTCACCGACCTTTCCGGGAACGGCGCGCGCATCCAGCTCTGCGATCTGCCGGTCGTCGCCCGCGTGGCGGCCGACGGCGTGCAGCCCGGCGACGCGCTCAACGTCAGGCTGGTCGCCGCCAACCCGGAGCGCCGGACGCTGCAGTTCGAACAGGTCGGCTGAAACTCGTTGCGCGGCTGCGCCCGTGTTGGTAGGGCGCGCACTCCCGCCCGGAGGCCCGATGGCGGAGTGGTTACGTAGCGGACTGCAAATCCGCGCACGCCGGTTCGATTCCGGCTCGGGCCTCCAAGCACCTTGCCGGTCAGCAGCCTCTCCGGAGAGCTGCGCCGGAAGTGGCACAATTGCGCGGAAATCTCCCTGATATGGCTGCGTGGAACTTTCTCTGCAGAGACGGGAAATCGGCCTGAATTGGGCAGAGTCTCTGTGGCGCATTCTGCATCGACGGTTTCGAGGAAACCTGCGCCCCTCGCACGTTCGCGCCGCGTAGTGACCGGGGCAGCGAGCGGCCCCAAATTTACGACCGGCTTCGCCAACCAAGCCGCGCTTCAGACTGCCCCCGGAAACGTCGACATCCCGCAAGACAATCATCATGACGAAGCGAAACGCCAGCTCTGACCGGCAACAATCAGGACAGCACGTCAGTTCGGCGCCTTCATCGCTGCGCTCGGGCAGGCGTTCACGGCCAGCGGGTTCGCCCGGGCCGAAAATGCGGCACGGGAAGGACGCTGCGGATAGCGGATAGCGTGGACAAGTTACCGGTGGCCAGCTACTTGTGGCATATAGCTATTTCGTGGCCCTCCACGATGAGGGATGAATGCGTTGGTTGCGACCAGATGAGGTGAAGGAGCGCTTTGCGCGCCGCATTTCTGAATTTGATTTTTCCAGACTCGCAGCACGGACCAGACTCGCGGCAAGGAAATGGCTGCGACCGGCGACGTTAGCAAAGATCGTCGTTGTCCTGGCGCTGGTGCTGTTCGAGTTTCGCACGTCGACGCTCCAGTCGTTCCTCCTGTCGCAATGGGCGCGGCAGATGCGGTTCACGGTCGAGGATGGCCCCGCCGGCAATCTGATTTTTCCCCGGACCGGGCCGTTTGACGAGCGCCTGGGGTACAGCCGCCTGCCGGAGTTCATTTCCGCGCTGACCGCCAAGCGGTTCGTGGTGGAGCGCCAGGTCCGTACCTCCGGTTCGTTGCGCACGTTTCAGAAGCTGGGCGGGTTTCCCCCCTATCGCGAGAAGACCTCGGCCGGACTGACCATCCTCGCGGCCGGTGGGCGCCCGTATTATCGCTTCCGCCAGCCCAATGCCTTCTATCCGTCGTTCGGGGCGGTTCCCGCGCCGGTCATGGCCAGCCTGACCTTCGTGGAAAACCGGGAATTGCTCGACCCGCAGCACCCCAATCGCAACCCGGCCGTGGAATGGGACCGGCTGGGACTGGCGCTGTTCCAGTTCGGCACGCCCCGGCCGGACGGCGCGAGGCCCGGCGGCAGCACCAACGCCACGCAAATGGAAAAGCTGCGCCATTCTGCGGGAGGACGGACGGCCGGCCCTTCCGACAAGTTCCGGCAGATGCTGTCGGCCAGTGTGCGCGGCTATCGCGACGGCCGGGACACGACGGCATTCCGCGAGAACGTGCTGGTCGATGCGTTGAACCTGATGCCGCTGGCGGGGTTTCCCAATCATGGCGAAGTCATTGGCCTCGGTGACGGGTTGACGCTGTGGTACGGCGCGGATTTCGCGCGGGTCAACCGGACGCTGGCGGCACCTGCAACAACGGACTTTGCGCTTGGCCGCAAGGGACTGGCGCTGAAGCAGGTGCTCAGCCTGGTGATCGCGCAGCGGCGCCCCGGCTACTATCTCGGCAAGGGCCGGGCGGAACTGGAACGGCTGACCGAGAGCTATCTGCGCCTGATGGCGAGCCAGGGCCGCATCGCCGCCAACCTGGCCGAAGCAGCGGTCCGCGCCCGGCTCAAATTCAATACGGTGCCGCCGCAACCGGAACCCTTGCCGAGCGCCACGTTCAAGGCTGCGACGGCCATGCGCAGCAACCTTTCGCGGGCGCTCGGCGGCTTGCCGTTCTATGATCTCCAGCGGCTCGACCTGACTGCCGAGACAACGCTGAACCTGCCGGCGCAGGAACGCTCGACCGAGATTCTGCGCAGCTTGCGCGACCCTGAAAAGCTCGGCGCCCTGGGGCTGGGCGGTTTCGGCCTGTCGAGCCCGGAGAAGGCCGCGCGGGTCCATTACAGTTTCACGCTCTACGAGCGCGGACCAGCGGTCAATTACCTGCGCGTCCAGACCGACAGTCTCGACGAACCGCTCGACGTCAATGTCGGCACCAAGCTGGAGCTGGGGTCCACCGCCAAGGTCCGCACGCTCATCAGCTATCTCCAGATCATTGCGGCCCTGTATGACCAGCACCGGCGAGATCCGGCCGCAACGCTGCAGGCGATGGTCGCTGACGGCGACCCTTTGAGCGCCTGGGTGGCCGGCCAATTGCTTGAAAACGGCGACAAGGGCCTGCCCGCAATGCTCGATGCGGCAATGGAGAAGCGTTATTCCGCCGCTTCGGGGGAACGCTTCTTCACCGCCGGCGGGACGCACCGCTTCGCCAACTTCAATCGCCGCCATGGCGGTTACATGACCGTGTCCTATGGTCTGCAGCAGAGCGTGAACCTGGTCTTCATCCGGATGATGCGGGACATCGTGGATTTTCATGTCGCCCGCATTCCGGACACGAAGGGCATTCTGGAAAAACCCGATCATCCGGCCCGGATGGCCTATCTGCAACGCTTTATCGACATGGAAGGGCGGCAGTACCTCGCCCGCTTCCTGCCGGATTACCGCAACCTCGATCGCGCCGGCATCTTGAGCCACATTGCCGAACGGGCAAAATTCATGCCGCCGCGCCTTGCCGCCGCCTATCGTACCGTCCGGCCACAAGCCGGTTTCGCGGAGTTTTCCGGGTTCATCAACCGCTGGGCAGCGCCCAAGGTTTCCGGCGATGCCGCTATGCGCAAGCTCTATGAGACTTACGCACCGGACCGGCTCAATCTGGCAGATCGCTCGTACATTTCGCGCATCCATCCGCTTGAGCTGTGGCTGGCCCGCTTCCTCTATGAACGGCCCACCGCCCAGTGGCGCGATATTGTCGCCGCAGGTGCGGACGTCCGCCAGGAATCTTACCAGTGGTTGCTGAAACCCACCCGGTTCCATGCCCAGAACCTGCGCATCAGGACGATGCTGGAACGCGAGGCCTTCGGACCGATCCACCAGAACTGGCAACGGCTCGGCTATCCTTTCGGCGCGCTCGTCCCCTCATATGCCACCGCGATCGGAACCTCGGGCGACCGGCCCGATGCGCTGGCCGAACTGATGGGGATCGTCATGAATGGCGGCTATCGCCAGCCGATCGTGCGGATCGATCGCCTGCGCTTTGCCGAACGGACGCCCTATGAAACCGTGATGAAGGCGGCGCGGGCCAACGGCCAGCGGGTCTTGCGGCCGGACATCGCCCGCGTGGTCCGCCGGGGGCTGATCGATGTCGTCCAGAACGGGACCGCCCGGCGGGCCGACGGAGCCATTGCCGGGCCAGACGGAAAGCCCCTGGTGATCGGCGGCAAGACGGGGACAGGCGACAACCGCCAGCATTCCGTCGTGAAGTCGCGGACGGCGACCTTCGTCTTCTTTGCCGGCGATCGCCTGTTCGGCACGGTCACCGCCTTTGTGGAAGGCCCGGCCGCGGATCGGTACAATTTCACCAGCGCGCTTCCGGCCCAGTTGTTCAAGGCCCTGGCGCCGGTGATCGAGCAGGTGATGGACGAGCAGCCCGGCGTGCGCGCCGGGCGCACGCCGGACGCCGTTCAGAAGCGGTAGGGGATACGGAAACTGACCGTCATGTCCGGGCTGTCCTGGGTCAGCCCGATGCCCACATTCGTCAACAGCGAGAAGTGCTCGCCGAGCGAGAACGTCGCGCCCAGATTGACCAGTCCGACGTTCGCCTGGCTGCCGACAATCCGTTGCTCCGCCTGCCCGTCGCGCGTGATGGTGGACCTGCTCACCATCCGCTGGGTGTAGGACATGCTGATGCTCGACCGGTCGTTCAGCGCATAGGCGAGCCCGGCGCCGAGCTGGAACGCATCGCCGACATCCACCTGGCCCGGCTGATCGCCCGGCGCCTCGTCGATATCGCCGAAGCTGCGCGGGAAATTGCGGAAGTAGGTAAGACTGCCGAACACCACCATCGGATCGAGGGTCTTGAGGGCCGACACCCCGAGCGATCCACCCCACACGCCGCTGCCGGTGGAGAGCCGCTCGGGCACCGACAGGTTGCCCTGGCTGTTCGCCACTTCGCGCAATTCGACACCATAGGGATTCTTGCCGGTCGGCGCCTTGACCCGGGCGTTCAGGACAATATCCGGGCGCCCGTTCGTTTCGCGAAACAGCCGGTAACTGACCCCGAAATTGAGATCGCCGAAGCCGTGCTCGCTCACGCTCTCCTCGATCAGGCCGCTGGCATTGCCGCCCGCCCCGCCCGAGCGGAAATTCGAGGTGCGATAGAGGTAGGGCACGTTCGCATCGAGGAACAGCCGGTCGTTCACCCCCACCCGCAAGGTCGGATCGAACGTGAACAGGTCCGCAGTGACCTGATCGATGCTGAGCGTGCCGAGAAAGATCGAATCGAGCGCGAGGAACCCGTTGAGATTGATCCGCGCGCTATCGAAATGGGTGTAGCCCGCCCCGAGTTCGAGGCCGATGCGGTCGCCGAAGCGGCCCTGGCGCTGTGCCGCCAGTTCGGCTTCGGCGTCGGTCGGCGCGGGAGCCTTGCGATCGGGTTCCGCCACATTGCCGGAAATGCCCTGCCCCTGGGACTCGTCCCCGGCGCCGGAGGACTGGGCATAGCCCAGCGGCGAAAGGCCATCGGGAGACGGGCCATGGGGGGACCGCTGGAAATAGGAGATCGCGGGATCGTCGGACCAGGCGGTCGCATTCGAGTGGACATAGCGCCCGCGCACTTCCGAAGTGTCCGCATCGCTCAGGCGGGATTGTTCGAGCCGTTCCAGCCGGGCTTCCAGCTCGTTGACGCGCCGCACGGCCGCCGCTTCGCGCGCCTGCATGTCACTGAGCTGCGCGCGCAGAGAGCTGACCTCATCGGGCAGCACTTGCGCGGCAACCGGCCGCCCAGCGAAGAGCATTACGGCAGCGCTCGCCATCATCATCGGTTTTGTGGGAACATGGCGCGTCATCGTCTGTCCTTTGGTTTTCGGGCCGGTCCCTGGGCCGGCCGCCGGGCGGATCAAGGGTTGCGCAGGGTCCACAAGGTCGCCGCATCGGGCACGCCGGTCGGCTGGAGCTTCTGCTGCTTCTGAAACTGCACCAGCGCATCGCGCATGGCGGACGAATAGCGGCCATCCTGCGCGCCACTATAAAGTCCCCGCGTACGCAGGGCTCCCTGGGCGCGTTTCAGGATCATTTCATAGACAATCGCCTTGTCCTTCCCGCTGCCGACCTCGACCAGCCTGGAATATTGCGCGAGGCGCAAGGGACGGAAACTGATCGTCAGCTTCTGCAGCGTGCCGATCAGCGTGTCGCCCGGGTGGGCGGTGCAATGCTTTTCGAAAATGAGCCCGAACGCCGCCTCGCTGTGCCAGGGCGAGAGATCGAACGTATCCTTCTCATAGCGGTTGGCCGCCGTGAGATAGCCTTCGACAAAGCCGATCATCTGCCGATAATCGGCCGAGGCCTGATCCTTCCGGGCCGCGAGAAACGCGCGGCAACTGGCCCGCCCGCCATCCTCGACCGCGAACTTGCGCGCCGCATCCTCAGCGCCTGCCGGACCGGCAAACGCCAGACACACGCCGACGCTCGCCATTACTACCCCCCGAAATTTCATCCGTGCACCGTTCCTCAAAAACCAAGACCCTTCATCGACATCAACGCGCCATCGGCCCGCACCGCCTCGGCGTTCTGCAGCGCATCGACCCCGAACACGACCGTCGCGCTGTTCAGCACGCTGTTGCCGTCGCTCTGCAGCATCGTCTGCTGGAGGAGCTGGCCCAAGCCGCCGCCAACGCTCTGCAGCGAGCTGTCGAGCCCGTTGTTTCCGGTAAGCACCATGCCGACCGAGTTTTCGCCCAGGCGGAACTGCAACTGATCGCCATCGCTGAACGAAACGCCCGTCGTCGCGGTGATCGGATGGAGCCCTTCGCCCGCCATGTCCGGCACCGCGCCGCGCGGAACCACCGCAAACTGCAGACTGTTGCGCGCGGCGTTATCCGCCCCGGCGATGACGTTGGCCTGGCCCGCGCCGGCCAGCGTATCAAGCGCGCCGACCGGCATGACCTGATCCGGGCCGAGCGACAGCGCTACATAGCCCTCCGGAACGCCGGCCACGTTCATGGCCGGATCATCGCCGCCATCGCGAACCCAGCCGACCATCAGCGTCGGCGATCCGCCGCCGGTGCTGTTCGCCAGGAAATCGACGTTGAAGGCGAGCCGGGCGAACGTGGTCACGCCCTGCCCATCCTGCCAGCTCGTCAGCATCGAAATGCCGAAATAGGAAACCGCATCCGGCCGAATGAACTTGCCGCGCATTTCCCCGAGATCGTTGTCGGCCAGCCGTGTCCCGAGTTGCAGGAAATCCGCCTGGTCGAGATCTACGCCGCCGCCGGAAAGCGAGGCGGTGCCGCGATCGAACGACAGATCGTCCGGCGAGCGATCGTTGGCCAGGGCCTGGATGGCCAGGGCCGGGGCGGGAACTGCCAGCGACGCCGAGACCAGACCGGTGGCGGCTAGCTTGCGGACGATAGAGTCGGACACGATGACCTCTCCTAGAAGCTGAACTGATAGGATGGACCAAAGCCGAACTCAGCGGCTTCGGTTGACGGCAACGACGCATGCGTTGCCAGCAGGCGCTGAGCCGAGAGCGGCTCCGGCGGATCGAGCAACGCATTGGCCGGATTGTAATTTTTACCGGTCACGACGAAGGCAACCTGGTTCCACGCCTGCTCGAAATCGCGGCGCGCCATGGTCCGGTTGCCAAGCGCCGGATCGCCGATCGCGACATGATCGGGATAGACCTTCCGGACGATGACAAAATGCTTGTAGCCCTTGATGTTGATCAGCACGATCACCGGCACGTTGATCCGCGCAAGCTGCGCAAAATCAACGCGGTAGCCTTCGCCGGCCATGCCGATCTGCCGCGAGTAATTCTTCATATCGAGGAGCGAAAAACCCTTTTCGCGCACGACATCGGGATCGGCGACCTTGAGCATGTTGACCAGCACCTGATGCTCGGTGGTCTGGTGGCCGAATGCCTCGTTGAAAATCGTCGCCAGCACCGCTGCGCCGCAGCTGAAATCCGTGCGCTGACGGACAAGATCTTCGAACTTCAGGTCTTTCCAGCTCGTCACCGGTTTGTTGAACGCGAGGGCGCCGGGCGATGTCTGGGCAAGCCAGACGGGCGTGTCCGAAGCGGGCGCAGTCGCGCAGCCGGCAAGAGACACGGCGGCAAGCAGCGCCGCTGCGAAGCCGCGCCGCAGGGCAGCGCCAGATCGTCCGTCAGGGCTCGACCGCCGGTTCACAGATGTTCACTCCCGCTCAGAAAAATGCACAGGCAAAGGTGGAGGGGGAGCCTTCGCCCCCCCTCCCGCCGCTGGGTGCGATCAGCTGCCGTCGCCGCCGCCGCCACCGCCGCCCGGCGGAGGCGTGACCGGCGCGCCACCCTGGGATGCCGCGATGGTCAGCGAGTTCAGCTGCTGATTGCCGACGCCCGCCGCCATGTTCAGGCCGATATTGCCCGAAGCATCAGCGATGGTCGCAGCACCGACGTGGTTGATGCTGTCCTGCTGTTCGACGAAGTTGAACAGCGAGGTCTGGATCAGGCCGGAATTGGCTTCCGCCAGCGCCGAATCCGTGGCCACGGCCAGCGTCATCAGGTTCGCCTGCTGGTTGAAGCTGCCGGCGGCAGCATTGACGCCGATGTTGCCGTCACCCGCGATCGAACCACCCAGCAAGGTGTTGCGATCACGGAAGTTGTTGCCGCCACCGCCGACTTCAACTTCGTCCTCGGGCAGGAGTTCCGAGGGCACAGCGTATTGCGCAGTGCCGGTCAGCGCCTGCAGCATGGTGGTGGAAGCTTCCGCCCAACCACCGGTTGCTTCCGGATCGGTAACCGCAGAGGAAGCCAGCGTCGCGGCATTCATCTGCATGTTGTAGTAACCGGCCGCCAGGTTGACGCCGATGTTGCCGGCACCGCTGACGTCGAACGCCTCGACGGTGTTGATGATCGGCGCGAAGTAGCCGGCGCGGATCTGACCTTCGGGAACACCGTCGATCAGGTCGTCATTCGGGTCCATCCCGCCTTCGCTGATGCCGGGGCCGAACACCGGATCGACATAGCCGTTCTCACCGTTCAGTTCGTTTTCTTCGCGATAGGTCACTTCGTTCGGACCCATGATCTGCTTGACGTCGGTCACGGCCACTGCCGAGCTATCGACTTCCACCACGCCTTCCAGCGTAACGGTGCCTTCCAGCGCGACATCCTTCGTGTAAGTGACGTCGGTCACCACGCTGGTGTCGATATTGTTCCCATAATGAAGATCGATTCCGACAGAACTTCCACTGTCCTGAGCCATGGCCGGAGCCCCGGCGATCAACGCCGAAACTGCGGCTGCAGTAAGCAACATCGCTTTCATCTTACTTCTCCTAGGTATCAGTTAGGGTGTTCCTTCGGGCAGCACACTCAGCACGAAGGTATTGGCGGAGGAGTTCCTCTCGCCGCCGATCAGGTTGACCTGGATGAGTCCGCTACTGTCCCGGAACGCTCCGTCGCTTACCGCGACTGCATCGTTCCGGACGTCAGCGCCGCCCCCAGTGGACCCGCTCGGTTTCGCAGGGGCGCTCGACTGCGCGAGCAGTTGATCCGAGATCGCCCCAATTCTGCCAATTGAAAGGACGGCGACATTCGCCATCTGATTCTGGATTCCGGCCGCAGCATTGATGCTGGCGAGGCCGGATGAATTCGCGAAGGCATTGCCTTCCAGCGCCACCCGGGTTGCCCGGTCACGCGGATCGGAGCCCGCGATCGACTGGTTGATCAGCGAGCCACCCAAGGCGAGATCACCGATCGCGATGACCGCATCGTTTGCCGCCTGGTTGCCGTCGCCGGCCGCCAGGTTGACCGCAAGGCGGCCGCTGAACCCGGAAACGTCCTCGCCGCTCACGACGACTTCGTCCTGCACCTGCGCGAAGGCCGGCTGCGGCAAGCCGATCAGCCAAATTGCGGCGGCGAGCGCGCCGATGCGGGGGCCCACGCCGCTCACTTGCCGCCTCCCAGCGCCGCGCTGACCACGCCCAGCGCGGAAGGGATCACACCAACCGCATCCCGCACCGCGCCGCCGGCGCCAGAGGCATGTTCCTGCACCATCGATGCGGAACCGGCGCCGGACGAATTGCCCAGACCGCCGAAGCGATCACCGGGCAGCCCGCCGTGATTGACCCGGGCAGGCGCGGCGTCGGCCATGATCGAGGCCTGCTCGTGGTCGGAAATCGGACTCAGGCCACTGGTGACAGCCGACAGGACTTCGTCCCTGCCGCCCAGCACCACGTAAGCCGGCGGCGCGGGGACGCCCACGTCTTCGGCCGGACGGCTCGGAACGGGACGCAGGACGATAAGTGCGCCCGAAGGAAGTTCGGCTGCGTCCCCGCCTTGTCCACCGACCGGTTGCGCGGCGAGTGGCGACGAAGTTCCGATCGAGACAAGGAACAACGCACTGAGCGCGGCACCAATTCTGGACGCTGCCTGGCATGAAGTCATGTCTGTCACTGTCAGCCTCGATTAGCTCACCAACAGACGCAAGCCTGCTGGCTCGCCAAGACGCGATTGCCCTGGCGTTCCTCGGCCCAAAGCCGATTAGTATCGACTTCGAGCAGCGCGACTTGTTTTCTGAATTAGTTTGTAAGGTGATTCGCAAGTTCTGTAATCACAACAAGGAACTAAGCATATTTCGTAACAGAATTAACTAAACATGTTTTGTTAGTCATGATTGACTAGTCAGGTATTGCGAATCCGCGACGCACGACTGAGCGGCCCGGGACATGAACTGGCTGTTCGCGCACGGGAAAATGGAATTTCCGGTGAGGTTTGGCGAAGATCAGGGCATGGCGCAGCGCAGGCCGCTTTACCCGGCCGGCGCTGCGCCATGGTCAGCGAGCCTGCAGACCCGTCCGCTGCGCGGCAGGCCGTTGCAAAGATCGGGATTTGAGGAAATGCGCACCGGCGCCAGGAGCAATTGCGCGAACGCGCGAGCAACTGCTCCTGGCGCTAGATCTGATAGGCGCCGAGGCGGTGCCACAGTTGCTCGCGGCAACTGATGTGCATCTTGTCATAGCAGCGGCGGATATGGGCCCGCACGGTGTGGATCGAAATTTCCTGCTCGTCCGCAATCTCCTGCGGCGAGCGACCATGATACAGGCCCTCTACCACCCTGGCTTCGCATGGGGTCAGTCCGAAGGCCGCCTCCAGGTCCGCCAGTTGAGCGCTGTATCGGCCGTTTGCGCATTGCAGCGTGACGAAAATGCTTCCGTCGCCAGATTCGACAGCGCGCACGATCCAGTGTCCGTCGCCGTCCGAACAGGGAATCAGCAGGCTGGCAACCCGCCCCTTGCCGGCGGTTCGCAAGTCGTCGAAACTCTTGCGGAACCGCTCTTGTGCCGCCACGACCACGCCGCGTTCAATCCGCACGCATTCGCAATTATCGATAATTTGCCGGGCGCTCGCGGAACAGGCCACCAATTGACTATTGCGATCAAGTACCATGCGCGCCTTGCCGTCAATCTGCGACCAGCAAGTCAGGGCTTCGTCACTGACGGCCACGTCACTAAGAGCCACGTCAAATGCGGGGGTGGATTCGCGATCCCGCCGCGTCAACGGCAAGGCCGCAGTTCCCCCAAATTCATAGGCCGCAAGATCTGCCCGATCGATCCGACTGTTGATAGTCACCATTTCAATATCACCTTCAACATCAAACAATCTAGATTGCCTAAGTTTTTACGACTTGTTAACTATCTATCATTGCTATCAATTACTGGCGACCCGACGGGTATTAAAATATAAGATAAATATTATATTAAATAAGCATAATGGGTTTCAGCCATATCCTTTACGGTACTTCCTCGTATTTTGCGGCGCTGAAACTTACATGACAAAAGCGCTCATGCGCGCGAGAAATGCGACAATTTGTGCGCGCATACTGCAGCATTGAGAAATGCAATTTCCGGTGAAGCAGAAGCGCCCCGCCGAATTGATCAACAAGAACCCCCCTTATGCACGACTGCGCTGACAAAAGCGTGACATGTGCGTTGACGACTGTTTCCGCGAAGAAAAGTTCCCGTCCACGCCGCCACCGAATCGATTCGACGAGGCGGGGAACACCCTGCTCGCCGCCTCAAAGGGAGCGATTGGCCAATCAAGTGCTGCCTGCCCCATCCAGATACCCCACCAATTCCCACAATCTCGGCCAAAAGCGCCACGTACGAATGGCCAGCGACTGCGACTCGGCCCGCGCGGCCAAGTACCGTTAGGTATATATCTACCATCGACTCGCCGAGATGGCACGCACTGTCTTTACTTTTGGACGGAAGGGCCGATTGCGGCGAGCGCCCGAGCCAGAACATCCTCGCGCGATCCGACCGCAAGCACCGAGACCCAGCCGGCCAGATCCCCCAGCGCATATTCAAGCTGGCGATCGATCACGGCACCATCGGCGTCGGATGCATCGCCTCGGCGCTGCGCGACGCGTTCGTGCATGACGGCGCGCGGCGCCTCCAGCCACAGGCCGCAAAATGGCGCCCCGGTCGCACGCGCCAGGTCCATTACGGCGCCGCGCTCGGCGGTTTTCGCGAAAACGCCGTCGAGGACCAGCGACATGCCCGCCTCGATCACACCGCGCGCCTCCTCCAGAAACCTTTGATATACAATGGCATTATGCTCTGCGGTGTAGGATTCTGCCGGCAGGTGGTCTTCGGGGGCGACCCCGGCGATACGCTTGCGCAGCACATCAGTGCGCAGCAAGCGCGCGCCCGGCGCAGCGCCGATCAGCGGGGCGAGGTGCCCGGCCAGCGTGGACTTGCCGGTTCCGCTCAAGCCGCCGATCGCGATCAGGCGCGGCGCCGGACGGTCAAGGAAGCCAAGCGCCGCCGCCAGGTAATGCCGGGCTGCGGCGATCTTGGCGTTCCGCGCGGCAGCACCATCCTGGCGCCCGGCTGCGCTCGCCTCGACATGGGCGCGCACGGCAGCGCGCATCGCCAGAAACAGCGGCATCGCCGCGAGCCCGTCGCTTTCCCCGCGCATGTCGCAATAGCGATTGAACAGCACCGAAGCTTCGCGCCGCAAGCCGCGCTGCGACAGATCCATCAGCAGGAAGGCGAGGTCGTAGAGGACGTCCGTCGTCGCCAGTTCGGGATTGAACTCAAGGCAATCGAACAGCGTCGGCCGGCCCTGCCACAAGCAGATGTTCGCCAGATGCAGATCGCCGTGACAATGCCGGACATGGCCGCTGGCGGCGCGCCGGTCGAGCAACGGCGCAAGCTGCGCGAGCAGCGCAAGGCTGCGTTCGGCCAGCAAATTGCAATCGGCTTCGGGCAGGATGCCGGCGGGCAGCGCGGCCATGCTCGCCCGGTTGCCTTCGATCACCGCGCACACGCGCGCTGCGCCGGCACCGGGCACCACGGGCGCTGCAGCATGAAACGCGGCGATCCGGTCAGCCAGTTCGCGCACCAGCCCCAGCCCCAGCCGGTGTTCGCGGGCCATGTCCTCGAACAGGCAATCGGCCGGAAAGCGCTGCATGACCACGACCCAGTCGAGCGGCTCCCCGCGCCCCAGCGCAAGCCTCCCGTCCGGCTCGCGTCCAACCGGCTCGACACCGAGGTAGAGCTCGGGCGCGGTGCGTGAATTGAGCGCCAGTTCCGCCTCGCACACCGCCTTGCGCTTCGCCGGTGTCGTGAAATCGAGATAGGGGAAACGCACCGCGCGCTTCAGCTTGTAGACGCGGTCGCCGGCCAGAAAGATCATCGCCGCGTGGGTATCGATCCGTTCGACCGGGCCGGACACGCCGAACGTTGCCGGATCGGACAGGAACGCGACGACCTGCGCCTGATCGGTGCCGTCATTTGCCACGGAAGCGCTCATGTTCGGGTCCGGGATTGGGGCGAATCAAGCCTGCTTCGGTGCCGGTGATTTTGCGGCCTTGGCCTTGCCGGTTTTTGGGGCGCTTGTGCGCGGGGAGCGCGCTTTTGCAGGCTTTGCCGCCGCAGCCTGCTCGCTGGCGAGCTCCGCCTCGGCGCGCAACCAATGGTCCTGGGAGGCCCCGTCCGGTCGCCCTTCGCTCTCCCAGATCAGATAGCTGCGCAGTTTCACTTCTTCGGTCTTGTCCGTCATCTGGTGGTTTCCTTTATCCGCACCCGCACGGGGCGCTTCATGATGTGAAACTCGAAACGTTCCGAACCCCCGGCTCAAGAATTCGGCGCCCGGGTAACTGCGCCCATTTATAGCAGAATTGGGCCACGCCGGCCCTGGAAAATTGCGGGCGCGCGCCTTCAACCGCCAGTGCGCCCAGGTTGCGGCGGCAGCACCTGCCCCAGGTTTTTCGCATCGGCGTGAAGGCAATCTCCGGCACGGCCAACTCCATTGCGCGAAAGTTCCCGGCGCGGCGGATGGGCCGGGATCGGTGGTTTCGGGCGGACCGGTCAATGGCCCAGAATCAGCGGGACCGTGCTGCTCGCCAGCATGCGCCGGGTGACACCGCCGAACGCTTCCATCATCCGGCCACGACTGTAGGCGCCCATCACCACGTAGTCGGCAGCGCAGCGCCCGCATTCCGCCGCGATCAGTTGATCGGCCGCATGGTGCCGGTCATCCACCTCGCGAATGACGGCGTGGATGCCGTAACGGGAGAGATAGGCCGCCGCCTCGGCCGGATCGGCTTGCGTAGACCCATCGCGGATTGTGAATATCTCCACTTCCGAAGCGAGCCCCAGTAGCGGCACACTGCCGCGCAGCGCATTCGCCACGGACATATGGCCGTCCCAGGCAACCAGCGCCCGATCCAGCGCAAGGCGCGCGAGTCCGTCAGGGACCGCCAGGATGGGCACACGGACATGCGTGATGATCCGGCTGGCGACATCACGCGCCGCCGGAAACGGCAGCGAATCCAGCTTGCGATTGAGCACGATCAGATCGCTCAAGGTTGATGCGGCAATGATTTCCTGCGCGATGCTGCCGGTCACATCGACCCAATCCCAAGAAACGCCTTCAAGCCCAAGGCGCCGCTCCAGTTCCACCTTGTTCGCGGCTTCGCGCCGGCGTTCGTCGTCGTAGAGCGAGGCATCGGCTACGCCGAACGCATAGTCGCCGGAAAACATCGGGATGATGGTGACGTTCACGCAGCTCAAATGCCCCTGGATCGCGCGCACGATATCCAGGGCTGCCTGAAGCCGGGCTTCCTGGCCCGGATCATCGTGAACGAGCAACAACACATTCTTCATGATGCCCTCCTCGACAGAACCGGGAGTCTATGGCGGCGCAAATGCCGCCGATATGCGTGAAGATACGGAGGCCGCACCGCGCGCGGCAACGCGGCGGGCGGTGCCTAAGTAGGTTAACCGATATGGGCGCCGAGGCTGTCAATCTAGTCGTTATGCGACTCGAAAGTTGCTGGCGACGGCCCGGCCTTCAGACGCGTGATCCGCCGCATTCAGGCGGTGCGAACCGCGTTGCCCCCGGCAGGTTTTCGCCTCGACCGGCGAGTTTGACCGACAAGCGGAGAAATCGACATGAACGAAATGACCAGGACTTCCCCCCCCCCCCCCCCCGGCCCCCCCGCCCACCCCCCCCCCCCCCACCCGGGTGGGCCCGGCGGCGGGCGTGCCCGGCCCATAGCCCGGCGG
>VMTF01000101.1 GCA_013791705.1 Sphingomonadales bacterium | reverse complement strand
GCGACCATGCGCGCCGAGGCCGCCAGGCGCTGGTCGAGCGAGAGCATCATCTGGCTGCGCAGATCGATCAGCATCTAGGTCGCGGCCAGCGCCCAGAGCAGCACGAAGGCCGCGCCGCGCATCAGGGTCCGGGCGCCGCCTATCGGTTGTGGGAAGAGGCGGCGCATCCGGGGCGGGCGCCGTTCGATCCGCCCGAAATGCTGGTCGCCGATCTGGCTCCGCTGGCCCTGACCCTCGCGCAATGGGGCGCCGGCGATCCGGCCGCGATGGCCTGGATCGATCCGCCGCCCGCTGCGGCGATGAGCGCGGCCCGTGGCTTGCTACGCTCGCTCGGGGCGCTTGACGAGGAGGGGCACATTACCCCGCACGGCTCCGCCATGGCAGCGCTTCCGCTCGAGCCGCGCCCGTCGCACATGCTGCTTCATGCTGCGCTGCACGGTGCAGCACGCGATGCGGCAGAACTCGGACTGCTGTTGCAGGAGCGCGGGCTTGGCGGACGCAGCGATGATCTGCAGCAAAGACTTGATAACTGGCGCAAAGATCGCTCGCCTCGGGCCGAGGCCGCGCGGCAATTGGCCGCGCGCTGGGCCAGCCGGGTCAGTGACAGGCAGCGCGACCGAGCAGGCGATCCGCCGCCGCTCGCCGCAATCCTCGCTGCGGGGTTTCCCGATATGCTCGCGCGCCGCCGCGATGCTTCGGGCGAACACTGGCTGACCGCCGGGGGCAGGGGATTGCGGCTCGATCCGGCCTCTCCGCTGATCCGGTCTGAATGGCTCGCGGTCGGTGATGCGCAAGGCGATGCAAAGGGCGCGCGCATCACCGGCGCGATCGCGCTCGGCGAAGCCGAAGTACTGCGCTGGCTATCGTTCCGGATCGAACGCGCGGCCACCTTGCGCTGGATGCCCGAAGAGCGCCGCGTCGAAGCGCTGCTGGAACAGCGGCTCGGCGCAATCGTCCTGTCGCGCGGGCCCGATCCCGCGCCGGACCCGGCGGCAATTGCCCGCTTCCTGGCGGACAAGGTGCGCGAGGATGGCCTCGATCTGCTGCCGCTGTCGGCCACAAGCCGGTCGCTTTTGGCCCGTGCCCGCTACACCGGGCTGGACGAACTGTCCGACCAGGCGCTGCGGGCCGAAGCGAGCGACTGGCTGCTGCCGCTGCTCGGCCGGCGGCTCGACAGTCTCGACAAGGGCGCGCTCCACGAGGCGCTGCAGGCCCGGCTCGATTATCCGGCCCGGCAACAGCTTGACCGGCTGGCCCCGGCCCAGTTCGTCAGTCCCGCCGGCACCCGGCACGAGATCGACTATACCGATCCCGGCGGACCGAGCGTGGAAGTGCGCGTCCAGGCCCTGTTCGGGCTCGACCGGCACCCGACTTACGGCCAGCCGGCGCACCCGCTGTTGCTCAAGCTGACCTCGCCGGCCGGCCGGCCGCTCCAGACCACGCGCGATCTTCCCGGCTTCTGGCGGGGATCGTGGCGCGATGTGGTGAAGGACATGAAGGGGCGCTATCCCCGCCACCGCTGGCCGGACGAGCCGTGGGCCGAAGACCCGAGCCTCAAGACCCGCAATGCGTTCGAGGCGCAGCGCAAGATGTAGCGCAAGCGGTGCAGGCGCCTGCCGCCGACTAGCGCGCGCGTTTCCCCCTTGATTCCCGCTCCGATTCGCCCGAAAGCCCGGCTATGACCGCACGCATTTACCAGCGCCCGAAAAACGCCATGCAGTCCGGCAAGGCGCAGACCGACACGTGGAGGCTCGAATTCGTGCCCGCAGAAGCCAGGCGGCCCGACCCACTGATGGGCTGGGCCGGTTCGGGCGATACGCAGCGGCAGGTCGTGCTCGATTTCGCGACCAGTGTTGAGGCAGAGGGTTATGCGGCGCGGTATGGCATCGATGCCCGTGTAACGCAGACGCCGCCCAAGCGGCTCAAGCTCCAGACTTACGCCGACAACTTCCGCTGAGGCGCTGACGCTGCGGGGTTCGGCGTGCCGAACCCGACCAAGCCCACCCTTGCCAAGCCGCGCCTTCCTCGCCATATGCCGCGCCGGGAGTCGGGTGGACGTTTGCGTCCGCCAATCTGGTCAGGTCCGGAAGGAAGCAGCCACAACGGATTGCGGCGGGTCGCCCGGCTCCTTCATCCCCTGCACAAGACGGGTGCCGTCCTGTCGGACGGCATCGCGCTCGGCCATGTGGTGCTGCACGAACCCCGCGTCGTCATCACCACCTACATCGCCGAAGACCTGCCGAAGGAAGTCAAACGGCTCGCCACCGCAATCCTGAAACTGCGCGCCGATCTCGACCGCATGCTCGAACGCGGCGACGTCGCCGACGGCGGCGAGCACCGCGACGTGCTGGAAGCCTACAGGATGTTCGCCAACGACCAGGGCTGGCAGCACAAGCTGCATGAAGCCGTCGCAACAGGTCTCACCGCAGAAGCTGCGGTGGAGCGCGTGCAGTCCGACACGCGCGCGCGCATGCTGCGTTCTACCGATCCCTATCTGCGCGATCGCCTGCATGACCTGGAAGACCTTGGCCATCGCCTGATGCGGCAGCTTGTGGGACAGGACCATGCGCCGTCGCGTGAACAGCTACCTGATAACGCCATCCTGATCGCGCGCTCGATGGGCCCGGCGGCCTTGCTTGACTACGACCGCAAGCGGCTGCGCGGACTGGTGCTGGAAGAAGGCACCGCCAACTCTCACGTCTCCATCGTCGCCCGCGCGCTCGGCATTCCCGCCGTCGGCGAAGTGCCGAACGCCGCGGGCATAGCCCATACCCGCGCTGGCCATATTTTTTACGGGCCAACGGGGGCGCTCTACATACACATCGGAAGAGCGGCGTGGTGGGGAATCATGTAGATCTAGGGGGGGG
>VMTF01000246.1 GCA_013791705.1 Sphingomonadales bacterium | reverse complement strand
GCGCAGCGCCCAGGGGGCCTGCTCGTCAACATATTGGTTGCAGGCGAACACGGCCCGCATCCAGGCCTCGATCCCGCCGGAGAAGTTGAACGCGTCACACGCGCCGGGCAGTTCGGTGCCGCAGGCGGTGCGCACCTGCGCATGCAACTGGCGGTCCGCTTCCGCCGGATTGAACGTCTTGAGGACGCCGTTCATGTTCTTGAAGATCATCGATGACACGCGCTGAACCAGATTGCCGAAACTGTTCGCCAGTTCGGCATTTACCCGGGTTACAATGGCTTCTGGGGAATAGCTTCCATCCTGCCCGAAGGCGACTTCGCGCATCAGGAAGTAGCGCAGGGTATCGACGCCGAAGCGTTCGGCGAGTTCCAGCGGGTTGGTCACGTTGCCGACAGACTTCGATTCCTTCTGTCCGCGATTGAGCAGGAACCCGTGGCCGAACACCTGCTTGGGAAGTGCCAATCCGGCGCTCATCAGGAAGGCGGGCCAGTAGACAGCGTGGAAGCGGACGATGTCCTTGCCGATCAGGTGGAGATCGGCCGGCCACCATTTGGCGAAATCGCCGCCTTCGTCCGGAAACCCCAGCCCGGTCAGGTAGTTGGTCAGGGCATCGACCCACACGTACATGACGTGCTTTTCGCTGCCCGGTACCTTGACCCCCCAGTCGAAGCTGGTGCGCGAAACCGATAGGTCACGCAGCCCGCCTTCGACGAAGCGCATCACTTCGTTGCGGCGGCTGTCGGGCTGAAGAAATTCCGGGTGATCGCGATAAAGCGCCAGCAATGGCTCGGCATAGCGCGAGAGGCGGAAGAACCAGGATTCTTCGACCGTCCATTCTACAGGCGTTCCCTGGGGGGAGAGTTTGCCCCCCCCTTCCCCTTCGATCAGTTCGCTCTCGTCGTAATAGGCTTCGTCGCGGACCGAGTACCAGCCCTCGTACCGATCGAGATAGAGATCGCCAGCCGCTGCCATCCGCCGCCACAATTCCTGTGTCGCGGCGTGGTGGCGCGGTTCGGTCGTGCGCAGGAAGACATCATTGCTGATGTTCAGACCGGCGTACATGTCGATGAAATATTGCGTCATTTCATCGGAAAGCTGCTTTGGCGTCTGGCCCAGGTCGCGGGCTTTCTGGGCCATCTTCAGCCCGTGCTCGTCGGTTCCGGTCTGGAACCGCACCTCATGGCCCTGCAGCCGCTTGAACCGGGCGATGACGTCGGCCGCGATCGCCTCGTAGGCATGGCCGATGTGGGGCCTGCCGTTGGGATAGCTGATCGCAGTGGTAAGATAATAGGGTTCGGCCATGATCTGCCTGGAATGGAGGGTCAGGCCGTCTCTCTAGGCATGGCCGCCGAGGCCAGCAACCCGCCAATTTCCATCACCAGCAAGCCGGGGTCGTAATTATAGGTCGGGGCCTGCGCAGTGAGCGTGGCCAGCGCCGAATGGGCTTCGATGATCCTGAGCCGCTGGCCGGTCGGCGCAGCCCTCACCCGGGCGGCGAGCACGGCCCGGGCGAGATCGAGCGTCGCCAGCAGCCGCTCGCGATCGGGCCGCGCGCCAATTTCTCCGGCGAGTGCGCCGCGCAGCGCGAACTGCTCGTCCCCTTCGCAAACCAACCGGTCCATCAGCCCGTGCAGCGCGCCGAGATCCTGCTCCACGAAACCAAGTGCCGCGCCAGGCGAGCCTTCCGCCGCCGCCACCGCCGCCGCGCGGGTGGCCGCATCGGCCTGTGGGGCCGCTTCGCCGAGCACTCCGGCGACCTGCTCGTTGCTCAGCGCGGGAAACCGCAGGAACCGGCAGCGTGAGCGGATGGTCGGCAGCAGACGCCCGGGCCGGTGGGTGACAAGCAGGAAGAAGCTCCCGGTTGGGGGCTCCTCGAGGCTTTTGAGCAGCGCGTTTACCGCGCCCTTTTCCATGTCGTCCGCCGGATCGATGATAATCGCGCGGCGGCTGCCAAGGGTCGGCCGGGTGAACAGACGGTGCTGGACCTGCCTGACCTGATCGACCGAGATGTTACGCTTGGTCGCGTAGGGCTTGCCCTCGGCCTTCTTCTTCTCCTCGTCGTCATTGGCCGGGAGATGCTCCAGCATGATAATGTCAGGGTGAAGTTGGGGTTGCGGCAGGCCGGGTTCGGCGACCAGTTCGCGCGCGGCTGCGCTGGCGAAGCGGGACTTGCCGACCCCTTGCTTGCCCGCGAGAATCCACGCGTGGTGCATCCGGCCCGACTGCAGGGCCGCACGCCATTCGTGCCACGGTTCCTCATGGCCGATCATGACGGCAACTCGAGCCGGGTTTGCAGCGCGGCGACGATGGCGGCATGTGTTGCCGCCGGCGGGCCATCGCCGTCAATCCGGGCGAAGCGCGCGGGCTCGCCCTGGGCGAAACGCTCGAACGCTGCGGCGACGCGCGCGTGAAAATCGGCAGGACGGCCACCGATCCGGTCGGCACCGTCGACGTCGCGGCGGGCCAGGCGTTCCGCAGCGATTTCCGGCGAAACCGCGATCAGCACGGTCAGGTCAGGCAGCAGGCCCATGCTGCCGATGCGGTGCAACTCCATCACTTCGGCATCGCTCAATCCCGCGCCGCCGCCCTGATAAGCACGGCTCGAATCGATGAACCGGTCGCACACCACCCACTTTCCGGCGGCCAGCGCGGGGCGGATCAGGCGCTCGACGTGATCCGCGCGCGCGGCGGCGAACAGCAATGCCTCGGCCCGGGGCAGCCATCCCTCGCCTTCGGTTGCAAGCAACAGCGCGCGGATGGCTTCTGCGCCGGGCGTGCCACCCGGCTCGCGCGTTACCACGACATTCTGCCCGCGCGCGCGCAACGCGTCTGCCAGCAGGCGGGCCTGGGTGGATTTACCGGCCCCCTCCCCGCCTTCAAAGGCGATGAAGTGTCCTGATCCTGTCACGTAAAAATACCACGCAACCCATTTACAACGCGCATGAATATTCCGGCCTTGGCCACGTTCGTCCCGGCGGCGAGCGGCAGCCGGTGCGGTTCCTGTCCACCACTACTGATTTCAAGCTGGCCGACGATGTCGCCCTTTTTGACGGGGGCAATCAGCGGACCATTATAGACCACGCGCAGCCGGATGGGCTGTCCGGCGTCGCCTCGCGGGGTGGTCGCCGAATAGGCCGCCGGGGCAATGAGCGGTACGCTGCCGGCCGCCCCATCCTGCACTTCGGCGTCGCCGACCTTGGCGCCGCGGGGGAACAGGGGCCGGCTGTCGAACGCAGCAAATCCCCAGTTCATCAGCGCTGCCGCCGCCTGCGCGCGATCCCTCGGGCGGTCGGCGCCCGCCACGACCATCACCAGTCGCCGGCCATTGCGCGTTGCCGAACCTAGAAAGCCATAGCCGGCCTGGTTGGTGAAGCCGGTCTTGATCCCGTCCGCGCCTTCCACTTTGCCGAGGAGGGGGTCATGATTGCGCTGGGTGATCCCGTTCAGCGTAATCGTCTTGTGGCCGACATAGCGTTGGTAAAGTTCGGGATGGCGGGTGATCAGTGCCGTGGCGAGTTTCGCGAGGTCGCCGGCGGTGACGTAAGTCTGGCCATCGTCCATCCAGCCGTTGGGCGTTCCGAACTGGCTGTTTTTCATGCCGAGACGACGCGCCTCGGCATTCATCAGTGCGATCCAGTTGGGCACGCTGCCAGCCGCACCTTCGGCCAGGACGACACAGCCATCATTGGCCGAGACGTTGGCGATGCCGAGCAGGAGATCGTCGACCGACACCGGGCGGTCACGATCGAGGAACATCGTCGAGCCGACTCCGTGCCAGTGTTTCCACGCATCCTCGCTCATCTCGTATTGCTGGCGGGGATCGAGTTCCCCGCGCGCGAGCAGTTCGAAGGCAACGTAGAGCGTCATCACCTTGGTGATCGACGCAGGCACAAACCGCCGCTCCTGCTCCTTTCCGTATAGCGTCTGGCCCGAGCCGATATCCACCAACAGGGCGATCGGAATTGCGCCCAATTCGGCCGGCGGTACGCGCGGGTCGGCGGCCGTGGCCGCAGCGGGAGCAAGCGCCGGCGCGGCTGTCAGCGGCAACGCAATTGCCAGAAGGGCAGGCAGCAGAATTCGTTTCAAGGCGATACCGGTCCACGCAGATGAGGTGCGCGACCGGCCAGGCAAGATCAGTCGGCGCGCTGGATTCGAGCGTCGCTATAACCCGCGCGTCTGGCCTTGGCGAGGGCCGCCCCGGCTTCGGCTTTGCTGGCGAAGCCGACGATCCGGACGCGGTGATATTTGCCGGCCGGTGTGGCGACGCCGCCCAGCTTCTTTGCCACGTCCGCGGCGCTGGCCGCATTCGAGAAGGTCGCCACCTGTACGACGACGCGATTGCCGGGTGCGGCGGGATTCGCCCTGGGGGTGGGTGATTTCGGTGCCGGCTTGCTGGTCGCAAGCACCGGTTTCGGTTCGCTCACTTGCGGAGCGGGGGCAGTTGCGGCCTTCGGTTCCGCAAGGCTCGGCATGGCTGCGGGGGCGATTGCCTGCTCCTGCGCTGGCGGCACAGGCGCGGCCGCGTCCGGTTCGAGCTTGCGGAGCAACACCGCAGCCAGTGACATCGGCGTGTCCATGCGTTCGGGCGCCTGCTGGCCGGAGCGCAGCAGCGCGCGTTCCGGTTCAGAAGGGTTGACCCGGCGGACGCGGACTGGCGCGCGGCCGTCCGTCATCCCGAGTTGTGCCGCAGCACCGGGGGATAGCTCGACCAGGTTGTCTCCGGTCATCGGGCCGCGCCGCTCGACCCGCGCCAGGATTGTCCTGCCGGTCTTGAGTGCGGTCACTTCGGCATAACTTGGCAGCGGCAAGGTCCGGTCTGCCAGCGTGACTGCGGTTCCGCCATCAGGGCCGGACACGGCATAGCCGACCCGATCATAGTTCATCGTGTCCGCCGGGGTATAAGTCACGCCATCGATGGCAAATGGTTCACCCAGCACCATCGGGTAGGCGGCCGCCGGGCCGGTGGCGGGAACGGTGCCGCCCGCAGCGAGCGCGGTTAGCGGCCGGCTTTCGCCGGTATGGCCGCAGGCGGCGACAAAGACCAGCAAGCCAAGGGCCGCAAGTCGATCAACGGGCAATTTCATCTGCAAGCAACCCCACGGACAGCGCGTAGTAGTTCGAGCAGTTATAATCGAGGATGACCCGATAATTCCCGGTTAACAGGTAGGCCGTCTGGCCCGGTCCGTCCGGTTCGATCAGGGACGCCATCACATCGTTGGCGATCGGCGCGAGCGGAACCACCCCCCGAGCCCGCCATTCGCCAATGGTGTGCCAGCGCGCATGGCGCGCATGGACCCGTGGGCACTCCGGGGCGACAAGGCGCGCGGTCACCCCCGACCGGTCAAAACTGTCCGGCACTCGCGCGGGCACGCCCCAGGGCTGCCCGGTGCGCCAGCCGGCATCGCGGAAATAGTTGGCGATCGAGGCGAGCGTATCGGCCCGGCTGTTCCAGATATCGGCATCGCCGTCCCCATCGCCATCGACCGCCAGGCGCAAGTAGATCGAAGGCAGGAACTGCGGATTGCCGAAAGCACCGGCCCAGCTTCCCGTCATGCGGGACCTGGGAACGCCGCGATCCGCGATCTTGAGCAGGGCGATGAATTCGTCGGTGAACAAGTCGCGGCGGCGGCCTTCGTAAGCCAGCGTGGCCAGCGACCGGGCAAGGTCAAAATCGCCCATATAGCTGCCGTAATTCGTCTCATGTCCCCAGATTGCGATGAGGATGGGCGCCGGCACGCCATAGCGCCGTTCGACCGCCGCTGCGCTGCCGGCCACGCGCGCATACATTGTCCGCCCGCCAGCTATGCGCGCCGCATCGACGTGTTTGCGGCGATAGGGGGCAAAGGCGGGCACCTTGGTCGAGGTCGACGAGGCTCCCGGTTGCGAGCGATCAAGCGCGATCACCTTGGGATTGAAAGTCAGGCCGGACGTCATCGCCTGGATGGTCGACTCGCGCACGCCTTCCGAGCGGGCCCGGGCGGCAAGCAATTGCAGATATCCCTGGAATCCGGCTTCTTCGGAGCTTGCCGAAGGCTGGATCGTCCATGCGGATTGGCCCTGTGACGGGGCAGCGAACCCCAATAGCGCGCAGGAGGCAGCAACGAGGCGGATTTGGCGAAGCAATCGTGACATCGGCGCAGTGTCGCACAGGCGGCCGGCGATGGGAATCCCGGCACGGTGACTAGCCGGGCATTTCCCCAACGGCCCGTCGCAAGCGATGCGGCGATCGCAGGGCGTGGACACGGCCGAGTTTGGCCGCTAGCGGCATTTCAGCCCTCGCAGACGGACAGGTGGCCGAGTGGTTTAAGGCAGCGGTCTTGAAAACCGCCGTGGGTGCAAGCTCACCGTGGGTTCGAATCCCACCCTGTCCGCCAGCGCCCGTTAGCGGTTATTCGATTCCGTCCCGGCATCCTTGGCATTGCAATTTCCCGAGCGGAAAACCGGACGATGCCCTGTCGCATTCCAGCCGAGCGTCGCTTATGATTGGCGCAAAGCAGGGAGGCGATCATGACCCATCACGAACAGCTCAAACGGGATATCGAGGCGCTGCGCGATACGATCCGTCTCGAATGGCAGGATGTCGAGGCAAAAGATCTGGCCGCGCACGAACGTCTTGATCTGATCACGCATATCAAATGGTGCGTGAACGAACTGAGCTTGCTGCTTCAGAAGTTCGAGCACCTCGAACAGTTCGGGCACCGCAGCGCCTGAGGGCCAGGTCGGCCGAAAGCGTGACGATGCATCCGAACGATCGAACTGCGGCGAACCAGCGCATTCGCTGGTAGCGATTCTGGTTCCGCTCAGTCCGAAGTGGCGCCAGCGGCGGGAGTTAACCCGTCGCGACCAGCAAGTCGCACGGCAGATCCCTGAACAGGCCCGCCCCCACCGACCCTTCGAACCACCGCGCGAACAGGCCTTTGTCGCTGTGGCCCACCACAACCAGATCAACGCCGAGCCTGGCAGCACAGGCGGCGATTTCGACCGCCGGATTGCCCTCTTGAATGGTGGTCGCAGCCTTGAGGCCCTGGCTGGAAAGATCCAGCGCGGCACCTTGCAGGGCCGCTTCGAGCAGTTTGCGTTCCATTCCCCAGATGTCGATGCCCCCGATCCCTTCGCCCATCGCCGAGAACGCCGTCGTCGCGACTATGCCCACGAGGTGCAGATCGGCATTGCAGAGGCGGGCAAGGCTGGAACCTTGGCGCAAGGCCACGTCACTGAAGCTTGAGCCATCGTAGGCCACCAGGATTTTCTTGTACATAAGTCCCTCTCCAAGGCTGAATGTCCGAATCGGAAAATGTGCCGGCCATCAGCCCGGTGTGTGGATTCGCATCACGTGGCCGCCGTCAACCGGCAAGGCCGCGCCGTTGATGTAGGACGATTCGTCCGAGCACAGGAACAGCACCGCTGCGGCCAGTTCTTCCGGCCGGCCCATGCGGCCGATCGGAACGCTGTTGCCGATGGCCGCCAGCATCGCTTCGTCGCCATTGGTGAAGCTTGTGGCTGCGTCGGTTTCGATCCACCCCGGCACGATGCAGTTGACCCGCACG
>VMTF01000045.1 GCA_013791705.1 Sphingomonadales bacterium | reverse complement strand
GGCCACCGGCGATGTGGCTAGCGAAGACATGGGGAGCGCCAGGCCGATGACCAGTTTGCGGATTTGTTGATTTCCCACTGCGGTTTTGAGCCCCTACGTATAAGGGCACCTACTTAATCGTGGTTAATGCTGCAAGTGCGTAATGCCGGCATCGCCGGGGGAGCGAACACTCCGGGAATGTAGCCGCGTCAGAGCAACGAAGCGGAAACATGCCAGGTCGCTCGCAAAATCAGGCGCCAGCTTCGACCTGGCCGGTCAGGTTGCGAAGATGCCGGCTTCGCGAAGTGCGAGGACGAGGTCGGCAAGCATGGTCCTTGCTTCGGCGTCGATTATCGAGCCGCCGCTAGCCTGTGTTGGGGGCAAAGGCGCGCGCCACGAGCCTGCGATCATCCGAGCCTCCTGGCCGCTGCCCTTGTTAAGGACGCGCATGCCGTCACGCGGGCTGACATAAAGCCACTGCCCCGCCTGCCTCAAGGCCAGTTTGCCGGCGTGGCCCAACCAGTCCCCGCTCGGATTGGGCGCAACCAACCAGGCCATGCCATCTGTCGGAGTTGACGGCGGGTTCGCGAGTTCGGCCTCAATGGCGCAGTGTACCAGCCCATCGAGCAGCGAGAGAGCTTCGTTGACGAATGCCTCCTTCTGGGCCTGTCCGACGAGCATGGCTGTGTTGCGGGCCGCGCAGCGCTTCGGGCTCGGCCGCCGAATAGAGCATGGCCTGCGCCCCGTTGGACCAGGTCAGGCGGCGCAGTGAACTCTCGAATGCCGGACGCTGGCCGGGCGTGCCGATCCGGCGCAGGCCGCTCTCGCCTTCGACCATGATCGCGCGCGCTTCGCCAAGGTTGGCGGCAACCAGTGCGATCCGGGCAGCGGGATCGCGCTCGGCCACCGCGCGAACCCATTCTGCCCCGGCGCGGGTCTTGCCAAAGCCCCGTCCGGCCAGGATCAGCCAGGTTCGCCACGATTCTTCGGGCGGTAACTGGCTGTCACGCGCCCAGACCCGCCAGACCCAGCGCCATGCATTGCGCTCCTGTTTTGACATCGCCGCCACGAACTCGGCCTTGTCCGCCTCGCTGGCGCGCATCATCCACGCCAGCGCTTCGGGATCAGGCCTCATCCGCCGGGGCCTCTTCGCCTGAGGTCCGGTCACCCTGCGAATGCTGGGCCATGACCCGCTCGCGCAGCCGGGCCAGCTTCGCCTCGATCGAGGCACGCACTTCGTCGGCGGAGACATTCTCCTGCTGGGCCAGATAACGTGCCCGGGTGTCCTTGTGGGCGAGCAGCAGCCGCAGCGCGGTTGCATTGTCGTATTTCACCGCCGGAACGTCGCGGGATTCGCCGTGACGCAGGCGGCACAGTAATTCCATTTCAAGGTTGTCATAACCTTCGCACAGCGCGACCAGCCAGGTCTGGGCGAAGCTCGTGTCCTCGCGCTTGGTCTTGTAGACCCAGCTCAGGCTGATCTCGGCGCATTCGGCCGAAGCGGTGACGTTCGAGGTTTCGGCCAGGCAGGCCAGGAACTTCTCGCGCCAGTTCTTGGGTGCGCCATAGCGGCGCCGGCGCGGCAAAGTGCCGTCCGGGGAAGTGGTCATGCGGTGGGATCCGATCAGGGGCGGGGGTGACGGCGCCGATGCCGCCCGCAGGGCGACTCGGTTCATCTCGATGTTCCCTTTATGTACCGAAACAGCGTGACGATGTCAAGGAAAAATAACCTAAGTGGTTATATGTCGGCCCTTGCCGCACCCGAATGGGGCATCTATGCAGGCGGCCATTCTGCCTGAAGGGAACTGCGATGCTGCGCCGCCTCTACGAATGGACCTTGAGCAAGGCGGCCCATCCTCATGCGGAATGGTGGCTCGCGCTCTTCGCCTTCGTCGAGGCCAGCTTTTTTCCGGTCCCGCCCCATCCGCTACTCGGGTTGATGTGCCTGGCGGAACCGAAGAAGGCGGTTCGCTTTGCCGTGATCGCCACGCTCGCTTCGGTCGCCGGCGGCGTGCTGGGCTACGCGATCGGCTATTTTGTCTATGAAAGCGTCGGCACGCAATTGTTGCATGCGCTCGGGCTGGAACAGAGTTTCCCCAAAGCCGCCTGCTACTTGCGCGAAATGGGCTTCTGGATCTTCGTCGCCAAGGGCGCCACGCCGATTCCGTTCAAGCTGCTGACGATCACCGCGGGCTTTATTGCCATGCCGGTCGGCACTTTCCTGCTGGCGAGCCTTGTCAGCCGTTCGATCAGTTTCATGATCGTCGGCGTGCTGTTTCGCCTGTTCGGCGCGCCGATCAAGGCGTTCATCGACAAGTATCTCGGCCTGGTCGTCGTCGGCTTCGTTGCACTGGTCATCGCCGGATTTGCCGCAGTAGCGCTGTTGGATGGAAGTGGCCATCAGCCCACGTCAAAGGGCGAAGCCGCCGCCCAACCGCTGTGATCTAGCGGCTGGGCGCGCGCCGCTCGGCTTCGGCCAGCGCTGTGCGGGCGACCGTTTCCATCACGGCATAGCCCGCGAGATTGGGATGGGCTCCGTCCTCGGACAAATCTCCCCGCATGGTGCCGTCGGGGGCAGCCATCGGGGTCCAGTAGTCGGCAAATACCAGCCCTTCGCGTTTGGCCAGCTCGCTAAGCCAGGCGTTGATTCCGCGAATTCGCGGTACCGGGTGGATTCCATCACCCCACGCATCGTTTCGCGCGGGAGGAACCGCGCCCAGCACGATCGTCGTGCCGCTGGCCTTGGCCAGTGTCACGATCGCCCGGATATTGTTGTGATAGTCCTCGGGCCGGCTGGGTCCGCGTGCGCCGGTGATGTCGTTGAGCCCGACCAGAACGTGGACGATCGTCGGCTTCAGCGCGAGGGCGTCGGGCGTCAGCCGTATCAGCACTTGCGGGCTGGTCTGTCCGGCCACGCCGCGATTGACGATGCCGTTCACAAAGAACGCCGGGTTGCGCTGGCCCCAGTATTGTGTGATCGAATCTCCGATGAACACCGCTCGGGGGCGTTCCCCGTGCGCCAGAAGATCGGCATTGTCGCGCTGGTAAAGACACAAGTCGGCCCAGTCGCGCAGTTCCTGCGGCCGTCCCGCCAGCGTCAGGAAGCCGATCCTGGCCATCCCCTGGAGGCGCCCTTCCGGCGGCGGGCACGGGTCGGCGCTCATGCCGTCGTTGCGCGGCGCGACCCGGTTCGCAACGATCTGCATTGCTCCGAGCAGGAACAGCGCGACCAGCAAGCCCCACAGCAGCCGGGTGACCAGCCGGCCCAGCAGTTGCCGGGCCATGCCTCAGAGAATCCCTGCGGCCTTCCCGGCCCGTTCGAACATCCCGATAATCGTCTGCACCTGTTCGGCCGAATGCTCGGCGCAGAGCGAACAGCGCAGCAGAGTCATCCCGGCAGGGGTCGCCGGCGGACGGGCCAGGTTTACGTAAAGCCCTTCATGGAGCAGCGCTTCCCACATTCCGGCGCCGTGCTCCAGATCGGGCATGATCACCGCGATGATCGCGCTCTGCGGTTCGGAAGTGCCGAGCTGGAAGCCCAGATCGCGCAAGCCCTGGTGCAACACGCGGGAGTTCTCCCACAGATGCGCGCGCTTGTTCCCGGCATGCATCAGTTTGCGGATCGAAGTCGCGGCGGTCGCCACCACGCTCGGCGGCAGGCTGGCGGTGAAGACATAGGGGCGGCAGACCAGCCGCAGGATTTCGAACTTCGGGTGGTTTGAAACACAGAACCCCCCCACCGTGCCGACCGACTTCGAAAAAGTGCCGATCACGAAATCGACCTGGTCCAGCACGCCCTGGTCTTCGGCCACGCCGCGTCCATTGGGCCCGATGAAGCCCATCGAGTGCGCTTCATCGACCAGCACCATCGCGCCGTTGGCCTTGGCGATCCGGATCATTTCCTTCAGCGGCGCAATGTCGCCCAGCATCGAATAGACGCCCTCGAGGATGACGAGCTTGCCGGCGCCTTCCGGAATGCGCTTCAGCCGCTTTTCCATGGCTTCGATGTCATTGTGCTTGAACGGCACGACCTCGGCATCGCCCAGCTTGCAGCCGTCCCAGATGGACGCGTGGCTGTCGATATCGAGCACGATGTAGTCGCCCTTGCCGGCGACCGTGCTGATGATGCCCAGGTTCGCCTGATACCCGGTCGAAAACACCATGGCATAATCCATGGCATAGAACTGCTTGAGCGCCTCCTCGACGGCACGGTGGCCGGCATAGGTGCCGTTCAGCACGCGGCTGCCGGTGGTGCCCGTCCCGAAATCCTCGAGCGCCTGCTCGCCGGCCGCGATGACGTCGGGATCGAAGGTCATGCCAATATAATTGTAGGTGCCGAGCAGGATTGTCTCCTTCCCGTTGCAAACCGCCACGGTGGGCGAGAGCACGCGCTCCATGACCAGGCTGAACGGGTCGGTCACGCCGGTTGCGAGCAGATCCGTGCGCTGTTTGATCAGCGGGTCGAATTTGCTGAAAAGATCCTCCATGCGCCTCTTAGCCCCTCAGCTTCACGACGGCATCGACAAGCTGGCCGTAACTCTCGATTTCGGCCTGCTGGTTCATGCTGATGATGATGTCGAACTCGTCCTCGATAGCGGCGACGAAGTCCATCACGGTCAGGCTGTCGAATTCCAGGTCGCCCGCGAAAGTGGTCGCGTCGGTGACCTCGACACCCTTCTTGTTGAAGGGCGCGATCAGCGCGGCAATCCGGTCGGCGGTGGCGGCGCGGTCCATGGGTCAAGCTCCAGAATGCGAGGTTCGGCCAGAAATGACGGGTCGGCACGTGGCCGGGGATTGCGGCGCAAAAGCGGCGGGGCGGCCGGAAGTCAAGCCGCAGCCTTTTCAAGCAGGCCTCGCACCGCCGCCAGGAAGGGTCCGATCGAGACCGGCTTGGCCAGGTACCCTTCGGCCCCGGCGTCGCGAATCCGTTCCTCGTCGCCCTTGCCGGCATAAGCGGTCACCGCCAGCACCGGGATGTGGCGCAAGGCCATGTCGATCTTTGCCCGTTCGATCAGTTCAAGTCCGGAAACATCGGCCAGTTGGATATCCATTATGATCAGATTTGGCACGAATTCCCGTGCTTTATCAAGGGCGGAATGGCCGTCGGCGACAGGTTCCACGGCGAAGCCCTGGCTCTTCAGCACGTCGCAAAACAGCTTACGGTTGAGATCGTTGTCCTCGACAACAAGGATTCTCTTTGCCACTTCGGTCCTGACGCCTGAATGCGGTTCGCGTCAAACCTCTATGCTCTCGGAAAGTCCCTGACAATTCTTCGTGCTTCGTCATCCCCGACTGATCCTGCGGCCCTGGCGCTCGGCGCGCTCGGCTGGCTGCTCGAAAGCGAAACCCGCGCGGATCGCCTGCTGGCACTGACGGGCCTGACGCCCGATGTGTTGCGCGCGGGTCTCGGCGATCCCGGAGTGCTGGGCGCCGTGCTCGATTTCCTCTCCGCGCATGAGCCGGATCTGATCGGTGCGGCCGAGGCATTGGGCGTCGCACCGGAAGTCCTTGCCGCCGCTGGAGAAAGTCTCGCGCGATGAACCGTCCTCTCGTCATCAGTGATTGCGACGAAGTGCTGCTGCACATGATCGCCCCCTATCGTGAGTGGCTCGGCGAGACGCAGGGCATCGTGTTCCACATGGACCGGCACGATTTTTCTCAGGCGATGCGCCGTGCCGATACGGACGAAGCGATCGCTCGCGAGGAAATTTGGCGGCTTCTAAACCTGTTCTTTGCCGAGGAAATGGGCCGGCAATATCCGATTGCGGGCGCCATCCATGCGATGCGGGCGCTGTCCGAACATGCCGACGTGGTGGTCCTGACCAATATCGGCGATGCGCACCAGGCTGCGCGGGTCCGGCAATTGCGGGAGCACGGGCTGGACATCAAGGTGTATACCAACAGTGGCCCAAAAGGGCCGGCGCTCAAGAATATAATCGAGGAATATCAGCCTTCTCGTGCGATATTCATCGATGATATCGCCGTGCACCATGGTTCGGTGGCCGAACACGCGCCCGCGGTTCGCCGGCTGCATTTCTGCGGCGAACCGGAACTTGCGCCGCATATCGCCTGCGCCCATGTCGCGGGCCATGCCGATGCGCGGATCGATGATTGGGCCAATGCGCTGCCCTGGCTGCTGGCCCGGCTGGAGACCTGACGAATGACCGATGCAGAAGTTGACCAGAAGCTGGCTGCAATGGGACTGCAATTGCCTGAACCGGCCGCGCCGGTCGCGGCTTATGTCCCGGTCGTCGTCAGCGGCGGGCAGGCCTATGTCTCGGGCCAGCTTCCCTTCGTTGATGGGCGGCTCGTCACCGGCCGGCTGGGCGAGGATGTTTCGCTTGAAGAGGGCGCTGCGGCTGCCCGGGCCTGCGGGCTGATGGTGCTGGCCCAGCTCAAGGCGGCGCTCGGGTCGCTTGGCCGGATCGAGCGGGTGATCAAGCTTGGCGCCTTCGTCAGCTCGGCTGCGGAATTCACCGATCAGCCCAAGGTCGCCAACGGCGCCTCGGACCTGATGGTGGCCGTGTTCGGCGAGGCGGGCAAACATGCCCGTAGCGCGGTGGGGGTTCCGGTACTGCCCCTTGGCGCGGCGGTGGAGGTTGATGCGATTGTCGCTGTTAGCCCCGTTTGATCGCTGGCTCGCGCCGCCGCCGCCGGCCCAGCGCGTAGCCTGGCTGCGCGGCACCATTTTCGCGCATCGCGGCCTCCATGGTCCCGGCCTCCCGGAAAACTCCCCGGCGGCTTTTGCGGCGGCTGCTGCCAGGGGCTTCGGCATCGAATGCGATGTGCGCAAGTCGAGCGACGGCCAAGCAGTGGTGTTCCATGACGATGCCCTTGACCGGTTGACGGCCGAGACCGGGCCGGTGGGCGCGCGCACCGCCGCCCAGCTTGCCGGGATCCGCTTGTCCGGCGGCGAAGACACGATCCCCAGCTTGCGCGCGGTGCTCGATCAGGTGGCCGGGCGCGTGCCGCTCCTGATCGAGCTCAAGTCCCGCCGGGATCGCCGGGTCGGGGCGCTTTGCCTGGCCGTGCGCCGGGTGCTCGAAGGCTATCGCGGGCTGCATGCGGTGATGAGCTTCGATCCGCGCGTGTCGCGCTGGTTCGCGGCCTATTCGCCGTTCACCGTGCGCGGTCTGGTCATGACCGAGGAGCACGACAAGGCGCTGCTTGGGCAACTGCGCCGCCATTTCTGGCTGTGGCATGCCCGGCCCGATTTCCTGGCCTACGATATTCGTGACCTGCCGGGCCATTTCCCCGCTTCGCAGCGCCGCCGGGGCCTGCCGCTGGTGACATGGACCGTCCGCACGCCCGAACTGCTCGAACGGGCGCTCGATTGCGCCGATGCGCCGACAGTCGAAGGCGCCGGAATCCCGTGAGCGGCGCGGCATGAGCGGTGACGCGCACGAGGTGCGGTTGGGGTCTGCGGTCGGCGAGTTCGCGGCCGCCGAATGGGATGCCCTGACCGACGGCGCGAACCCCTTCGTCAGCCATGCCTTCCTCACCGCGCTTGAAGATTCGGGCAGCGTCGGGGGGCGGAGCGGCTGGATTCCCGCGCCGCTGGTGCTCACCGGGCCGGACGGCACGCTGACCGGCGCATTGCCGGCTTACCTCAAATCCCACAGCCAGGGCGAATATGTGTTCGACCACTCGTGGGCCGATGCCTGGCAGCGGGCGGGCGGGCGCTACTACCCGAAACTGCAGATCGCCGCGCCGTTCACCCCGGCGACCGGCCCCCGGATTCTCACGCGCGATGCCTCGCTGGCCGTGCCGCTGCTGCGCGCGGCCGAAGCACTGTGCGAACAGAACGGGCTGTCCTCGGCCCACGCCACTTTCATCATGCCGGAACAATTGCCGTGGTTCGAGGCGGCGGGCTGGCTGTTGCGCAGCGACCTTCAGTTTCACTGGGAAAATCGCGGCTACGCCAGTTTTGACGATTTCCTTGCCAGCCTCGCTTCGGCCAAGCGCAAGAACCTGCGCAAGGAACGGGCGGCGGCGCAGGCCGGGGTCGAGATTCGCGCCCTGACCGGGGCGGATATCAAGCCGGAACACTGGAATGCCTTCTGGCGGTTCTATCAGGATACGGGCCTGCGCAAGTGGGGCCAGCCTTATCTGACGCGCGAGGCGTTCACCTTGCTGGGCGAGCGGATGGGCGACAGTATCCTGCTGGTACTGGCCTGGCTTGATGGTGAGCCGGTGGCCGGCGCGCTCAACTTCATCGGCCGCGACGCGCTCTACGGGCGCTATTGGGGTGCGACCATCGACAAGCCGTTCCTGCATTTCGAGCTGTGTTATTATCAGGCGATCGACGCGGCGATCGCGCTCGGCCTCGGGCGGGTCGAGGCCGGGGCGCAAGGCTCGCACAAGCTCGCTCGTGGCTATGCACCGGTGCAGACCTGGTCGGCACACTACATCGCTCACGAAGGGTTCCGCGCGGCCGTGGCGGATTTTCTGGAGAAGGAACGGGCAGGTGTTGCGGCCGAGCAGGTCTGGCTCGGAGAGCGCACGCCGTTCCGGAAACCGGAAGACTGACCGAACGGGGCGCTGGCCTGCGGTCGATACGGTCGGCCAGAGGTCAGGCGGCGCGGCGATCCCCGGTGCGCAGCCATTCGCGGGCGCGGCGCTGGGCTTCGGCGATTTCGCGCGCGGTCATGTCTTCGGCAATGTCCGCCCGGCACTGGGCGGCATCGTCGTAGCCGCCAACCGCAGCGAGATTGAACCACTTGTGGGCTTCGATCAGATCGGTCGTCGCGCCATGGCTCCCGGTCGAAAAGGCGACCCCGAGGTCGAAATAGGCGCTGGCATCGCCTGCAGTTGCGGCAGCCAGGCAACTGGCGACCAGCAGGTCGGTTGCGGTTTCGTCGGCCTGCCGGTGTTCGAGCGGCTTGATCCAGTCAGCACCCATCGTCATTTACCCCCTGTGGAACGGTTCACTCTGGCCGGGCCCCAACTGCCGGCTTGATGGGCCGAAGCTGGATTATCGTGGTCAACAAATGGTTAACGCCGCCGACGAATTTCCACTGTGCTGAAGAAACCCGTGGTTTGGGCAACAAACGTATTGATCGGGGATGGGGATGATCATTGCGCTTGTGCCGGTTCGAGCCCCCAACTATAGGCGCGGCAACTCGGCTGGCGGGCAGTCACCGGGAGTTCCCCGGGGCGGCAGGATGCTCGCGGCTTCTGTATTGGAGGCACAATTTCCATGCCTACGTCGCTCGCTGACGACATTGACATTCTGGTGAAGGCAAAGCGTTCCATCGCGGGGGACTATGTTCCGCGGGATGACGAACCCTATATGTCCGAAGCGCAGAGTGATTACTTCCGCCGCCTGCTGCAGGCCTGGAAAAGCGCCATCCTCGATGCATCGGCGGACACGCTGCAACAGCTTCAGGATGGTCCGATTCGCGAAGCCGACCTGAACGATCGCGCCTCAAGTGAAACCGATTGGGGCATCGAGCTGCGAACGCGGGACCGGCAGCGCAAGCTGATCACCAAGATCGATTCGGCGCTGCGCCGGATCGAGGAAGGCGAATACGGTTATTGCGAAGTCACCGGCGAGCCGATCGGGCTGGGCCGCCTGATCGCCCGTCCGATCGCGACGATGACCGTCGAAGCCCAGGAAGCGCATGAACGGCGCGAGAAGATTTCGCGCGACGATTGATCCGTTCCGGCCCCGGAATCGGGTGTTTCCGAGTAATTGGGGGGCAACTCGCCATGAACGTTAACGGCTTGTTTGCTTCCCTGTCTTACCGTTCCACATCTGCCGTGCGCCCCGGACTCCGGAGCGCGGTAGCGGTGTATGGGACGCAAGCGGGACGATGAGCGACAGCGACAACCGTCAGATTACGCGCGACAGCTTGTTCATCATGGCCGAGTTGCGGCTTGATGGGCAGGACGTCCAGCATCGGGTGAAAGTGCGCAACTTGTCCGCCGGCGGCATGATGGCCGAGTGCAACATCAGGGTTACGCGCGGGGCGGTGATCTGGATCAACTTGCGCCACTGCGGCTGGGTCGAGGGTTCGGTCGCCTGGGTCCAGGACAACCGCTTCGGCGTCGCGTTTCGCGAGGAAGTCGATCCCAAGACCGTGTGGCCGCCGGCCAGCCCGCAAGCGTTGCCGGAAGCCATGATCCGCGATCGGCGCTGGGCCGCCCCATCGCCAAGCACCGGTCCGGCGCGCAAGCTCATCTGAACGCAGCCGCCGGCATCTCGTCCGGTTGAACGGGTTGCCTCCGGTCCCCGCCTGACGACGGCTTAAGCCTTGCAGCCGTTCCGCCTGCGGCTTACCGCTTCAGCATGCAAATTTCCGCTCGCGCGTTTCGCGTGATCCTTCCGCTGGGTCTTATGGCGGGCCTGGGGGCCTGCAGTGGCGGTTCCGCGCCGACGGTGGACATCGATGTGATCGGTGCCGAGAGTGCCCCGTTCGAAACCGGGATACGGCTCTCGGAAGCAGGCCGGCTGGTCCGTGCCGCGACCGCTGAAGGCCTGGTGGCGCTGGACGAGCAGGGCCGGGTGATTCCGGCGTTCGCCGATCGCTGGATCGTGACGGACGACGGGCTCAGCTATATTTTCCGCCTGCGCGATGGTTCGTGGCCCGATGGCACCGAGATTTCGGGCGAGAGTGCCCGCCAGGCCTTGCGGCAGGCGCTGGCGGCGCTGCGAGGCACGCCGCTGGCGCTGGAATTCGCCGGGATCAACGAAATTCGCGCGATGGCGGGGCGGGTCGTGGAAATACGGCTGAGCCGTCCGGCACCGGAACTTCTGCAATTGCTGGCGCAGCCCGAACTGGGCCTTCTGCGCAAGGGCAAGGGCGGCGGCCCGATGACATTGAAGCGGGAAGGGCCGCTCGCGCTGCTCACGCCCATCCCGCCCGAACAACTGGGGCTTCCGCAAGCGCCCGACTGGGCGGAGCAGGCGCGCAGCATCCGGTTGCATGCGGTTCCTGCAAATGTTGCGGTAAAGCGCTTCGGCGATGGCGATGTGGATGTCGTGCTGGGCGGACGTTTCGAGACGTATCCGCTGGGCGAGGCGGCAGCGGGGCTTTCGCGGCGTTCGCTGCGGGTGGACCCGGCGCCGGGCCTGCTGGGGCTGGCGTTCGTTGCCGCGACAGGCCCGCTCGCCGCGCCGGAGACGCGCGAGGCCCTGGCCATGGCGATCGACCGTGAGGGGCTGGCGAGCGCGCTGGGCGTTGGTGGCTGGCAACCGACGACCCGGCTCGTCGGCATCGGCAGCGCGGGCGATGCCGGCACGATCGGCGAGCGCTGGACCGATCTTGCGCCGGCCGGGCGGCGAACCCAGGCCGCAGCGCGGATCGCGCGCTGGAAGGCGCAGCACGGGCCGGTTCCGGCCTTGCGGATGACGCTCCCGGAAGGGCCGGGCGCCGACATCCTGTTTGTTCGGCTGGCTGCGGATTTCGCCGGGATCGGCGTGCCGCTGCATCGCGTGAAAGAGGGCGAGAAGGTGGACCTGCGGTTGATCGATCTGGTCGCCCGCTTTGCGCGGCAGGACTGGTATCTCAACCAGTTGTCCTGCGCGGCCGGGCGGAGCCTGTGCAGCAAGGCGGCCGATGCCCGGCTGGCCGAGGCGCGGGCGGCGGACGATCCGGCGCGTCAGTCCGCGTTGCTGGCCGAAGCCGAGGCGGAACTGACTGCGGCCAACGTTTACATTCCGCTTGGGCCGCCGGTCCGCTGGTCGCTGGCCCGCGAACGGGCGACCGGTTTTGCGATCAACCCGCTGGCGTTCCATCCGCTCCCGCCCCTTGCGCTGCGCCCGCGCTGAACCCATCTCGGCGGGCAGTGCAACGAAACAACAAGCGGACTGCAAGGTGACTGGAACGGTACGACCGCGCCGGATGGTGCGAGACTTCCCGCTCGGGGCCGATCCGGCTGCCGCGCGGCGCCGTATCGAGGCGCTGGAGGCTGTCCTCGAGCGCAGTATCCAGATCCCCGGCACTCGCCAAAGGGTGGGGCTCGATGCCCTGGTCGGACTGGTCCCGGTGGCCGGGGATGTCGTTTCCGCAGCGCTGGGACTGTACCTGGTGTGGGAAGCGCGGCGATTGGGAATGCCGAAATGGAAGGTGGCCCGGATGATGCTCAACGTGGGCCTGGATGCGGCATTCGGATCGATTCCACTGGCCGGCGATTTGTTCGATTTCGTGTTTCGTTCCAACAGCATGAATCTCGCGATCGCGCGCCCCCACCTTGACCGGCACCATCCCGCGACTCGGGTAATCGATGGGTGATTTGCGGGTGCTCTGAATCAGAATCGAGTGATTCCCGCGCTTTACACTAAATTAACCTTTCTCTTTCATAGCTCATATGGTTAATTGCTGAGAGCATCCCCGACCAGGGGGGTGATACTAGGCGGGGCATATAGGGGGACCACCCATGCGAGTTCTGTTGATCGAGGACGAGCCGACCACGGCTCGGGCAATCGACCTGATGCTCACGGCAGAGGGCTTTAACGTTTATTCGACCGATCTGGGCGAGGAAGGCCTCGATCTGGGCAAGCTGTATGATTACGACATCATCCTGCTCGATCTCAATCTGCCGGACATGCACGGCTATGACGTGCTCAAGAAGCTGCGCGTCGCCAAAGTGCAGACCCCGGTGCTGATCCTTTCGGGGATCGCGGAGATGGACTCGAAAGTCCGCTCATTCGGCTTCGGCGCCGACGACTACGTGACCAAGCCGTTCCACCGCGAGGAACTGATCGCCCGCATCCATGCGGTGGTGCGCCGTTCGAAGGGCCACTCGCAGTCGGTCATCCGGACCGGCAAGCTGGCGGTGAACCTCGATGCCAAGACCGTGGAAGTCGACAGCGCCCGGGTCCACCTCACCGGCAAGGAATATGCGATGCTTGAGCTGCTTTCGCTGCGCAAGGGCACCACGCTGACCAAGGAAATGTTCCTCAACCATCTCTATGGCGGGATGGACGAGCCGGAACTGAAGATCATCGACGTGTTCATCTGCAAGCTGCGCAAGAAGCTGGCCCATGCCTGCGAAGGCGACAACTACATCGAAACCGTCTGGGGCCGTGGCTATGTGCTGCGCGATCCGAGCGATCAGGCCGCCGAAGCAGCCTGATCCGGCGCGAAAAGGGTTGGGCGGCCGGAAGGTAGTTTGACAAAACATGGCGGCCCCCGTACCGGTGAAGCGGGCCGCGGGGATTTTTGGTGTGAATTAAGGAATTTATGTGGACGGTCACCGGTATTTCAGTGAACGTAATTAACTGTGACCCGTATTCCTGCCGCGCGCGTGTGATCTGGGCGG
>VMTF01000143.1 GCA_013791705.1 Sphingomonadales bacterium | reverse complement strand
CCCCTGGGCGCCCCCAGCGGCTTACCCTGCCTGCTCGTACGCTGCTTCGATGCGCTGCGCGTGGTCGTAGGCTCCTATTCGCTGGTCTGCATGACCCCGGCGGGCATGATCGCCTGCCGCGATCCGCTTGGCATCCGGCCGCTGGTGATGGGCCGGGTCGGCGAGATGGTGGTCTTCGCCAGCGAAACCGTGGCGCTCGACGTGGTCGGGGCCGAGCTCCTGCGCGAGGTCGAGCCGGGCGAGCTGATCGAGGTCGATTTCGACGGCAACATCAATTCGCACCGCCCGTTCGGCAATTCACCGGCGCGGCCCTGCATCTTCGAGCACGTCTATTTCAGCCGCCCCGATTCGGTGATGGGCGGCCGTTCGGTCTATGAAGTGCGCAAGGCGATCGGGCGCGAACTGGCCAAGGAATCGCCCGCGCCGGCCGATCTGGTTGTCCCGGTGCCCGATAGCGGCGTGCCCGCCGCGATCGGCTATGCGCAGGAATCGGGCATTCCGTTCGAGCTGGGGATCATCCGCTCGCACTATGTCGGGCGGACTTTCATCCAGCCGTCCGATGGCGCCCGCAACGCCGACGTGAAGCGCAAGCACAATGCCAACCGCGCAATTGTCGCCGGCAAGCGAATCGTCCTGATCGACGATTCGATCGTGCGCGGCACCACCAGCCTCAAGATCGTGCAGATGATGCGTGAAGCCGGCGCCGCCGAAGTGCACATGCGCATCGCCAGCCCGCCGACCGAGCACTCCTGCTTCTATGGCGTCGATACGCCCGAACGCTCGAAGCTGCTCGCCGCGCGGATGGACGTGGCCGCGATGGCCGATTTCATCCAGGCCGACAGCCTCGCCTTCGTCTCGATCGACGGGCTTTACCGCGCGGTCGGCCTGCCTTCGCGCAATCAGGCCTGCCCGCAATATTGCGACGCCTGCTTCAGCGGGGAATACCCCACGAGACTGACGGACCTGACTGAGCGCGAAGCCCCCGAACAGCCGACGCTGCCGGTCGACCGGGTCGCCTGAGATGACCGGCATGGCGGGTCAGGTCGCCCTGGTGACGGGAGCGAGCAAGGGAATCGGCGCGGCCACGGCCGAGGCGCTCGCCGCCGCCGGTGCCCATGTGATCCTCACCGCGCGCGATACCAAGGCGCTCGAAGCAGTCGAGGAGCGCATCTTCGCGGGCGGCGGCGCGGCCACCATCGCCCCGGTCGATCTGGCCGAACCGGACGGGATCGCCCGCCTCGCCACCGCGATCCGGAGCCGCTGGGACGCGCTCGACGTGCTGGTGATCTGCGCTGCGCAGTTGCCCGCGCTCACCAGCGTGACCGATATCGAGCAGCGCGCGTTCAATCAGGCGATCACCGTCAACCTGCTCGCGACCCAGTCGCTGATCGCCCATTTCGATCCGCTGCTGCGCAAGAGCGCGGACCCGCGCGTTATCGGCCTGAGCAGCAGCGTGGCCGCCGCCCCGCGCGCCTATTGGGGGGCCTATGCCTCGACCAAGGCCGCGTTCGAGGTGCTGCTGGATTGCTATGCGCAGGAAGTGCGCAACGTTTCGAAAATCCGCGTGGGAATCGTCAACCCCGGCGCCACCCGCACCGCGATGCGCGCGCGGGCCTATCCGGGGGAAGACCCGGCATCGGTCAAGCCGCCGGAAGTCGTGGCGAACCGCATCGTTGCGCTGCTTGGCGAACAGTTTCCCAGCCCGCACCGAGAAACTGTTAACCCTGCGCGGTAAGGACTTCGTAACCCGCCATCCTCCATGGTTTGCCCGGTATTTACCGGTGCTCCATCCCGGTGTTCCACCATTGTGATGGATCAGGAGGATATATGCTGATGTCCCAGTCCCAATCGCCGGAACGTTATGCGGTCGCCGCCCAGGAAGATCGCTGCGCGCCGCGCACGCGGCTGGCCATTCCGGCCACCTTTCGCGCGTCAGGCGGCCGCAGCTTCCAATCGATCGTGCATGACCTGTCGCTCGGGGGCTTTTGCTGCTCGGCGGTCAACCGAATGCAGGAAGGCACGATCTGCTGGCTCACCCTGCCGGGGCTCGAATCGCTCCAGTCCGAAGTGGTCTGGTGGAACAACAGCCTGGTCGGCTGCGCGTTCAAGGATCTGTTGAGCCCGATCGTCCACGACAACATCCTCGCGCGCTGGCAGCCGGAAACGATTTACCGCAGCACGCTCTGAGCCGGGGCGCCAAAGTCCTTTTTCCCAGCTAGGCTCTGATCGCCGCAGCCGCCGCCAGCGCCCGGGCGCGGGCCGCAGCGTGCTCGATCAGCCGGGCCGGATAACCGCCCGGGCGCACCGCCGGATCGTGGATCTCCCCGTCCGGCAAGCCGGCCAGTTCGGGCACCCAGCGCCGGATATAGGCGGCCGCATCGAACTTCGCGGACTGGCTCAGCGGCGCCATGATCCGCCCGAACATGTTGGCGTCCACCCCGGTGCCCGCGCTCCACTGCCAGTTGACCGCGTTGGACGCATAGTCGGCATCGACCAGCGTATCCCAGAACCACCGCTCGCCCTCGCGCCAGTCGATCAGCAAATGCTTGATCAGGAACGAGGCGGCGATCATCCGCACCCGGTTGTGCATCCAGCCGGTTGCCCACAATTCGCGCATCCCGGCATCGACGATCGGATAGCCGGTCAGGCCCCGCTGCCATGCCTTGAGATCGGCCCGCGCCGCTGCGCCGCTGCGCCACGGGAACGCATCGAAGGCGGCGCGCGCGTTGCGGCCGCCATAGTCCGGGAATTGCAGGATCACGTTCTGCGCATAGTCGCGCCAGCCCAGTTCGCCGAGGAACGTGCCGACCGAGCCGCCCGCCCCGCCCACGCGGTGCCACACCGTCGCGGGTGAAATTTCGCCGAAATGGAGGTGCGGCGAAAGGCGCGACGTGCCCGCGAGCGCGGGCAGGTTGCGCTGCTCGGCATAGCGCGCGGCCAGTTCCGCAAAGGTCTCCAGCCGCTCGAGCGCGCCCGCCTCACCCGGCGACCATTCCGCCCGCATCCCGCCTGCCCAATCGGGCCGCGCGGGCAGGAGTGCCCAGTCGGCCGGCTCGTCGCTGAGCGGCCATTGCGCCGGAGCGATCAGCCGCGTCGGCGCGGGCAGCGGTTCGCCGGGCGGCAGGCGCTGGCTGAGCGCCCGCCAGAACGGCGTGAAAATCCGGTAAGGCGTGCCCGCGCCGGTCGTCACCGAGCCCGGCGGGGCGAGCATGTTGCCATGGTGGCAGATCAGATCCAGCCGCTCGGCCACGGCCCGTTCGGCATTGCGCCACCACGGTTCGTAATGGTGCAGCGCGTGGACCGATCGGGCGCCCGTTTCATCGGCGAGAGCCGCGAGCACCGTGTCGCAGCGGCCCCGGCGCAGCACCAGCCGAGAGCCGAGTTCACGCAAATCGCGGTCAAGTCCGGCCAGGCTGTGATGCAGCCACCAGCGCGAAGCCTCCCCCATCCGGCGGTGGCGCGGCGTTTCATCATCCAGCACATAGACCGGGATCACCGGAGCGCCGCCTCGCGCCGCCGCATGAAACGCCGGCTGATCGGCCAGGCGCAAGTCGCGGCGCAGCCAGACGATAACAGGAGCGGTCATGTCCGCCCGATGCCGCCAAACGGCTTACCGCGCCAGCCCTATCGGCCCACGGCGGCCCCGCCCTGCCCCAAAGGGCATCGGCTCAGGTCGGCTCGACGGTCCAGGTCTGGCCCTTGGCGAGCAGCTTGGCGAGGTTGGGCTCCTTGCCCGCGCGCGACGTGGCGTCCTGGTTCAGCACCGAATCCTCGTAAGTCGGGCGCGGATCGTCATAGATCACGCCCAGTGCCATCGGGAACGGGCCAAACGGAAGTTCGACCAGCATGTGCGCCAGCGAGCGGTTGGTCACGTCATGGACGATCACGCCCGCGCCCTCCCAGTCGCCGTCGATCACATCGACCACCTTGAGCGTCAGTTTCTCGGTGTCGAGCGCAATGCCCTGCGTGCCCTTGGCGAACAGCATCGGCTCGCCGGGCTCCAACCAGAGCTGGTGGTCCTCCGCGCCCTTGGGGACGGCGAATTCCTCGAACACGTCCTTGTTATAGACGATGCAGTTCTGGAAGATCTCGATGAACGCCGCGCCCTTGTGGGCATGGGCCGCCTTGAGCACGCCGGTCAGGTTCTTCGAGACATCGAACCCGCGCGCGACGAACCGCGCGCCCGCGCCCAGCGCGAACGCGCAAGGGCTGGCCGGCCGGTCAACCGAGCCCGCCGGGGTCGAGGGACTGCTGGTGCCGACCCGGCTGGTCGGCGAATATTGCCCCTTGGTCAGGCCATAAATCTCGTTGTTGAACAGCATGATCTGGCGGTTCAGATTGCGCCGCAACACATGCATCGTGTGATTGCCGCCGATCGACAGGCCGTCGCCGTCGCCGGTCACCAGCCAGATATCGAGCTCGGGATTGGCCAGCTTCAACCCGGTCGCGAAGGCCGGGGCACGGCCGTGGATCGTGTGAAAGCCATAGCTTTCGACGTAATAGGGGAAGCGGCTCGAGCAGCCGATGCCCGAGACGAACACCGTCTTGGCCGGGTCCGCGCCGATTTCCGGCAGGGTGCGCTGCACCGCCTTCAGGATCGCATAGTCCCCGCAGCCCGGGCACCAGCGAACTTCCTGGTCCGATTCCCAGTCCTTGAGGGTGGTCTTCACCGCAATGGGGGTCATATCGTTCATGGTCTTGTTCCCTCAAGCCAGCATTGCTTCGATCGCCGCTTCGATTTCGGCGATGGTGAAGGGCTGGCCGCTGGTCTTGGCAAGCGGGCGGGCGTCGACCAGGAACTGGTCGCGCAGCACGGTCTTGAACTGGCCGGTGTTCATCTCGGGGACGAGCACCTTGTCGAAGCCCTTGAGCAGCTCGCCCAGGTTTTCCGGCAGCGGCCAGATGTGGCGGACGTGGACGTGGCTGACGTCGAGGCCCCGGCCCCGCGCCCGGCGCACCGCCTGGTGGATCGGCCCGTAAGTCGATCCCCAGCCGACCACCGCCAGCTTGCCCGAGGAATTGCCGATGCAGACGTCCTGCGCCGGAATGCTCCGGGCGACGCCGTCGATCTTGGCCTTGCGGGCGTCGGTCTGAGCCTGATGGACTTGCGGCGAATAATCGAGATCGCCGGTGTCGATGCCCTTCTCGATCCCGCCGATGCGGTGCATCAGGCCCGGCGTACCCGGCTTGATCCACGGCCGCACGCCGCGCTCGTCACGCTTGTAGGGCAGCACCTTGCCGCCTTCGGCGTTGTTGTTCTGCTCCAGGAAGGTGACCGGGAACGGCGCGAAGCTGTCCGGATCGGGCACCGCCCAAGGCTCGGCCGCATTGGCGATATAGCCATCGGTCAGCAGGATCACCGGGGTCATGTACTGGACCGCGATGCGGCAGGCCTCGATCGCGCATTCGAACGCATCGCCCGGCGAACGGGCGGCGACCACCGGGAGCGGCGCATCGCCGTTGCGCCCATAGACCGCCTGATAGAGATCGGACTGCTCGGTCTTGGTCGGCAGGCCGGTGGAAGGCCCGCCGCGCTGCGAATTGACGATCACCAACGGCAGTTCGGTCATGATCGCCAGGCCCATCGCCTCGCCCTTGAGCGCGATGCCGGGGCCGGACGACGAGGTGACGCCGAGCTGCCCGCCATAGGACGCGCCGATCGCCGCGCAGATCGCGGCGATCTCGTCTTCCGCCTGGAAGGTGGTGACGCCGAATTCCTTGAGCCGGGCGAGATTGTGCAGGATCGCCGAGGCCGGGGTGATCGGATAGCCGCCGAAGAACATCGACAGGCCGGCGAGCTGCGCGCCCGCGACCAGCCCGAGGCTGACCGCTTCCGCGCCGGTCACCGTGCGGTAGAGGCCCGGCTCGGTCGGCACCGGATCGAGGTGAACCTGCTTGAGCGGCCCGGCCAGCTCGGCCGTTTCGCCATAGGCATGGCCCGCGTTGAGCGCGGCGATGTTGGCCTCGGCCAGCACCGGATTCTTGCGGAACTTGTCGTTCAGCCACTGCACGATCGGCGCGCGGTCGCGGTCGAACATCCACAGCGCCAGGCCCAGCGTCCACATGTTCTTGCAGCGCAGGGCTTCCTTGTTGCCAAGCCCGAACGACTTGACCGATTCAAGCGTCAGCGCGCTGATATCGAACGCCAGCACGTCCCACTTCGACAGGCTGCCGTCGTCGATCGGCGAAACCGCGTACTTGGCCTTTTCAAGGTTGCGTTTGCTGAACTCGCCGGTGTCGGCAATGATCAGCCCACCGGGCTTGAGCGCCTGGACGTTGGTTTTGAGCGCGGCCGGATTCATCGCGATCAGCACGTCGGGAGCATCGCCCGCGGTTTCGATCGCGGTCGAGCCGAAGTTGATCTGGAACGCCGAAACGCCGAACAACGTGCCCTGCGGGGCGCGGATTTCCGCCGGAAAATCGGGGAATGTGGCCAGATCGTTGCCCGATAGCGCGGTCGACAGGGTAAATTGCCCGCCGGTCAACTGCATCCCGTCGCCGGAATCGCCCGCAAACCGGACTACCACCGCCTCGGGCGCGGATGGGCCTGCGGAGCCACTGTGCGCCGCAGACTGCTTTTCTTTCAGGTTAGTCGCCATTTTCATCCTCTGTCGGAGGGACTGCGCAACGTTTCGCGTCTTGTCGCCTAAGCCACTCCACATCGATGAGCGCAATTCAGAAAAACTGTCAGGCGCCAAACCCAAGGGACCGGTCATGCAAACTCAACCGCATGAGGAGGCGGCTAGTCAAGCACGCATTGCCCGCCTAAGTGGGAGAAATGCCGGTTTCCGCAGTGCGGCAAATCCCGGCACCGCAGCGAACCGACCATTTTTTCGAGACCAGCAGATGAGCGATTTCTCCATGTTGCCCTACCGTCCTTGCGTCGGGGTCATGCTGGTCAACGGCGACGGCCTCGTTTTTGTCGGCAAGCGGTTCGACAATCGCGAGGGCGATGCCTGGCAGATGCCCCAGGGCGGGATCGACAAGGGCGAGGAACTGCGCGCCGCCGCGTTGCGCGAACTGTGGGAGGAAACCGGCGTGACCGAGCCCCATGTCGCGCTGATCGCCCAGACGCAGGAAGAACTGCTGTACGACCTGCCCGACGAACTGCTCGGCAAGCTGTGGGGCGGGCGCTATCGCGGCCAGCGCCAGTTCTGGCTGCTCGGCCGGTTCCTCGGCACCGATGCCGATATTCAGCTCGATGCGCACGATCCGGCCGAATTCTGCGAATGGAAGTGGGTTCGGCCCGAGGAACTGCCGGACCTGATCGTGCCGTTCAAGAAACGCGTCTATCGCGCGGTTCTGGAAGAATTCCAGCACCTGATCTGAAGCAATCCAATGCGTGTCAGTGTGATCTAGTTCGCCGAAACCACCGGTTCGGGCTTCACCGCCTCGGCCGTCACCACGCGCGGAGCCGAGCCGCCACGCGCGATCAGGCTGGCCAGGGCGGTGGTCTGCGGGCACGTCCGGCCGCACAGCGTCTGCAGCCGCGAAAGATTGCGTCTGGCCTTTTCCACCGCGCCTTTTTCGACCAGCGCTTCGCCCTCGCCCGAAATCGCGGCGAGGTTTTTGGGATCGCGCTCCAGCGCCTCGCGGTAATAGTGCAGCGCCTTGCCCTGCAGGCCTTCCCGGCGGGTCGCTTCGGCCAGATCGAGCAGGACCACGGTTGCTCCGGGCTGGATCGCGAGCGCGGCCTCGAACGCATCGATCGCACCGTTGACGTTACCGGCGGCCAGTTCGCCGCGCCCCTGATCGAGCAGCATCACGGCTCGCGGATCGAGCACTTGCGGCGTAGCCGAATGGCCCACGCTCGCGGCCAGGGCCAGCACCAGCGAAAGGGCCAGACCGGCCGGAGTAAAACGCATCAGGAACTCCCGGAAGTGCATCAGCCAAAATGTTTCACGATGTCGCCCATCATGCAGAATTCCGCACGAACGCATAGTGCTAACACAGCCGTTCGAGCCTTGCGATGAAAAATCCGTCGCAGCCGTCGCCATGCGGGCTGAGCCGGAGGCCGGCCCCGCGCGGGTTTCCGGCCCCCAGCAGCAACGGGACCGCTTGCCAGCCGGGCCGGCGCGCGAGAAACGCCGCCGCCTGATCGGCCCCTTCCGCGTCCAGCAGCGAACAGACGACGTAAACCAGCCGCCCACCCGGCTTCACCAGCCCGGCGCCGATATCGAGCAAGCGCGCCTGAAGCGCGGTCAGCCGCGCCAGTTCCGCCGGGGACAGCCGCCAGCGCGCCTCGGGATTGCGCCGCCAGGTGCCGGTGCCCGAACAGGGCGCATCGACCAGCACCGCGTCGGCTCGCGCGGCCCAGTCCTGCAAGGCCGCCATCTCCCGTCCGCCATCGAGCAGACGGGTGGTAACGATGCTCGCCCCGGCGCGTTCGGCGCGGGGGGCAAGCCGCGAAAGCCGCGCCCGGTCTGCATCGCAGGCGAGCAGTTCGCCCCGGTTGTCCATCGCGGCGGCCAGCGCCAGCGTCTTGCCCCCGGCCCCGGCGCACAGATCGACCACCGCCTCGCCCGGCCGCGCGGAAACCGCCTCGCACGTCAGTTGCGAGCCCGCATCCTGCACTTCGACCGCACCGACACGGTAAGCCTCCCACAGCTCGACCTGCGTGCCCGGCGCAAAGCGCAGCCCGTGGGGCGCGATCGTCGGTTCGCCGGGTTCCGGCAGCACCGCCAGCGCGGCTTTCAGCGCATTGATCCTGAGGTCGAGCGGCGCGCGCTCCAGCAAGGCCGCCTGCTCGTCCGCGCCCACCCCGGAAGCATCCAGCGCCTCGGCCAGCCAGCCCGGCGCCACCCCGGCCTGCGCCACCTGCTCGTCCGGCAGCAGCGGCGCGGGGCCATGGGGCGAACCATCGAACAGCCCGGCCAGCGCGGCATCGCCCTGGGCCAGCAAGGCCAGTGCCGCCCGTCCGCTTGGCGGCACCTCGCCGCAGGCGCGGATCGCGGCATAGACCAGTTCGCGCACCGCGCGCCGATCACCACTTCCGGCAAAGCGGCGCGGGCGAAACCATTCGGTGAAAATCCGGTCGGCCGGCGCACCCCGGTTGCGGGCGGCGGCGATGATCTCGTCAAGAATCTCGATCGCCGCCTGAACCCTTGCCGCAGGCCTCATCGCGTGCCCGCCAAGTTCTTCCGCGCGTCAGCCAAGTTCAGCCGCGAGTCGGGTAGTTCGGCGCCTCGCGCGTGATCGTCACGTCATGGACGTGGCTCTCGCTGAGGCCCGCATTGGTGATCCGCATGAACTGCGCCTTGGTGCGCAGTTCCTCGATCGTGGCGCAGCCGGTGTAGCCCATCGCCGCCTTCACCCCGCCGACCAGTTGATGAATCACGTCCTTGGCCGGGCCTTTGAACGGCACCTGGCCCTCGATCCCCTCGGGAACGAGCTTCATCTGGTCCTTGATATCCTGCTGGAAATAGCGGTCGGCCGCGCCGCGCGCCATCGCGCCGACCGAGCCCATCCCGCTATAGGACTTGTAGGCCCGGCCCTGATAGAGAAACGTCTCGCCCGGCGCTTCGGCAGTGCCGGCCAGCATCGAGCCGATCATCACGCACGAGGCCCCGGCGGCCAGCGCCTTGGCCGCGTCGCCCGAGGTGCGCAGGCCGCCATCGCCGATCACCGGGACTCCGGCCTTGTTGGCTTCCTCGGCCGCTTCCATGATCGCGGTGAGCTGCGGCACGCCGACCCCGGCGACGATCCGCGTGGTGCAGATCGAGCCCGGCCCGATGCCCACTTTGACCGCGTCCGCGCCCGCGCCGATCAGCGCCTTGGCCGCCTCGGAAGTGGCGACGTTGCCGGCGATGACCTGCGCCGAATTCGACAGCTTCTTGACCCGCTCGACCGCGCGGGCAACGTCCTTGTTATGGCCATGCGCGGTATCGATGATGACCACATCGCACTCGGCAGCAAGCAAGGCCTCGGTGCGCTCGAACCCGGTTTCGCCCACCGTGGTCGCGGCGGCGACGCGCAGGCGCCCGGCCGGATCCTTGGTGGCGTTCGGATAAGTGACGGCCCGCTCCATGTCCTTCACGGTGATCAGGCCGATGCAGTGATAGGCATTGTCCACCACCAGCAGCTTTTCGATCCGGCGCTGGTGCAGCAATTTGCGCGCTTCGTCCTGGCTGACGCCGGGGCGGACGGTCGCCAGGTTTTCGTGCGTCATCAGCTCGCGCACCGGCTGGGCCGGGTTGTCGGCAAAGCGCACGTCGCGATTGGTCAACATGCCGACCAGCTTGCCGTCGGCTTCCACCACCGGGATGCCGCTGATCCGGTTGGCCTCCATCAGCGCCCGGGCCTCGCCCAGCGTGGCGGCGGGCGAGATCGTGATCGGGTTGACCACCATGCCGCTTTCGAACCGCTTCACCGCGCGCACCGCCGCGCACTGTTCCTCGATCGAAAGGTTGCGGTGGAGCACGCCGATGCCGCCGAGCTGGGCCATGACAATTGCCATGTCGGCTTCGGTCACCGTATCCATCGCCGAGGAAATCACGGGGATGTTCAGCGCAATCTCGCGCGTCAGGCGGGTGCGGGTATCGGCCATCGAGGGCACGATGTCGGATTCGGCCGGGCGCAGCAGCACGTCGTCGAAAGTGAGGCCGAGGGGAATGTCGATCAGTGCCACTGTGCCGCCTGCTCAATCTGGGGTTAACCCCGGTATCGCGGGGGAATCGTGGCGGCCCATGTAACCGCAGGGGTGGGACTGCACAAGCCGCGTTCCGCCGGCATGACAATGCGCAAATTCAGGGTGCCGCCGGCGTGCTTTGGGGCACCTTGCGCAAGTCGGCGAACCAGCGGCCCAGCGCGACCAGAAACATAACGTCCTGGGCCGCGCCGCCCAGTTCCAGCCCCGGTTTCACGATATCGCCGGGGCGATGGTAATCGGTATCGAAAAAGCGTTCGAGCAGCGCGAGATCGCCATAGGCGCTGGTGACCATGACAGCCGGAATATCGTGCTGGAGCAGCGCCCAGCCGTCCTGCCGCTTCACATAGCGATTGGCGGCATCGCCCGGCACCAGCGCGCGCTTCTGCTGCCTGGCGACGGCCGCGATCTGGCCGTCGAGCCCGGTCATGCCCTTGCCGACGATCGCCAGCGGGGTGCCCGCCGGGGCGATCGCGATCGAATCGATGTTGAACGCGGCCACCACCTGCTTGAGCGGCAGCGGCGGATTTTCGGCGAACGCCTCGGCGCCGAGCAGGCCCAGTTCCTCGGCCGTGGTCGCGACGAAATAAACATCGCGGTCCATCTGCGGAACGCGGGAAAGCCGCCGCGCCACTTCGGTCAGCGCCGCAACCCCGCTCGCGTTGTCGATCGCGCCGTTACAGATCAAATGCTCGGCAGGCGGCTCGGCGCAGCGCCCGAAGTGATCCCAGTGCGCCATGAACAGCACCGCTCCCGCCTGCGGCCGCTTGCCTTCCAGTTTGCCGATCACGTTGTAGGTCTTGACCGTCGTCTCGCGGGTGGTCGCCTCAAGCGTCGCGGTGAGATCGAGTATCGCCGGAACGAAATCCGGATCGGCCGCCGCGCGCTCCAGCGCGGCAAGGCTGGTGCCCGCGCTCGCGGCCAGCCGCTCGAACGTGTCGGCGCCGATGAACCCTTCGAGGTCGCCGCCCGGCATATCGCTGGCCAGCGCATAGCCCGAGCGCCGCCGCCGCGCGCCGACCTGCTCGAGCGTGAGGGCGCCGTCGAGCACGGTCAGCACTGCGGAGGCCCCGGCCTTGAGCAGCGCGGTCTGGCGCTCGCTGCTCTTTTCCGTGCCGCTAAGCAGGACCGCAACCCGCCCGGCCAGATCGCTCCGCGCGAGCCCGTCGATATTCGCGCCGGTGCCCACGAACAGCAGCGGCGCGTTTTCCACCAGCGCGCGCCGACCCGAAGTCAGCATCAGCACCGAATCGCGCGGGACATAGACCCGCTTGCCCTTGCGCGCGAAAATCGCCGCCGAGGCGGCCGGCTCACGCCCCACCAGCGTCACCGGCGCGAACCAGGGGTGGCCCGGATCGTTGGTGCCCGAAGCCAGCCCGATCTCGTACCACTGCCGGCCGATGTAGCGCAGCGTCCTGGCTTCGCCCTCGGTCCCGGGCTCGCGGCCCTCGAACTCGTCACTCGCCAACACGGTGATGTGGGCAAGCAATTGCTGTTCCAGCGCCGTATCGCGCCGCGACCGCGAGGCCGCATCGGCTGGGCCGGCGATGCCGACGCCGACGCACAGCGCGGCGGCCAGCGCCACGGACAGCCCCGCAGCCAGCGCTCGGTTCATCGCTTGCATGGCCCGTTTCATCGCCCCTGCTTGTGAACGAGCCGGACCCGGCCGACAAGCACGGCGCGGAAGATTTTCGCATGGTTGCAGCAATGTAACGGTGCCCGCCGGATGCTGCACGATGCGGCCGGATCAGGCGCGCAAATCAGCCGCTCCGGCCCCTGCCCGCCAGCTTACTGCGCGTTCCATCCGCCATCCATCAGCACGTTGGTGCCGGTGATCTGGGCTGCCGCGTCCCTGCACAGGAACACCGCCATTTCGCCCAGGTCGGAGGGCTGGAGAAACTGCTTGGTCGGCTGCCGCTCCAGCATCACATCGTTGATAACTTCCTCGCGGGTCATGCCCCGGGCCTTCATCGTGTCGGGAATCTGGTTTTCAACCAGCGGCGTCCAGACATAGCCAGGGCTCACGCAGTTGGCGGTGATCCCGCTGGTCGCCAGTTCCAGGGCGATGGGCTTGGTCAGCCCGGTAAGGCCGTGCTTGGCCGAGACATAAGCCGACTTGTAGGGCGAGGCGGTCAGCGAATGGGCGCTGGCGATGTTGATGATCCGGCCCCAGCCCTGCTTCTGCATGTGCGGAATCGCCAGCCGGCAGGTATCGAACGCGGCCGTAAGGTTCAGCGCGATGATCTGGTCCCACTTCTCGACCGGGAATTCCTCGACCGGGGCGACGTGCTGCATCCCGGCATTGTTGACGAGGATATCGACCGCACCGGCGCCCGCCATCAGCGCTTCCACACCTTCGCGGCGCGACAGGTCGCCCGCGACGTGCCTGGCCTTCAGTTCCGCTGTGAGCGCGGCAATCGTGGCCTCGTCGCCGAACCCGGACAACACCACTTCGGCCCCTTCGGCGGCCAGAGCCCGCGCGATCGCGAGCCCGATACCCGAAGTCGATCCCGTGACGAGGGCACGCTTGCCGGCAAGAAACATTATCGACTCCCACTGATTGACGGCTATCAACTTGGCCCCACGGTGGGCCATGTGTCCAGCAGGTTTGTTGCAGCGCAGCGGGGTTGGCATGAAACTGGATGATTTTGATCCGTCGGCGATCGACGTGGAAGATCAGCGCGGCGGACGGCGTGGTGGAGGCCTGGGCGGCGGTCTGGGCGGCGGCTTTCCAATCGGCCGGGCAGGCGGGAAGATGGGCTGCGGCACCATCGTGATCGCCTTGATCGCGGCGGCCGTGTTTGGTGTGAACCCCCTGCAACTGCTCGGCGCGCTCGATCAGGGCGGGCTGACCGGCGGATCGGTCGGCGGCGCGCTGCCGGGTCAATCCGGGCCGGCCCAGTCCGGCGGTTCGAGCACCACGGAAAGCTGCACGGTCGATCAGGCCAGCCGCCAGAGCTGCAACGCGCTGTCGTCGCTCAACAAGACCTGGGAGCCGATCTTCCAGCAGGCCGGCGCGCAGTTCAGCCGGCCCAAGCTCGTGTTCTATGCGCAGCAAGGCCAGTCCGGCTGCGGCGCGGCGCAGAGCGCGATGGGGCCGTTCTATTGCCCGTCCGACAACGGCATCTACCTCGATACCGACTTCTATCGCCAGATGGACCAGCAGCTCGGCGCCACCGGCGCATTCGCGCGCGACTATGTGATCGCGCATGAATACGGCCACCACATCCAGAGCCTCACCGGCATCTCCGATCAGGTGCGCCAGTTGCAACAGCGCAACCCGTCGCAGGCCAACTCGCTCTCGGTCCGGCTCGAACTCCAGGCCGATTGCTATGCCGGGGTGTGGGCGGCGCGCAACCGCGACCGACTGGAGCCGGGCGACATGGAATCGGGCCTCAACGCCGCCCACCAGATCGGGGACGATACCTTGATGAAGGGCGCGGGCCAGCGCCCGGTCGAAGCGGCGTTCACGCACGGTTCGAGCGCCCAGCGGATGCAGTGGCTGCGCAAGGGGCTGGAAACCGGCAACGAGGACGCCTGCGACACATTTGCCGACTTGCGCTGAAGCGCCGCGCGCCGATTTGCGCTGAAGCGCGCGCGCCGCTTTCTCCCGCTGTTTGGGAACCCGCCGGCCGGTCAGGCGTAACCGATAGGCGGGAACATTCCGCAAAAGGGGACGCAATGCGCTCGATCAAGGGTATTCTCGCTGCGACCGGCATGTTCATTGCTGCGGGAGGGCTCGTCGCCATGGGCGGGCTCGCGCCGGTTCCGGCCGCTGCCCAACAGTCCGCCGAGGGCGCGCAACCCGCCGAGGAAAAACAGCCGGGCGAGCAGACCCCGATCGGTCAGCGCGATACCAGCGCGGTCGATGTCGTCGCCACCCCGGCGACCGACCTCAACTTGCGCAAGGGCGAAATCCCGCAGATTCTGCTCGATGCCCAGGCCGACCCCTACGGGATCGCAGACCTCAAGCGCTGCGCGCAGATCGCCGATGCGGTGCGGCAGCTCGATGCCGTGCTGGGAGACGATATCGACATCGCACAAGACCCAAGCGGAAAACTCCTTCCCGGCAATGTCGCGCAATCGGTGGTCGGCTCGTTCATCCCCTTTCGCGGGATAATCCGCGAAATTTCGGGCGCCAACGCGCAGGAGCGCAAGTTTCAGGCCGCAATCTATGCGGGCACCGCTCGGCGCTCGTTCCTGCGCGGCGTCGGCCTGCAGCGCGGCTGCGCATGGCCCGCGCGCCCGGCCACGCCGGCAATGCTGGCCAAGGTCGCCGCCGCCAGAGAGGCGGAGGCCGCGAAGGAGGCTGCCAAGGCATCCGGCAAGTAGCGCCCGCTCGCCAGGCAACCTTCCCGGAGTCGACGGAACCGACGCGCCGCGCTAACCCGCTGCCATGCGCCTCACCGACTGTCACAACATCGACGATTTCCGCGCGCTCGCGCGGCAACGCCTGCCCTGGCCGGTATTCGACTATATCGACGGCGCCGCCGACGACGAGCTGACCAAGGCGCGCAACACCGCCGCCTTCGCCGATGTCGATCTGGTCCCGAACGTCCTCGCCGGGGTCGCGGCGATCGATCCGTCCGTGACCATCATGGGCCGCAAGTCCGCCCTGCCGCTGATCCTCTCGCCCACCGCGCTGCAGCGGGTGTTCCACTGGGAGGGCGAACGCGCCGTCGCCCGCGCGGCGGAAAAGTTCGGCCTGTGGTGCGGCATATCGAGCCTGGCGACGGTGAGCATCGAGGAAATCGGCGCGCTCACTTCCGGCCCCAAACTGTTCCAGCTCTACGTCCACAAGGACAAGGGCCTGAACCGCTCGATGATCGAACGCTGCCAGGCCGCGAAGTTCGATGCGCTCGCGCTGACGGTCGATACCATCGTCTCGGGCAAGCGTGAGCGCTGCGCCCGCTCCGGCTTCACCTCGCCGCCGCGCTTCACCCCGGCTTCGGCGCTGTCCTATGCGCTGAAACCGCGCTGGGCGCTCGATTACCTGCTGCGCGAGAAGTTCGCGCTGCCGAACCTCGACACCCATGTTGCGGCCGGAACCGGCGAGGCCGCCTCGATCGCGGGCTATTTCAACACCATGCTCGATCAGTCGATGACCTGGGCCACCGCCGAACAGATCCGCAACGACTGGGGCGGCACGTTCTGCCTGAAAGGCGTGATGAGCGCGGCCGACGCCCGCCGCGCGGTCGAAATCGGCGCCGACGCGATCATGATCTCGAACCACGGCGGGCGCCAGCTCGATGGTTCGCGCGCGCCGTTCGATGCCCTGCCCGAAATCGTCGACGCGGTCGGCGGCGAGATTGAAATCATCTGCGATGGCGGCGTGCGGCGCGGCACGCATGTGCTGAAGTCCCTCGCCGCCGGCGCAAGCTGCGCCTCGGGCGGAAGGCTCTATCTCTATGCCCTCGCCGCCGCCGGACAGGCCGGCGTCGAACGCGCGATCGCCCTGCTCAAGGACGAAATCGAACGCGGCATGAAACTGATGGGCGTGACCGGCGTGGACCAGCTAACCCGCGATCGGCTGCGCCGGCGCTAGGGCGTTTTTGCTGCAGACGGCACCGGTCCGCTCCCCCACACCACCAGCTTGACCTTGCGCCCCGCCGCCAGCCGCGTGGTACCGGCCGGCAATCCGTTGAGCACCAGAAAGCGCTCGGTCTGCAGGTCCGGGTAGGCCATCCGCGCGGCCATGGTCGCGACGGTATCCCTGCGGCCCACGGTCACCACATCGATCACCCGGGGCCGGATTGCCGCCGCTTCGGCCTCACTCATCCGGCGAACGCTGTTCACCAGCGGCGCCAGATCGCCCAGCCCGCGCCCGCGCGGCTGCAGCACCGCGAAAGTATAGGCCATCGTCGGCGTGGCGGCGACCGCGACCGCCGTGGCGTCGAGCGGCTTGCCCGACGAATCGGACGCGGCCGCGGTCGCCATCACCGCTTCCAGTCCGTTCACCGTGAAGCGCGTGGGCGTGATGGCGGGACCGCCCTTCCCGGAATTGAGCGAGGCGAAGACGCGGTCAAGCATGGCCGGAAGGTTGCCATCGTAGCGCCCGCCGGCGAAGCGCGCATTGCCGGTCCCGCCCCCGGTCGCCGAGACGATCACCGCATCGGACCGGTTGGCCATGCCATAGCCGGCCGGCGCGGTGAACTGGATGCGGCCGGGCGGATACTTGAACGTCCGCTCCTCGATCACCCCCTGTTCCGGATCGTCGCCAAAGATCATGCCCTTGAGCGACAGCAGGAAGGCATCGCCCTTGCGCGGCGCCCGAAAGCCGCCCAGCGCCCGCGCCCGTTCGAGCGAACGCGCCACGCGCGCCGCCGGTTCGGGGTGCGACATCGCCCAGCTCGGCGTGGTGCGGGCCGTGCCGGTCACTTTGGCATCGAGCGCGGCCTGCGCGGCGAGCGAGCCGAGGATATCGGAACTGGCGGTGCCATCATATCCGGCCCGCTCCATATGGGCGATGCCGAAATCGTCCGCCTCGAATTCCTCGGACCGCGAATGGTGCATCACGTCGCCCACGACCAGCCGCTGGATGCCCGCCTGTCCAAGCTGTCCGCCGATCTGGCCGACCGCCCCATTGCCGAGGATCGCCCCGAGCACCGTCTGGCCCAGCGTGCCCAGCAGCACGTCGCGCTGCACAACCTTCTGCCGCTTTTCGGAATGACGGCCGGTGATATGCCCGGTTTCATGGCCCAGCACGAACGCCAGTTCCGCCTCGTCGTTCATCAGCGCCAGCAGCGCGCGCGTCGCGTAAACATAGCCGCCGGGAATGGCAAAGGCATTGGGCACCGCCGAGTTGAGCAGCTTGAACGAGAAATCCCGCTCCGCGCGCGCAATGCCCGATTGGGCCGCAACCTTCGCGCCGACCTGCCGCACCAGCGCGGCCTGCGGCCCATCATAGACCCCGCCGAATTCGGCCGACAGCTCCGGATCGGCCTTGGCTCCGGCCGCCTTGTCGCTCTCTGAAATCGCCTGCGGGCCGGGCAGCGCGACTTGCGGCGGCGTGGCCGCCGTCAACAGCAGCAGAGCCGCCGCCGCCTTCACCATTCGTGCGATCATTGCATGCTCCCTCGCGCTCGCCAATCTGACGCTTCCGGGCCGCGATGATACAAACCGCGACGCGAATGTCGACCCGCCGCCCACTATCGCCGCTTCCCCATTGACTTGCACCCGCGCCGGCAACACCTTCCCGCGCAAACAAGAAACGGGGAAGCGGACCATGCGCAGCGGAGCGGCGATTTTCATCTTTGGCGCCACAGTGGCATGGGCAGCGCTGCTTTATGTCACCGTCCACGCGGTCCGGACGATGGGCTTTGCGGCGATGGTGGACAGCTTCAACGGCGGCTTCGCCCATCCGTGGCGCGCGCAGTTCAACCTTGATCTGGTGATCTATCTGCTGCTGGCGGCGGCCTGGATGGTCTGGCGCGCATCCTCGCGGTGGACCGGGATCGTGTTCGCGCTGCTCGCGCTCAACCTGGGATCGCTGTTCATTCTCCCGGTGCTGGTCTTCGCGGTGATCCGCACCGGCAGCGTGAGGGGCGCGGTGCTGGGGCGGCACGCACAGGTTCGCTAGTCCCAGCGAAGCCAGGCGAGCAGCGCTTCGCCCATCACCTTTTGGCGGGCACCGCCGGTTAGCCACGCGAAACTGTCGAACAGCGCAAGCAGGTCGGGATAGCCCAGCGGCAGGCGGGTCAGATCGCTGCCGAAAAACACCCGGTCCGCGCCGAACGCATCGAACACCCGCCGGACATAAGGCTCTACGTCGGGATATGGCGAGCCGAGCGCGCTATAGTCCGGCAGTCCCGAAGCCTTCACCGCAACGTTGGGCAGACGGGCGAGCGGCAGCATGGCCGCCACGTCAGCAAAGGCATCCGCGCCCTTGCGGTGGGCGTGAGCGCCCAGATGATCGATCGTGATCCGCAAGTCCGGATGGCGCTCGGCAATGCCGGCCAGCGCGGCGAAGTGCCCGCGCGGGGCGATCATGATCGACCGGCCCGCCGCCGCGATCGCCTCCCACAGCCAGCCGAGCCCGGGCAGATCGGCCAGCGGAATGTCGGTCCCGAGCAGGAAACGGAACCCCCGGATGCCCGGCAGGGCCAGCAGGTCGCGCAGCGTTCGCGCCGCGTCCGCCGGGCGATGATCGATCCGCGCCATGAACACCAGCCGCTCCGGAAACCGCGCGTGCGCCGCTGCCACCAGATCGCTGCGCTCGCCTTCCCACGAAGGCGCGACCAGCACCGCCCGCTCGATCCCGCTCGCATCCATGTCGGCGATCAGGTCGTCCGCGCCATAAGCCACCGGCCGCTGCGGCACCGCCGTCCGCCCCCCCGCGCCCGCGCGCGGCCACGGCCGCTCGGGCGTGTCGGCGGCCCAGATATGCACCTGTGCATCGACGATCCGCATCAGGTGCGCCCCGGCAGCGCTGTCTGGAAAACGGGAACTGTCATGTCACACTCCAAACGCCGCGCCGCGACCATTGCCGCTGATACCAATATTTGGTAACGCATCACCCATGGCCGGCAAGAACACCTCGATCGCCCTGGGTGCACCCTACATCGAATTCGCCCGCCGCAAGGTGGAAAGCGGCGAATTCGGCTCGACCAGCGAAGTCGTGCGCGAAGCGATGCGGCAGTATATTACGCAAGACGCCAAGCGCGACCGTCTGCTGGCAGCGCTTGACGAAGGCCTTGCCAGCCCGGTTGACGAAGGCTTTGATATCGACGTCTGGTTTGATGAAGAATTTGCGCCCAAGTGAAGCGCCTGATCTTCCGCGCGGCCGCCACGGCCGACTTGCGCGCCATCGCCAGATCGACCCGGGCAGACTGGGGTGACGAACAGGCCGCCACCTATGTCGCAGCCCTGCGCCTCAGCATCAAATCGCTCCTGCAATTCGGCCAACGCTTCCCGCAACACGAAGAAACCCATCGCGGCCTGCGCAAGATGCGCAGCGGACATCATCTGGTGTTTTATCTTGTGGCAGACGATGTGGTTGAGATCGTGCGCATTTTGCACGAACGGATGGATACGGGTGCGCGGCTGGGGGAGTAGGGGAGGCGGATTTGGTGCGCGTGGTAAAGTGGCACCGTAATTCTATTGCTGCAAATTGGGGATTGTTGGACCTGTCACCCTAACCCAGAGTTGGGAGCAAACGGCTTTGACGACATGAACCCGCAAGCCGCCGCCGAGAATGCTCGTTGGCGGCTTGAGGCCATTGTCCGCTTACTCGACAGGCTGGATGATACAGCGCGTCTTGCTCACATAATCGGGATCGTCGGGATGGAAGCCGATGAACGGCTCAAACGCAGTCTCTAACGCGACGACGTTTTCGAGGTCCACCAGTTCAAGCGACTTGAGCTTCGGTTTGTTCGGTTCGACGCCGCCCTCACTGACGACGACGGCATCTAGCCACAGTTCGTCCGGCCGGCTTGCCTTCCAGTAGACGACGTGCGGGGCAAGGATGAATTCTTTGTTGCCGCGCGTTGCGCTGATCTGGCGAAGACCGTGGATCGCGTTGCAGATCAAATCTGCGGCTGAGGGTTGAGGTGCAGGGTTGGTTGACCCTAGGCTAAGTCCGAGGCCGAGACCGAGAGACATGTTGTAGACCTTTCCTTGATGGGAAAGGCCTTGCAAAATGGCGGAAAACGTGGCATTTCGGAGTTCTCAAGACCGGAGCGCCACGCTCCAACACTTTGGGTTCAGCGGCCTTTCCACGGGAGATGCTGAACTCGAATCAGGGGCGTCCGAAATGACGCCCCGTAACTATTTGAGTTAGCAGAAAACCGCCGTTTTGTCGAATCTGTTCTCTTTGGAACAGGGCGCGCCCATATCAAGAACGGGTCCAGCGCTTACGCCTCTCCCCGCGCTCTGGCGGGGTTACGGTGGGTTGCGGTGACAGGTGCAATAATCCAACTCCCCAGTTTTCCAGATACACCAAACCACAGCATCGCCATGCCCTCCCCGCAACAAAAAGGCCGGAGCGTTTCCGCCCCGGCCTCTTCCTAATACCGTCCGAAGCACCCCGCCCCTCAATACACCCGCTTCTTCGGCTTGATGTAGTCCACATCGTCGGTCAGCGTGAACTCATGCACCGGGCGGTAGTCGATCTTGACCTCGCCGCCCTTGCCGCCCCAGCCGTTGAACCAGGCGGCGGTGTGCTTCATCCATTCGGCGTCGTTGCGATCGGGGAAGTCCTCGTGGGCGTGGGCGCCGCGGCTTTCCTTGCGGTTGTGCGCGCCGTGCAGCGTGACCGAGGCCTGCGAAATCAGGTTGTCGAGTTCGAGCGTCTCGATCAGGTCCGAGTTCCAGATCAGCGAACGGTCGGTGACGTTCACGTCTGCCATCCGCTGGTAGGTCGCGGCGAGCTTGGTCTTGCCTTCCGCCATCAGTTCGTCGGTGCGGAACACGGCGGCGTGGAGGCTCATCGTGCGCTGCATCTCGGTGCGGATTTCCGCCGTGGGCGTACCGCCCTTGGCATGGCGGAAGTGATCGAGGCGCGCAAGCGCGAGATCGGCCGAATCCTTCGGCAGCTCGTCGTGGGCGGTGCCCGGCTTGATCAGTTCCTTCAGGCGGTGCCCGGCGGCGCGGCCGAACACCACGAGGTCGATCAGCGAGTTCGAACCGAGCCGGTTCGCGCCATGGACCGAGACGCAGGCCGCCTCGCCCACCGCGAACAGGCCGGGGACGATCGTTTCCGGATTGCCGTCAGCGCCGATGGTGACGACTTCGCCGTGATAGTTGGTCGGGATACCGCCCATGTTGTAGTGGACCGTCGGCACGACCGGGAGCGGCTGGCGGGTCAGGTCCACGCCGGCGAAGATCTTGCCGCTTTCGGTGATGCCCGGCAGGCGCTCGGCCAGCACCTTGGGATCGATGTGATCGAGATGCAGGAAGATATGGTCCTTGTGCGGACCGACGCCGCGGCCCTCGCGGATTTCCAGCGCCATCGAGCGCGAAACCACGTCACGGCTGGCCAGATCCTTGGCGGACGGGGCATAGCGCTCCATGAAGCGCTCGCCTTCCGAGTTGGTCAGATAGCCGCCCTCGCCGCGCGCGCCCTCGGTGATGAGCACGCCCGCGCCATAGATGCCGGTCGGGTGGAACTGGACGAATTCCATGTCCTGCAGCGGCAGACCCGCGCGCAGCACCATCCCGCCGCCGTCACCGGTGCAGGTGTGGGCGGACGTGGCGGTGTAATACGAACGGCCATAGCCGCCGGTCGCCAGCACCACCGCCTTGGAACGGAAGCGGTGGATCGAGCCATCGTCCATGCAGATCGCGATCACGCCGCGGCATTCGCCGCCTTCCATGATGAGGTCGATCGCGAAGTATTCGATGAAGAAGTCGGCCGCGTACTTCAGGCTCTGCTGATAGAGCGCGTGGAGCATCGCGTGGCCGGTGCGGTCAGCCGCGGCGCAAGTGCGCTGGACCGGCGGGCCTTCGCCCATGTTCTGCATGTGGCCGCCGAACGGGCGCTGGTAGATCGTGCCGTCGGCATTGCGGCTGAACGGCACGCCGGCGTGCTCCAGCTCGTAAACCGCCTGCGGCGCTTCGCGCACCATGTATTCGATCGCGTCCTGGTCGCCCAGCCAGTCCGACCCCTTGACGGTATCGAACATGTGCCACGTCCAGTGATCGGGCGTGTTGTTGCACAGCGAAGCGGCGATGCCGCCCTGCGCGGCCACGGTGTGGCTGCGGGTGGGGAACACCTTGGTGATGCACGCGGTGCGCAGGCCGGCCTCGGCCGAGCCCATCGTGGCGCGCAGGCCGGAGCCACCGGCGCCGACGACGACGGTGTCATAAGTGTGATCGATGATCTTGTAGGCGGGAGCAGCAGTCATCTTACGCGCCCCCCAGCGCGAGCCGGATAATGGAGAGGAGACCGAACGCCGCACCGGCGAAGGCGACGAGGTTCAGCAGCGTGACGACGGCGAACTTGCTGCCATGTTCGTGGACATAGTCCTCGATCACCACCAGCAGGCCCGACCGGGCGTGCGCGAAATTGACGATCACGAACAGCGCCATCGCGGTCGCCGGCAGCGGATGCGCAATCCAGTCGCGCACCGTCTGATAGTTGAGGCTCGGCAGCAGCAGCAGCGAGACGAGCAGATAGCTCGACACCACCAGGCTGGCGATTCCGGTGAAGCGTTCCTGCAGCCAGTTGCCCGAGCCGCTGTGCGCGGAGCCCAGCCCGCGGACGCGTCCGATCGAAGTTCCGTTGCCCATTTGTGAAATTCCTTAGCGAGCCGGAGGTTCAGCGCAGCAGCAGCAGGGCCCAGAAGCCCGCCGTCAGCACCACCGAGAAAACGATCGTCAGCACCGACCAGCGCGCGTTCGCTTCGAGTTCATAGCCTGCCCCGATATCGAGCACGAAGTGGCGGATGCCCGAGCACAAGTGCTGGAAAAACGCCCAGGTCAGACCGACCATCACCACGACGCCATACCAGCTTCCCGCGTGATCCGCGAAAGTGGCATAGGCCGCCGGACCGCTGGCCAGCGCGCCGAGCCACCACAGCAGCACGGCCAGACCGACAACCGCCAGGCCGCCTCCGGTCACGCGGTGGAGGATCGAAACCAGCATCGCCGGCCCCCAGCGCCAGATCTGCAGGTGCGGTGAAAGCGGACGGTTGCTTGCGCCAACCTTGTCAGCACTGGCCATCTTGGCAAAATTCCCTTGGCTTGATCGGCACAGGCCTGGTCCGGCCCGGTTCGGCTAATGGCTTGTTCGGCGGCGAGTGCCCCCTCCGCGCGATATCCCCCTTAATCGAAACGTGCGCCGGTGCAAGCTCCCCCGGCCCCGCGATCGCGCGAAAATGAGCATCATTCAGTTACGCGCCCGCGCAGGCCGCGCTTGTCGAAGCCCCCGCGCTGGCCTAGCTGCCGGCCATGTCCGCAAGCTGGAAAATCACCGCCTACGCCCCGCGCCCCGTCATCGAGGCCGCGCTCATCGCCCACGAGGACGCCTTCGACTGGGATCCCGAAACGATCATCTCGGGCAGCGAGATCGCCGAGGACCGGCCGGAGGACTGGCGCCTCGAAGCGTGGATGCCGCGCAAGCCGACCCACGCCGACCAAGCCGCGCTCGCCGCGCTCTTCGCCGGGGAAGCGCCCCCGTTCGAAATCGAACAGCTCCCCGAGACCGACTGGCTGACCCTGTCGCAACAGGGCGTCGAGCCGATCCGCGCCGGGGCCTTCCACGTCCACACGCCGGACCACCCCGCGCTCGGCCTGACCGGCGTGCGGGACTTCGTGATTCCCGCCAGCCAGGCGTTCGGCACCGGCCAGCACGCCACCACGGCGGGCTGCCTCGCGATGCTCACCCACATGAAGGCGCGCGGGCTCGTGATCCGCAACTGCGCCGATATCGGCACCGGCACCGGCCTGCTCGCCTTCGCCGCACTGACGCTGTGGCCCCGCGCGCTCGCCACCGCGTCCGACATCGATCACGTCTGCGCCGGCGTGGTCGCGGACAATGCCGCCCGCAACGGCGTGCCGATCGGCGCGCGGCCGGGCGAACTCACCATGCTGATCGCCGACGGCATGGACCATCCGCTGCTCGAAGCACGCGGGCCTTATGATCTCGTCATCGCCAATATCCTCGCCGGACCGCTGATCGATCTCGCGCCCGATTTCGCCCGCCACCTCGTCCCGGGCGGGCACCTGCTGCTCGCCGGCCTGCTCGAAACGCAGGAAGCCCAGGTCCGCGCCGCCTGTCGCCGCGCCGGGCTGCGCCTCGCCGCGCGGCTGGTCAACGGGGACTGGTCGATCCTGTGGCTGCGCAAGCGCTCCGGGGCAGCCTCGCATCGCAGCCGTCCCGGGCAATTGCCGCAATGGGCGCACGCGTGGTGAAGCCCGGCCGGGGTCAGCGGCGCGGCTGCCGTCAGAATTCGATCGGCGTCAGCACGTCCCACACCGGTTCGAACATGATCCGCAGCAGTTCGTCGCACGCATAGATGCGCTCCCCGGCCAGCCGTTCCTGGCCGAACATGATGATGCCTTCGATCACGAAGTCGCGCTCCCGCCCGTCGGGATAGCGATAGTGCAGCGAATATTCCTGGGCCAGCCCGGTCGGCCCGACCCACTCGCCCCGCGCCTTCATTTTCGACATGTCGAACCGGGGCGTAACCGTGCCGAGGAAGTGCTCGTAATAGCGGCGGACGTTGTCCATGCCGCTGAACTGCAGGCCGATCGGCAAAAGCTGGAACACCGGGTCCGGGTCCAGCGTCGCCAGCGTTCCGGCCAGATCGTTGGCCATTTCGGCCTCGCCATGCCGGTGGGCGAGCGCGATCATCGCTTCGTTCATCAGGCCCTCCTTTCCGGGCAAGTCCGGCCTCCGCCGGCTCTCCCCGGTCGATGCGGGTTCACTCGCTGAATTCGAACATGATCCCGCTGTTCGCGTCGGCCGGCACCGCGATGGTGCCATCGGCCGTGCCCGGCACCAGCGGCACATCGCGCGCCGCAAGGTAATCGCGCACCTTTGCAACGCTGTGCGCGGCAAACACGGTCGAGCGGATACCGTCGCCATGGCGCGCGAGATGAGCCGTCAGTTCGCCCGGTCCGGTCGGCGAAAGCAGTTCGACCACCGTGTCGGCGATCTGCAGCCCGATCGCCCGCGCGGCAAGCTGCGGCCGGATCGTCTCGTAAACCTGCTTGGCCCCGAACAGCGATTCGAGGAACGCCCGCGCGCCGACCATGTCATGCACCGCCCAGGTCACGCCCTTCAGGCCGGTCAGTCCCAGCGGATGCTCGTCGCTCCAATAGGCCGCAGACTGCATCTGCTTGCCGCCGAGCAACTCGTATTCCATCGTGTGAAACTCGTTCGCCCAGAATTCGAGCGAGACGCCATAGCAATCGGCCGGATGGCAATGCACCGCCACCTCGATGTCGCGGGCGATGCGGATATCGCGTTCGGCCAGCGCGGCGCGGGCCACCGCCATGTCGGCCACCTGAAACTCGATGCCGAGGTAGTGCGGGCCATAGCGCGAGGTCAGCAGCCACATGCGCGGCGTGAACAGTTCGAAGATCACCCGGCCGATCTGGAACAGGCAGGCCCGAGCATCCTCGCCCGGGACGTTCATCAGATATTCGGCGCCATAAACGTCCTTGAAGTGGCTCACGCACTGGTCGAAATCCGCGTCGACAAAATTGACGTGATTAACCTGCAAGGCTTTGACGACGCTCGACATTGTAATTCCCATCCCGAATATTTTTTCCAGATTGGCACAGGCGCGCCCACGCGTCACCCCCTGTTGTCGCCGGGAACCGCCGATCAGCCCAGTTCCTGCTCCAGCAGTTCCAGCGCGGCCTGCGTGAAGGCCAGCATATTGGCCACCCGCCCATCGCTTCCCGTCGCGATGGCACGCGCTGCCGATCGCCCCGGTCCGGCGACCGCGATGCAACTGGTACCCGCCGCCGGTCCGCGCGGATGCTGGCCGGGGCCCGCCGATCCGGTCTCCGCCACGCCCCAGTCCGCGCCGAAACGGTCACGGATCGCGCGGGCCTGCAACAGCGCATAGCTTTCGGTCACCGAGCGCATACCCTTGAGTTCCGCCGGTTCGAGCCCGAGCAGGACATCACGCGCCTGCAGCGAATAGACCACGCCGCCGCCGCGATGAAACGCGGTCGCCCCCGGCACCGTCAGCAGCGCCGCCGAGATCAGCCCGCCGGTCGCCCCATCCGCCACGGCAATCGTCTCGCCGCGCCGCGCCAGCGCCGCCCCGATCCGGGCCGCGACCCCTGTGAACTCCTCGATCATCTCCCGCCCCTACTTCGCCGCCTGCACGATCTGCGCCCACGCCGCCTCGTCGATCACGTCAATGCCGAGCGCCGCCGCCTGCTTGAGCTTCGACCCGGCGCCCGGCCCCGCCACGACCAGATCGGTCCTGGCCGAAACCGATCCCGCCGCCCGCGCGCCCAGCGCTTCGGCCTGGGCCTTGGCCTCATCACGGCTCATCGTTTCGAGCTTGCCGGTGAACACTACCGTCTTGCCCGAAACCGGGCTGTCCTTGGTTTCGACAACGTAAGGCGGCGGCGATACTTCGGTCAGCAGGTCGTCCCACACTGCCACATTGTGATGCTCGTGAAAGAAGTCGCCCAGCGCTTCGACCACCACCGGACCGACCCCGTCGATGCTGGCGAGTTCGGCGGCGGCCCCGGCATCTTCGGCCCGCGCCTGTTCGGCCACGGCGCGCAAGGCGGGCAGCGTGACGAACCGCTTCATCAGATCGCGTGCGGTCACCGCGCCGACGTGGCGGATGCCGAGCCCGAACAGCAGCCGCGCGGCGTCGGGCGTGCGCTTCGCCTCGATCGCTGCCAACAGGTTGTCCACAGACTTGTCCTGCCATCCCTCTCGGGCAAGAATGGCGTTGCGCCGGTCCTTCAGGCGGAAAATATCGGCCGGACTTTCCAGCCAGCCCAGCCCGAAGAACTCGGCAATCGTTTTCTCGCCCAGCCCTTCGATATCGAGCGCACCGCGGCTGACGAAGTGCTTGAGCCGCTCGGTCCGCTGCGCCGGGCAGATCAGGCCGCCGGTGCAGCGCACATCGACCTCGCCCTCCTCGGCCACCGCCTCGGACCCGCACTCCGGGCAATGGTCGGGGAACAGGAAGGGCTCGCGTTGCTCCTCGCGGGTCAGGTTGCTGACCACTTGCGGGATCACGTCGCCAGCGCGCTGGAGCACGATCCGGTCCCCCACCCGCACGCCCAGCCGCGCGATCTCGTCGCGGTTGTGCAAGGTCACGTTGGTGACCGTGACCCCGCCGACCAGCACCGGCTTGAGCCGCCCGACCGGAGTCAGCTTGCCGGTCCGCCCGACCTGGATATCGATCGCCTCAATCACCGTCTCGGCCTGCTCGGCCGGGAACTTGTGAGCCAATGCCCAGCGCGGCGCCTTGGCGACGAAGCCGAGCCGGCCCTGCCAATCGAGCCGGTCGACTTTATAGACGACGCCGTCGATATCGTAGGGCAGTTCCGCCCGCCGTGCGCCGATGTTGCGATAGTGTTGCAGCAGCGCTGCAGTGTCGTTGCAAATCGCCAGCAGCGGCGAGACCGGAACGCCCCAGGCGGCGAGTTGCCGCATCATCGCGAACTGGCTGTCCGCCGGTATCGCCGAGGCCGCGCCCCAACCATGGGCGAAGAATTTCAAGGGCCTGCGCCCGGTTACCCGCGCATCCTTCTGCCGCAGCGACCCGGCGGCGGCATTGCGCGGATTGGCGAACAGCTTGTCGCCGTTGGCCTCCTGCGCGGCATTGAGCGCGAGGAAATCCGCCTTGGCCATGAAGACCTCGCCCCGGATCTCGAAAACGTCCGGAACATCGCCCACAAGCTGCTGAGGAATATCGGAAATATGGGCAACATTGGCAGTCACGTCCTCGCCCACCTGGCCGTCCCCGCGCGTCGCCGCGCGGACCAGCCGGCCCTGCTCATAGCGCAGCGAACAGGACAGGCCGTCGATCTTGTCCTCGGCCGTCATCGCCACTTCGGCATCGTCCGGCAGGGCCAGGAAGCGGCGAACTCTCGTCACGAATTCAAGTACTTCCTCGTCCGAAAAGGCATTGTCGAGGCTCATCATGCGAGTCTCGTGGAGCACCTTCGACAGCGGCGAGGCGGCGACTTCGTAGCCCACCGCCGCCGAAGGGCTGTCTGGACGGATCAAATGCGGAAACGCGGCCTCCAGTTCGGCATTGCGCCGAACCAGCGCATCGAACTCCGGGTCCGAAATTTCCGGCGTGTCTTCAGCATGATAGCGCCGGTTGTGATGGGCGATCTGCTTCGCCAGCCGCATCAATTCGTTGGCGGCCTCGGCTTCGGAAATCGGCTTCATACCCGCTCCAGCAGCCGGTCCGCCTGCGCCCGCGCCTCGGGCGTGACTTGCGCGCCCGACAGCATCCGGGCAATTTCCTCCTGCCGCCCGGCGGCATCAAGCAACGCGACAGACGTGCGCGTGACCACACCTTCGCTTGATTTTTCAATCATGTAGTGCAGCCCGCCGCGCGCCGCGACTTGCGGACTGTGCGTCACCGCGAGCAATTGGCCTGTGCTTGCCAGCCGCTCCAGCCGCTCGCCGATCGCGCTCGCCACCGCGCCGCCCACGCCGCGATCGATCTCGTCGAAGATCACCGTCGCCGCCCCGCCCTCTTCCGCCAGCGCGACTTTCAGCGCGAGAATGAAGCGCGACAGTTCGCCGCCGCTGGCGATCTTCCCGAGCGGCGCGAAATCGGCCCCCGGGTTGGTCGAAATCAGGAACTCCAGCGCATCGATCCCGCCCGGCCCCCAGCGGTCCTCGGGCAAGCGGACGACAGCGGTGCGGAACTTCGCGGCATCGAGTTTGAGCGGCGCAAGTTCCGCCGCAACCGCGGCATCGAGCCGCCGCGCCGCATCGGCGCGCTGGCCGGACAGGCATTCGGCCCGGGCCTGGTAATCGAGCTGGGCTTCGTGGGCAGCTTTCTCCAGCCCGGCGATTTCGGCCTCCCCCCCCTCGATCGCATCGAGCGCGGCGCGCATTGCCAGCATCCGGTCCGGCAATTCGTCGACCGCGCAGCCGTGCTTGCGCGCCGCCGCCCGCAGATCGAACAGGCGGGTCTCGATCCGGTCGAGCGCCTGCGGATCGTGGGCCAGCGCCTCGGCCGCGCGGGCCAGCCGGTCTTCCGCCTCGCCCGCCTCGATCACCGCGCGATCCAGCGCTGCCAGCGCCTCGGCCAGCAGCGGGTGTTCCGCCGCGATCCGGTCCAGCCGCCGCGCCGCCGCGCGCAAGGTCGCGAGCGCCGAATCCGAGCCGGCCCACAAGTGCTGCAAGGCGCCGAGATCTTCGGTCAGCCGCTCGCCCTTCTGCATCGCCGCGCGGGCCGAGGCGAGTGCGTCCTCCTCGCCCACTTCCGGCACAAGGGCGCTGAGTTCGGCCAGGTGCGCCAACAGCAGATCCTGATCGGCCGCAGCCTGCGCGACGCGGCCGCGCGCGACCGCAAGGCGGTCTTCGGCCAGCCGCCAGGTCCGCCACGCGGTTTCGACCGCTGCCACATCGGCCCGGGCATAGCGATCGAGCAGCACCCTGTGACCGCGCGGATTGACCAGGCCGCGATCGTCGTGCTGGCCGTGCAGTTCGACCAGAAAGGGCGCAAGTTCACGCAACAACCCGGCCCCGACCGGCTGATCATTGACGAAGGCCCGGGACGTGACAGGGCCACCATCGTCCGCCTTCAACTGGCGCCGGACGATCAGGGGTTCGCCCGGTTCGATTTCCACTTCGGCTTGTTCCAGCACCGCCGCGATGCCTTCCGGCAAGCCGCGAAACTCGAAGCTCGCGGCCACGCTGGCCTTGTCCGCCCCGGCCCGGACCAGCCCGCCATCCGCGCGGTTGCCGAGCACCAGCCCCAGCGCATCGAGCAGGATCGACTTGCCCGCACCGGTCTCGCCGGTCAGCACGCCGAGCCCGCCGGAAAATTCGAGATCGAGCGCCTCGATGAGCACGATATTGCGGATCGCGAGTCTGGTCAGCATTCGGCAGCCATGGATGTTCGCGAGACGTTCTAGCGAACGGGGAAACGAAGGTCACGCGCGGATTCGCGTTTAGAGGGGGATATCCCGGACGTTTGGCACCCCTGCCCGCCGGAACCCGGCCAGTGGCCGCAAAAGAAAACCCCCGCGCGAGCGGGGGTCTCCTGCCGGATCGCAATGACCGGACGGTTCAGAACCCGGCGATTGCCTGATCGACCAGCGCCTTGTCGGCACTGGCATCGTGCTTCGCCTTGATCAGCGTGCCGGCGGCAGTCGCCGCGACTTCGGCGGTCTTGGCGCGCAATTCCTGCACGGCCGCAAGCTCGGCAGCCGCAATCCGATCCGACGCCATCTTTTCGCGGCGGGCAATCAGATCGACCGTGTCAGCGGCGGCCTTGGCGACGATCACTTCCGCTTCGTGGCGGGCATGTTCGATCATCGCGGCCGATTCCTGCTCCGCACTGGCGATCTTGTCGGCATATTCCTGGCGCAGCGCCTCGGCTTCGGTGCGCAGCGCCTTGGCTTCGTCAAGCTGGCGCTTGATCTCGGCGATGCCCTTGTCGAGCCCGGCGGCAAACGCCCGCGGCACTTTCAGATAAAGGGCGATGCCGAGCAGGACCGCCATGGACAGGGCAACCCAGGCACCCGGGCCAAGCCCCAGCGCGCTCGGCTCAACCCCGTGAGCGGCACCCGCTTCGTGAACGACGCCCGCTTCGTGGGCGGCTCCGGCGGCGAGGATGAAGAGGCTTGCAATATCAGCCATGGAGAGCCTCCTTCACTGCAGCAGCGCCGGCAGCGGCATCGACCCGGATTCCGGCAACGCGGGCAACGATCTGTGCTGCCGCTTCGCTGGCAACCGCCTCGATCTCGCCGAGGGCATTGGCCCGTGCCGCGGCAATGCGGGCATCGGCATCGGCCATGCGCGCATCAATCACGGCATTGGCCTTCGCCAGACTGGCTTCGGAGGTTTTCGCCCCTTCGGCCTTGGCCTTGGCGATCAGGGCCTGGGTTTCTTCACGCTGCCGTGCAGCCTGCGCCTGCCATGTCTGTTCCGCGTCATCCGCAGCAGCCCGCGCCGCCTCGGCGGCGGAAAGGTCCGCGCTGATCTGCTTGTCGCGCGATTCGACGGTCGCCATCACCTTGGGAACCATGCCCCGACCGATGACGAAGAAGACGAACCCGAAGAAAATCAGCAACCAGAAGATCTGGCTCGCATATGTTTCGGCTAGCTGCGCGATTTGAGGCATCGTTATGTCCGGTTCAACGTGACGGCCGGATCGTGCCGGCGCATCAGTAACGGCCGGACAGGGTCAGTTCCCGTCCGGCCGTTCAATCTTGTATCGGTCAGGCGACGAAGATCAGGATCATCGCCACAACGAACGAGAGCAGACCCAGAAGCTCGGCAGCGGCGAAGCCGATGAACAGGCGGCCCTGCTGGCCGTCGGCGGCTCCGGGATTGCGCAGCGCGCTTTCGAGGAACGAACCGAAGACGTTACCCACGCCGATGGCGGCCATGCCGGCACCGATGGCAGCAAGACCAGCACCGATCAGCTTTGCGCTTGCAGGTTCCATTTCAAAAACTCCTTTTCGAAAACTTCGTAAATTTGAAGGGATTGTTTAGTGAAGGTTCTCGGCGTCGTTGAGATACAGCGACGTCAGAAGGGCGAAAACATAGGCCTGGATGCCCGCAACCAGGATTTCCAGCGCACAGATCGCAATCATCAGCAGGAAGCTGGGGATGCCGACGACAGTTCCCCACAGCGCGCCCGAATTGGTGCTGGTGATAACGAAGCTGGACAGCACCTCAAGCAGGACGTGGCCAGCCATCATCGCCACGAACAATCGCAGCGCGAGGCTGAACGGGCGGACAAGGAACGAGATCAGCTCGACGATCGGGATCAGCCAGAGCAGCCAGATCGGCGTACCGTGCGGGACGAACAGCGAGAAGAAGTGCAGGCCGTGGCGCCAGAAGCCGACGATCAGCACGATCGCGAACGACATGACCGCAAGCACGCCGGTGACCGTGAAGTGGCTGGTCGGCGTGAACGGGTGCAGGCCCGGAATCAGCGCCAGCGGCATCAGGCCGAGAACGTTGGCGAAAAGAATGAACGCGAACAGCGAGAAGATGTAGGGCACATAGCGCTTGCCTGCCGGGCCGACGTTGGCGGCCAGCAGGTTGTCGATGAAACCGGTCAGCGATTCGACCGCCATCTGCCAGCGGCCGGGAACGAGCTCGCGCTTCATCCCGCCCCGCACGAACAGGAACAGCACGGCGACAGTAATCGCCATCCACAACGCCGAGTTGGTGAAGGGGATATGGTAACCCGCGATCTGCCAGTGATCGGTGCCGAAAAGCGGCTCGATCTTGAACTGGTGCATCGGATCGACTTTGCCCTGTTCGGCTGCCACGTCCTGCCTCTTGCCTGCCTAGTGAAACGGCAGCGCCCCATGTGCTTTCCCGTTGCCGGGTCAGTCGGGACGCTGGTTTGCAATCCGGATGATGTTCCTGAAGGCAGCGATGATCCCGAGGGCCATCACCACCAGCAGACCCCAGGGCGAAGTTCCGGCAAAATGGTCAATGACCCAGCCGATTAACGCTCCGCCGCCGATCCCCCCGATCAACTCGGCCAGAACACGGTTGCCCATGCGATAATTCACATCGGCTTCTGCGCCCAAGGCCGGGTTGTTACGCTGATCTTCCCGCTCGCGGGCGGCTTCGAGCCGCTTGCCAAGCACGTCGATCCGCGCATCTTCACCGGTAGGGTCTCGTTCGGATGGTTCGTCGTTCATGCCAGCCTCCACAGCGAAAACACGGCAGTAACTTCCCCCACCCGTCGAGGGCGCCGACCCCTTAAGCGGGGCAGGATTCAGAGTCAACACGTTGTCAGGCGCCGCGCGGGCGACTTTGGTGCATTGCACAAACCGCAAGGCCGAAGCAGCACTACTGCTGCGGAGCCCGCTACGCAGCTCCCCGGAAGGCGGGGCGGACCCTGCCAGTTGCGGCAGCGGAAACGCCCGGAACCGTTACGGGCAGCGCGCGTCCCGCTGCGGCGGCGCGCTGGTGCGGGTCGCCCACGAACCGTCCGGGGCCTGATACTTTTCCCCCGGAACCGTGCGGGCGATCGCCAGGCAACCGGACGTGAAGGCATATTCCTCAACCGTCGCATGCTGCGCCTGCGCCTGCTGGGCATAGACCGCCTTGCGCTTGATATTCAGGTCATCGACCATCGCCTTCACCGCCGCACTGGGCGAACCGACAAAGCCGAGGTAGCCATCCATCTTCTCGCCGATCTGGCCGCTCGCGCGGGCGCTGGCATAGGCAGGATCGCGTTGCTGGGCCGCAGCCACGCCGCCCACCACGGCAGCGGTCAGCGCGAAAGCGGCAGCGGTGCGACGAAGGGCCAGGTGGCCAAAAAATCTGTCAATCGACATCAGAAAATCTCCGGATTCTTGTCGATCGTGTTCCCGGCATCCTGGGCCAGCCGGTAGATCACTTCCTGCTTGATGTTGATATTGAGCTCGATGACGATCGGCTTGTCCGGCGCATTCACCGAAACGCAGCCTGCCAACACCATCGAACCGCCCATCACCACCGCAGCAGCTAGCGCTACCTTCCGTCCCCGGCACCGTCCCCGTTTGTGATTGCCTTGCATGGGCAAGGTTCTCGCAAGTCGGAACCGATCGGTCAATTCGCGTTCGTTCATGGCTGCTTCTCGCTGACTGGGGGCTGAATGCGCGGATCGGGCACCGTCTCTGGCTGGCCGACCGGCCGCCCGGTCGCATCCAGCAATCCGATCGTGCGCGGATCCTTCACATAGGCCGGGTCGTAGATCGATTTGAACGAGGTGATGAGCTGGTAGAACGCCGCCCGCACGTTGATGTTGAACCGCAGGGGCAAGTTGGCGAACCGCTTGGTAATGAAGTTGCGCTTGGCTCCGTCGCCCTGGCGAACCCCGTCAAACCGCACGCGGGTGACGATATCGCCTTCAAGCGCCCCGTCCATTGCGACCTTCATTTCCTTGTAATCAAGCGATTTAAGCGCATCGAAGGCGAAGTTGGCGATCGGCGACAAATCCTTGTAGGTCAGCGCGCCGACGTAGGAGACATTGCCGCCCGGCGGGCGCGAGGTCAGCAAACCGCCTTCGATCCGGCCGCCGTTCTCGTCAAACACCAGCGGCAGCGTGCCGTCGAACGAACCGGTCGCGGAAAGGTTGGCAAGTTCCATCTGCTGGACGAATTTCGCCGCATCGAGCCCCTCGATCCCGAGCACGTAGCGCCGCGTCTCGGCGCCGCCGAGGTTGAGGTTGACCGGCTCGAGCCGCAGCGTTCCGCCCAGGAACGGCCAGTGCCCGCCTTCGACCGCCAGGCGCGCATTGGGCTGAAGCTGAAACAGGATCTCGCCATCGGTCACTTCGATCCCGGGATTGATCGACGCGATCTTCAGCCGCTGCCCCGGCGGGGTGACGAAGTTGACGAGATCGGAAAACACGACCGTCCCCGAAGCGCCCTTCACCGGGCCGAAAGCGGCCGCGAAATCGAGCCAGTCGGTGCTGAATTTGCCCGAACTTGTCACCTTGTCCGGCGTCCAGTCGATTTTCCCCGCGCCGCGCACAGTGCCACTGGCGTTGGCCACGACACCGAGCAGATCGCGGCTGAGCATGTCGGGCTGAAGCGCGTTGTCGAACACGATGCCGTCGACCGCCAGGCCGGCGTGGCCGCGCCCGGTGCCGAGATCGTGCCGGACCGCGACCTTGACCACCTCGCGCGAACTCACCGGTTCGCGCATCAACGCATTGGCGGTAATGATGTTATCCGCCAGCGTAAGGGTCGCCCCGCGCGCGGTGAGCGGCTGGAAACGATCGACCTGGGCACGGTCCTCCAGCCGGAACGTGCCGTCGCCGACCGTCAGCTTGCCATCGGCATAGCGCCACTCGCCCGAGGCATCGAGCAAGTCGAGCGGCACCGCTTCGAGCTTCATGTCGGTGCCCGCGAAGGTGCCGGCGATATCGTGCCCGACCTCGGCCTTGAGATCGGACAGGCGGAACCGGGAAGCGGTCTCGTCCGGTCCCAGCGCGATATCGAGCGCCTTGGCGTAGAACATGCCGGGCTGGCCGAAGCCGACCGGCCCGCTGGCGATGCGAATCGGCGTCTCGCCGAGCCGCCCGGCAAGATCGAGCGACGGCGTGCCGACCGCGATCCGCGTTCCGCGCGCGTCGCTGCGCACGATCGCTCCGCCCGGACCCGGACAGAGCAGCAGCGAGCGCCGTTCGAGCGTGAGATCGGCATAGGCCAGCGCATCGAACCGCACCGTGGCGCAGTGCCGCCACAGCGACAGCACCCCCGCCGGCGAGCGGCTGCCTTCAAGCGGAATCGCCAGATTTTCGGCGCGCCCGCCGGGCAAGGGGCCGCTGGCCAGCGCCATGCCGGAAAAGCCCAGCGCGCCCTTGCCGGTCTGCGCGACTACCAGCCGGGGCAGGGCCAGCCGCGCATCGCCCGCGCGATATTCGGACATCGCCATCGTGACCATGGTGTCACCGCCGTTGCGCTGCTCCATCCGCCCGGTGATCCGCGGCAACCCGGCCCCGCCGGTCGAGAAATTGCCCGCCAGCCGCGGCGCACCGTCGCTGCTCGCATATTGCACCCGCGACAGCGCCAGCAGCGTATCCCGGCTGCCCCCGACCAGGCGCCCTTGCGGGAGGACGATCGAGAAGGTGTCGGCGGTGCTGCGGACGACATATTCGGCCGCCAGCCTGCTCCCCCTCGCCTCGCGCTCCAGCGCGGCGCGCACCTGATGCAGCACCGGCGCCGCCAGGCTGCCTTCGGCGGCGCGTTCCCATCCGGCCAATTGTGCGCCAAGTCCATCGCCGAGCCTCAGCCCCGCGCCATCGAGCGCGCCTTCAAGCTCGGTTCTGGCAAAATCGTCGCGTGAGCGCAGCGTGCCTTTGGCGGCCAGCGTCGCAATTCCGGCCTGCGGGCGCGCGCGCCCCCGGGCGCGCCCGGCCTAGCCCGCCGGCAGTCCGCCCGTGCGGGTGGCCGCGGCGCGGGGTGCCGGCAGTCCGCGCGCCCGGGGCGCGCCCGACGGT
>VMTF01000192.1 GCA_013791705.1 Sphingomonadales bacterium | reverse complement strand
CTGCCACTGCCACCCCGCCGTCGGGGTGTAGGCGGATTTAGCGGTGGGGTGGTTGTGGATGGGGTCCTTCGGGTTGTTGTAGCGGGGGGGCCGGAGCGGTATCGCCGCTCGCGCGGCCAGCGCCGCCGCCCCGGCGAAAAGAAAGCGGTGACGCACGGTCCGCAGCATCAGCACGCCCAGCAGGGCGATACACAGCAGCCCGGTGCGCGCCTGCGTGCCGACCGGGATCAGCAGGCACGCGAACACCAGCGCGCCCGCGAACAGCGCGACCGGCTTGCCGCGCGGAAACACCGTGCCGAAGCGGGCGAGCCACAGGATCAGCGGGATGATCGCGATCGCCACGCACGAGATGATCGAGCCTTCGTAAAGCCCGGTGTTGTCGGTCACGAAGAACGCCAGCGAGCCGTAGCCGCCGCCGCTGAACACCGTCTTGATCCCGCCGGTGATCACGATCGATCCGGCCGCGAGCACCATGAACAGCACGCAGGCCTCGATCCGCAGCCGGGTGCGCAGTGCCAGCGGCAGGAAGATCGCGAACACCAGCGCCTTCCACACCCACGCCCATTTCGCGGCGGCTTCCACCGGGAAATCGGCGGTCAGCGTCGTCACCCCGCAATAGAGCAGCAGCGCCAGCAGCAGGCCCTGCCGCAGGGTGAAGCGGCTGTCGCGCTTGTCGTCGGCGATCAGCCACCCGCCGAACGCCGCGCAGAACAGGATCAGCGAGATCGGCAGCGAGGCGAGCAGGAAGTACGAGATTTTCTGCGGCGCGACGATATCGACATAGAGATAGGCCAGAATCCACAGGAACGGCCGCCGCAGCCCGAGCGCCATGAGCCCGGCGAGGAACCCGAACAGGGCCAGGTCAAGCACGGGCGTCGGGTCCGCGATCGGGCGGTCCGCCCGGCTTGGCGTCGTCCTCTGCCGGATCGTGGTCAAGATCCGCGCGCTGCACCAGCCGCCAGGCGGCCAGCGCCAGCAAGGCGTGAGTGAGGGCAAGGGCGAAATAGTCGACCATGCGCCTCCCTAGGCCCCGGCCGGTTGACGCGGCGTTAAGCCTCTTTGCCTAGAAGTGCCCGGCCAGCGAAGCGCAGGGCGGAACAGCGCCGGAGGACACAAACTTGATTACCACCGTTCCCCCGGCCGCACCGCCTGCGGTCACCTGAACCGAACGCCCGGCCATGATGCGCGTCCTCCACGTCCTCGATCATTCGCTGCCGCTGCACAGTGGCTACACCTTCCGCACGCGGGCGATCCTCAAGGCGCAGGCGGCGGCGGGGCTTGCAGTGCGCGGGATCACCGGGCTCCGGCACGGCGAACCCGGTCCGGAAGTCGAGGAAGCCGACGGCCTCATGTTCCACCGCACCCGGGGCACTGCGTCCGGCCCGCCGGCTTTTCGCGAATGGCGCGAGATCGCCCGCCATGCCGCCGCGCTCGACCGCGTCTGCGCCGAATGGCAGCCAGACGTGCTCCATGCCCATTCGCCGGCGCTGTGCGGCATGGCGGCGTTGCGGGTCGCCCGCGCGCGCGGCCTGCCGCTGGTTTACGAAATCCGCGCCTTCTGGGAGGACGCGGCGGTCGGCAACGGCACGGGCCGCGAAGGCTCGCTCAAATACCGGCTGACCCGGCAGCTTGAAAATCACGTCGTTGCCCGCGCCGATGCGGTGTTCACGATCTGCGCGGGCCTGCGCGGCGATCTCATCGGGCGCGGCTTCGCGGCAGACCGGATCGCGCTTTCGCCCAACGGGGTCGATCTGTCGCTGTTCGGCGATCCGCCCGCGCCGGACCCGGCGCTCGCCGCCAAGCTGGGCCTGGCCGCTGGCCCGGTGATCGGGTTCATCGGCAGCTTCTACGATTACGAAGGGCTCGATGTCCTGATCGACGCGATGTCCCTGCTGCTCGCCCGCCAGCCGTCCGCACGGCTGCTGCTGGTCGGCGGCGGACCGTGCGATGCCGCCCTGCGCGCCCGCGCGGCCGCGTCACCCGCCGCTTCCGCGATCCACTTCACCGGCCGTGTCCCGCATGGCGAGGTCGAGCGCTACTACGCGCTGATGGATGTCATGGCCTATCCGCGCAAGGCCAGCCGCCTGACCGAACTGGTCACCCCGCTCAAGCCGCTCGAAGCCATGGCGCAAGGCAAGCTGGTCGCCGCCTCGGCAGTCGGCGGACACCGCGAACTGCTGACCGACGGCGTCACCGGCACGCTGTTCGCCGCCGATGATCCCGCCGCCTGCGCCGCCTCGCTCGCCGACCTGCTGGCCGACCGTGCGCGGTGGGACGGCTTGCGCGCCAATGGCCGCGCCCATGTCCGCGCGCACCACGACTGGTCGCAAAATGTCGGCCGTTATCTCAGCGTTTACCAAGCGGTGCTAGAACGGCGATCTCAGCCCGGTCCTGGCCGTGCCGCATGAGGGGGAGCCTCCCTTCCGCGCGGGGCCGGAACCGGCAAGGAAACGGGATCCGGGTTTGCCAATGACGTCCAAATCGCAAGGGAAAGTGCCGCTGAGCCGCCATCCGCTGTTTCCGGCCGTGGTCGGCCTCTGGTTCGCCGCGCTGCTGGGTATCGGCAGCCTCGCCGCTGGTCCGGCGCTGCTCGAAGGCCTGGTGCGCACGCTGCATCTGGACGCGGTCCTGCCGGCGGGCACGCTGCCGCTCGGCTTCACGACGCGCATGGTGGTGTCCCTCGTTCTCGCGCTCGGCGGCGGCGGACTGGCCTGGCGCCATGCGCGCGAGCTTGGCCGGACCGAGGATGTTCCGGAGCAATCGGCCGGAATTTTTGCCCGAATTTCCAGCAGTATCTCCCAGCGCCTGGCGCGCACGGCGCCGGCTGACGAAGCGCTGGACGAAGCCGGCCCGGTCGCGGCCCCCGATCAGGCGGACGATAACGAAGATCTCGCCCGGCTCGCTGCCGCCCGCGATGCCCCGGCGGCGCGGCGGCGCCCGCTGGTGGTCAACGACGCGGCGCCGGAGCCCTCGGCGTGGACCGGGCTCGCGCTGCCGCTGCTGCCCGAACCGACGACGACGATCAGGGTGGAACCGACCATTCTGGACCTCGGCGAATTCACGGCCAACCCCGCCAGCTCCGCTGAACTGGCGTCAGAATGGGACGACGCGGCTGAATCCGCCGCAGCCGAAGCCAACGCAGGCGAGTCCGAATCGCCGGTCTTGGCCCAAACTCCCGCCGCGCCGGACGCCGCACTTCCGCCCGAACCCCCGCACCCGGCCGCACCGGCATCCGCCATGCCTTCGGCCGACGAAATGGCCGCGAGCCGCCTGCGTGAAGCCTCGCTCGATACGCTGGACGTGGCGGGCCTCGTCAATCGCTTCGCGCTTGCACTCGAAGCGCGCCGCGCGAACGACTTCGACGCCGCAACTGCCCCGATGGGCGCACCGGCCGGGCCTGAATTGCCGGCCGCGTTCGCGCCGGTTCCGCAGGAATCCGCCGAACCCGCGCCCCTGGTGCCGGAATGGCACGATGATGAACCGCTCGCTGACACGCAGTCCCCGGCTGCGGAGTTCGACGCCGAAGCAGCCGCTCCCACTCCCGACGAAGCCGGCCCCGAAGACAGTGATTTCGGCCCGGCCCGGCCGTTCGATATGCCCGCCACGCTGCCCGAACCCGGCTTCGCAACCGCCGATTGGTTCGATCCGGCGGAAGAAGACTGGGCAGGCGCGGGCGACGACTGGGCCGAAGCGGGCGAGCCGGACGAGGAGATCGAGGAAGTCTCGCTCGAAACGCTGCTTCCGCAAAAGCGCCGGACCGGCCGGCCGTTCGATTACAACGGCCCCGAATTCGATATCAGCGCCGAAGTCGCCCGCTGGGCGCTGCCCGAGCCTGAAGAGGACGAGGGCGAGGAGGAAGAATACGAGGACGAGGACGAGGACGATGGCGACAGGGCGGGCGCTGCCGGGAATTCGCGCGGCTTCAGTTCGCTGCTCACGATGAAGCCCTCGATCCGCAGCCAGCACCCGCTTTCGCCGCCGGTCGTGCCGTTTGTCCGCATCGACGACGAGGACGAGGATGAGGACGAGGAAGGTCTGTCCGAGCCGGTGGTGCAGTTCCCCGGCCAGTCCGCTGTTCCCGCGCGCAAGACGATGCTGATCCCCGGCGCGCCCGACAATGCCACTCCGGAAGAAACCGAAGCGGCCCTGCGCGAGGCGCTTGCGGCGCTCAGAAAGATGAGCGGCGCCGGCTGACGGCGCGCCGGCCGGCCGAAAATGGCCGAAACTGGCCGGAAATCCCCCCAAAGCCGGAAAAATCCGCCCTAAAGCCCACTTGCAGACCGATTTGTCGTCGGACTGTAACAGGGGGCTAGGTTCGCGGTTGCAAAACGATTATCGTGTCTTCATGGGCGAGCGGTGCAAAACTTCGCTGCTTCGGCGGCGCGGTGAGTCGCGCTCGATTGCCGATGCCAAATTTGCCGAACGCCACGGGGGCCGTTCGGCCGAGCTGTACAGGATGGGAATATCGATGGGATTTCCGGAGCGCCAAGGTCTTTATGATTCGCGTAACGAACACGACGCCTGCGGGATGGGCTTTGTCGCCCACATCAAGGGCGCGAAAAGCAATGCGATCATTGCCCAGGCGCTGGAGATCCTCAAGAACCTCGATCATCGCGGCGCGGTCGGGGCGGACCCGCTGCTGGGCGATGGCGCGGGCATCCTGATCCAGACCCCGGACCTGCTGTTCCGCGGCTGGGCCAAGCGCGCCGGTGTCATGCTGCCCGAGCCGGGCGACTATGCCGTGGCGATGTGCTTTCTGCCGCGCGATACGGCCAGCCGCGATTTCGCGGTCGCCCAGTTCGAAAAGTTCATCGTCAAGGAAGGCCAGCAGGTCATCGGCTGGCGCGAAGTCCCGGTCACGCTCGACGGGCTCGGCAAGGCGGTGATCGATTCGATGCCGGTGATCCGGCAGTGCTTCGTCGGTCGCGGCGCGAACTGCCCGGATCAGGACGCGTTCGAGCGCAAGATCCTGGCGATCCGCAAGCAGTTGCAGAATCCGCTGGCCGCGCTGGCGCAAAAGCACGGGTTGCCCGGGCTGACCGAGCTCTACATGCCGAGCTTCTCGACCCGCACGATCGTTTACAAGGGTCTCCTGCTCGCCACGCAGGTCGGCTCCTTCTATGACGATCTGCGCAATCCCGAATGCGTCTCGGCGCTCGGCCTTGTTCACCAGCGCTTCTCGACCAACACCTTCCCGAGCTGGAAGCTCGCGCACCCCTATCGCTTCATCGCCCACAACGGCGAGATCAACACCGTGCGCGGCAACGTCAACTGGATGAACGCGCGCCGCCGCACGATGGAATCGGAGCTGCTCGGCTCCGATCTCGACAAGATGTGGCCGCTGATCCCGCACGGCCAGTCGGACACCGCCTGTCTCGACAACGCGCTCGAACTGCTGCTCGCGGGTGGCTACAGCCTCGCTCACGCGGTGATGATGCTGATTCCGGAAGCGTGGTCGGGCAATCCGCTGATGGATGCGGGCCGCCGCGCGTTCTACGAATACCACGCCGCGCTGATGGAGCCGTGGGACGGCCCGGCCGCCGTGGCCTTCACCGATGGCCGCCAGATCGGCGCGACGCTCGATCGCAACGGCCTGCGCCCCGCACGGTTCTGCGTCACGTCCGACGATCTGGTCGTGATGGCGTCCGAATCGGGCGTGCTGCCGATCAAGGAAGACAACATCGTCCGCAAGTGGCGGCTCCAGCCCGGCCGGATGCTGCTGATCGATTTCGCCGAAGGCCGGATCATCGAGGACGAGGAAATCAAGGCGCAGCTCGCCGCCGCCGAGCCTTACGAGACGTGGCTGGAATCCGCGCAGTACAACCTCAAGGATCTCGATCCGGTCGAGCCCGAACTGGCCCAGTTGCCGGTCGAGACCACCTCGCTGCTCGATCGTCAGCAAGCCTTCGGCTATACGCAGGAAGACATTTCGAAGTTCCTCGAACCGATGGGCCTGGCCGGGGACGATCCGCTCGGCTCGATGGGGGCAGATACCCCGATCGCCGTGCTGTCGAGCCGGTCGCGCCTGCTCTACGACTATTTCAAGCAGAACTTCGCGCAAGTCACTAACCCGCCGATCGATCCCATCCGCGAGGAACTGGTGATGAGCCTCGTCTCGATGATCGGGCCGCGGCCGAACCTGCTCGGCCACGAGGCGGGCAGCCACAAGCGGCTCGAAGTCGATCAGCCGATCCTCACCAATGCCGATCTGGCCAAGATCCGCTCGGTCGAAGCCGCGCTGGACGGCGCGTTCCGCACCCAGACGATCGACATGACCTGGGATGCCGAAACCGGTGCTGCCGGGCTTGAGGCGGCGATCAAGGAAATGTGCTGGATCGCGACCGAGGCGGTGCTGGCGGACAAGAACATCCTGATCCTGTCCGACCGGGCGCAAAGCCCGAACCGCATTCCGATGCCGGCCCTGCTGGCCACCGCGGCGATTCACCACCACCTCGTCCGTCAGGGCCTGCGGATGCAGACCGGGCTGGTCGTGGAAACCGGCGAAGCGCGCGAGGTGCACCACTTCTGCGTGCTCGCCGGCTACGGGGCCGAGGCGATCAATCCCTACGTGGCCTTCGAGACGCTCGAGGAAATCCGCGTCCGCAAGGAGTTCCCGCTCACCGCCCATGAAGTTCAGAAGAACTACATCAAGGCGGTCGGCAAGGGCGTGCTCAAGGTCATGTCCAAGATGGGCATCTCGACCTACCAGTCCTATTGCGGCGCGCAGATCTTCGACGCGGTCGGGCTCGCTTCCGATTTCATCGCGGCCTATTTCACCGGCACCGCGACCACGATCGAGGGCGTCGGCCTGCTCGAAGTGGCCGAAGAGACCGTTCGCCGTCACGCCACCGCCTATGGCGACAATCCGATCTACCGCACCATGCTGGACGTGGGCGGCATCTATGGCCTGCGCCTGCGCGGCGAGGAACACGCCTGGACCGCGCAGAACATCGCGGCCCTGCAGCACGCGGTGCGCGGCAACATTCCTGACAAGTACAAGGAATTCGCCCAGACCCTCAACGACCAGTCCGAACGGATGCTCACCATCCGCGGGTTGATGGAACTGAAGGTGGCCGAAAAGCCGCTCGACATCTCCGAGGTCGAGCCGGTCACCGAAATCGTCAAGCGCTTCGCCACCGGCGCGATGAGCTACGGCTCGATCTCGTGGGAGGCGCACACCACGCTGGCGCTGGCGATGAACCGCATCGGCGGCAAGTCCAACACCGGCGAGGGCGGGGAAGACCCCAAGCGGTTCCAGCCGCTGCCCAATGGCGATTCGATGCGCTCGGCGATCAAGCAGGTCGCCTCGGGCCGGTTCGGCGTCACCGCCGAATATCTCGTCAATTCCGACGATATCCAGATCAAGATGGCCCAGGGCGCCAAGCCCGGCGAGGGCGGCCAGTTGCCCGGCCACAAGGTCGACAAGACCATCGGCGCGACCCGCCACTCGACCCCGGGCGTCGGCCTGATCAGCCCGCCGCCGCATCACGACATCTACTCCATCGAAGACCTCGCGCAACTGATCCACGACCTGAAGAACGACAACGTGAACGAGCGGATCAGCGTGAAACTGGTCGCCGAGGTCGGCGTTGGTACTGTCGCCGCCGGT
>VMTF01000237.1 GCA_013791705.1 Sphingomonadales bacterium | reverse complement strand
TTGCCGGACGATGTGCTGACGTTGCCCGACGAAGTGCTGACGTTGCCAGAGCTAGTCGAGGTCGAAGTTGAAACGTTGCCCGACGAGGTGCTGGACGAGCTGCCGCCACTGCTGGAGCTGGTGGACCCGCCCGAAGTGCTGGTCGAGCCGCCCGAAGTCGAGGTCGAGCCGGTGCTGGTCGAAGTGATCACGACCGTGCCGCCCGAACTTCCGCCGCCGCCGAAAAAGCCGCCGAAAAAGCCGCCCATCGGACTGCCGCCATAGCCGCCGCCGATTACCACCGGCGTGGTTCCACCGGACGGCGCGGCCGGCGGCTGCGGGGGCAGCGGCGGCAGCAGCGGGACAGCGGCCATCGCGACCTGCGGCACCGGGTCGACCGGCGCGGGCGTGGCGACCGGCGCGGGAGGAATGCGGCGGGCCTTGCGAGGGGGAATGCGGCGCTTGGCCTTGATCGGCGTCTTGGCGACCTTGGCGTGCTTCACATATTGCGGGTTTTTAGTCTTGGGCTGTTCCGCAACGTGCACGGCACCGCCTCCGATGAGCGCACCGCCTGCCACCACGGTAGCAAGTTTCGCAAGGGCCGTCCGAACCGACATAATCTTCTCTCTCGTTCTGCGAGAGGGCTGGCGACGACCGGTTTCGAGCTTTGTCGATTCCGGGCAATCGCTTGCCCCTGCGATCAAGAAAGGCAGAGCGGGCCGCGCGCGACAATCGCGTTAACCGCGTCTGGCACCGCTAAATTAAGGATTCCTGCACCATTTGAGGACAGCGCTGCCGACCTGTCCCGGAATGGAACCGTTCAGCGGCCAATTGCGACCGGATCGGCGCGGCAGAGCCTATTCCGGCTCATCGAACAGCGCGGGCTGGCCGCCGGGCGGAGACAGCCCGAGATGCCGCCAGCCGCGTTCGTTGAGGCAGCGCCCCCGCGCGGTGCGGGCGACGAGGCCGAGCTGGATCAGATAAGGCTCGATCACTTCCTCGATCGTGTCGCGCGGTTCGGACAGGCCGGCCGCGAGCGTTTCGACGCCGACCGGGCCGCCCTTGTAGATATCCGCGATCATGGTGAGATAGCGCCGGTCCATCGCATCGAGGCCGAGCGCATCGACTTCCAGCCGGGTCAGCGAAACGTCGGCAATTTCGCGCGTCACCACGGCATCGCCGCCGACATGGGCGAAATCGCGCACCCGGCGCATCAGCCGTCCGGCCACGCGCGGCGTCCCCCGCGCGCGCCGCGCGATCTCGCGCGCGCCCTCCGGCTCGATCCCCATGCCGAGCAGGGCCGCCCCGCGCGTCACCACGCGTTCAAGTTCCTCGACCGTATAGAAATTGAGCCGCACCGGGATGCCGAAGCGATCGCGCAGCGGGGTCGTCAGCAGGCCCTGCCGGGTTGTGGCGCCCACCAGCGTGAACGGCGGCAGATCGATCCGCACCGAGCGGGCCGAGGGGCCTTCGCCGATGATCAGATCAAGCGCGCGATCTTCCATCGCCGGATAGAGCACTTCCTCGACCACCGGATTGAGCCGGTGGATCTCGTCGATGAACAGCACATCGCCTTCTTCGAGATTGGTCAGCAGCGCGGCCAGATCGCCGGACTTGGCGATGACCGGGCCGGACGTGGCGCGAAAACCCACCCCCAGTTCACGCGCGACGATCTGGGCGAGCGTGGTCTTGCCCAGCCCCGGCGGCCCGAAGAACAGGACATGGTCCATCGCCTCGCCCCGCGATTTCGCGGCTTCGATGAACACGCGCAAGTTGTCCTTCGCCGCCGCCTGCCCGACGAACTCGGCCAGCGTCTTCGGCCGCAGCGCCGCATCGACGTCTTCGGGCTGGCGCGTGGCGGAAAGGATGGGGTTGTCGGTCATCGGCAGGTCAGGTGGCGGCCGCCAACACCTGTTCGATCGCGCTCCACACTTGTGCCACGGCCTGCACGCCCGGCGACTTGCGGCCCAGCAAGGCCCCCAGCGGCGCACGGCGTTCGGTCATCGCCTCAAACGCGCTGGCCATCGGGATCACCGGCCAGGCCGGCTCGGCTGCCAGCGCCTCGCGGTGCAGCGAACGGCGGCGGTCGACCAGCGAGAACACCGGCAACAGCGCGGCTCCCAGTCCCTTCCGGTCCGCCACGTGAGCCGTGATCGTCGCCAGCGCGCGGTGCGAGAGGGCCGAGGGGATCACCGGCACGACGACCAGATCGGCCGCGCGCAGGATCTGGTCGGAGGTGTCGGTCAGCCCCGGCGGGCAATCGATCACGACACAATCGTAGTGCCTGGCCAGATCGTCGGCGATCTTCGCCAGCCGCTTCTTCTTGTCGAGATCGCGGAAAATGACATCGAGATCGCGCAAGGAAGCATCGGCGGGGAGCAGGTCAAGCCCCGGGATCGCGGTCTGGCGCACCAGTTTGCGCGGATCGAGATCCTTGCGGATCGCGGCTTCGGCCTGGGTGCCATCCCCGTCATGCCCGAGGATGAAGGTGGCCGCCGCTTGCCCGTCGAGATCCCACAGCAGGGTCTTGCGGCCCGACAGCACCGCCGAGGCCCACGCGAGGTTTACCGCCAGCGTGGTTTTGCCGACTCCGCCCTTGAGGCTGTAAACCGCAACAATCTTCCCGCTCATCCCGCCGCCCTTTTCAATGCCACCCGGATCAGGACATTGAGTTCGGCCGCTTCGCCCAGTTCGTCAAGCGCGCGGGCGACCGCATCGGCCGCCACTTGCGGCTTGAAGCCGAGATTTTGCAGGGCCGAGACCGCATCACCGCTGGCTGACCCACCCGGCGCGGCGGCAAGGGCTGGCGCGCCGGGTGCACCGGGCAGGGCGCCGGCCCTGTCCTTCAGTTCGTTGACGATCCGGCTGGCGAGCTTCGGCCCCACCCCGTTGGCCCGCGCGACCATGGCGGCATCGCCCCCCGCGCAGGCGCGCTGCAGTTCCTCGATCGACAGCGCGGACAGGATCGCCAGCGCCACCTTGCTGCCGACCCCCTGCACCCCGGTGAGCAGGCGAAACCATTCGCGCTCCGCCCCGCTGGCAAAGCCGATCAGGCGCATGTCGTTTTCGGAAACCTGCAGTTCGGTGTGGATCGTCACCCGGTCTCCGGCGATGCCGAGCGCGGCGAGCGTCTTGGCCGAGCAATGGACCAGATAACCGACGCCGGAAACGTCGATCACCGCCCAGTCGGGGCCAGATTCGTCGAGCGTTCCGGTGAGCTTGGCGATCATGGTTTGTTCTATGGCACAGGCGGGAATCGGGGGGAAGGACAAAACGGCCGGGGTGGCACGCGGGCTTCGACATGCCGGGCGTTCGCCGCCTGATCCTGATCCTATATCCGCTCAGGCTGAGCCTGTCGAAGCCCGCGCGCGACACTCGCCCCAATCAACCCTTTGCCAGATGAGCGTGGGCAATGGCCACCGCCAGCGCGTCGGCGGCATCCGCCCCGGCGAGTTTCACCCCCGGCAGCAGCACCTTGAGCATCGCCTGGACTTGCGCCTTTTCCGCCCCGCCGGTGCCGACAATCGCCTTCTTGACCAGCCGCGTCGCGTATTCGCTGATCGGCAATCCGGCGCGGGCCAGCGCGAGCAGGCAAACCCCGCGCGCCTGGCCCAGTTTCAGCGTCGATTGCGGGTTCTTGTTGACGAAGACTTCCTCGACCGCGCCGCTGTCGGGCCGGTGGCGCAAGATCACCTCGGTCAGCTCGCGGTCAATCGTGACGAGCCGCTGCGGCAGCGAGGCGGCCGGATCGGTCTTCACCTGTCCGTTGGCGATGTGCGTCAGCCGGTTGCCGTCCCGCGCGATCACTCCCCAGCCGGTGCAACTGAGCGAGGGATCGAGGCCGATGATTATCAGCCCAACTTCTCCATGACCTCGTCGGAGATTTCATAGTTGCCCCAGACGGCCTGCACGTCGTCGTCGTCGTCGAGCGTGTCGATCAGCTTGAGCAGGGTGCGGGCGGTGTCCTCGTCGACGTCCGCCTTGAGGCTGGGCTTCCACGCCAGCTTCACGGCCTCGGCCTCGCCCAGCACCTTTTCCAGCTCGCGCGAAACGGGGTGCAGGTTCTCGACGCTGGTCCAGATCGAATGGCTGTCCCCGTCGCTCTCGACATCGTCGGCGCCGGCCTCGATCGCGGCCTCCAGCACCTTTTCCTCGTCACCGACGGACCCCGGATACTCGATCAGGCCGAGCCGTTCGAACCCGTGGCTCACCGCGCCCGAGGCGCCGAGGTTGCCGCCGTTCTTGGAAAATGCGGTCCGCACGTTGGTGGCGGTGCGGTTGCGATTGTCGGTCAGCGCCTCGACGATCAGCGCGACCCCGCCCGGGCCATAGCCCTCGTAGCGCACTTCCTCGTAGTTTTCGGCGTCACCCTTGGTGGCCTTGTCGATCGCGCGCTGGATATTGTCCTTGGGCACCGACTGCGCCTTGGCAGCGTTGACGGCCGCCCGCAGGCGCGGGTTCATGTCCGGATCGGGCATGCCCATCTTGGCCGCGACGGTGATTTCGCGGCTGAGCTTGGAAAACTGCGCCGAGCGCTTCTTATCCTGCGCGCCCTTGCGGTGCATGATGTTCTTGAATTTGGAATGGCCTGCCATGATCCATATCGTCAGCTATTTGATGGGATTGCGCGGCACCTAGCCGACAAACCGGCGGCGGGCAACATGGTGGCCGGGCAGCGTCCGGAGCCGGCCCCGGACGCCGCGCCGATCAGACCAGTACGGCGGTGCCCGAGACGCTGACCATCAGCATCGATCCGGCCTTGCCCAGCACTTCGTAATCGATGTCCACGCCCACTACCGCGTTGCCGCCCAGCCGCAACGCGGCAGCTTCCAGTTCGGCGAAGGCTTCAGCCCGGGCGCGCCCGAGAACTTCTTCGTACTTGCCCGAACGGCCGCCGAAGATGTCGGTCACCGACGCGAAGATGTCGCGGACGATGTTGGCTCCCGCGATCACCTCTCCGGTCACGACCCCGCAGTATTGCCGGATCGGCTGTCCTTCGATTGTCGGCGTGGTGGTGATGATCATCGCATTGTTCCTTGCGTTCAGCCGAGCCCGAGCGCGGCCTTGTAGGTATCGAGCAGCATTTCCATCTCGCTGCGGTCGTCGGGCTTCATTTTCCGCAGGCGCACGATCTGGCGCATGATCTTGGCATCGTACCCTACGGCCTTGGCTTCCGCATAAACATCGCGGATGTCGTCGGCGATGCCCTTCTTTTCTTCCTCAAGGCGCTCGACGCGCTCGATCAGCAGTCGCAGGCGATCATCGGTGGTCTCGGCCATCGGGGGTATTCTCCGCAAGAATCGGTAGGGACGTGAATTGGAAGCGCGGCTGATAGCGCCGGGGAGACAAATGCGCCAAGCCGCGACCGGGGTTCCGCCTGTGGAAAGAACCGGCCCTGACGCAAAACGTCAGGGGTTCTTCCCGAGGCTTTCCTCCATCCGCGCGAGCTGCGCGGGCGTTGCCTCGCTCTGGAACCTGGCCTTCCACTCGCCCGCCGGCATGCCGTGGACCAGTTCGCGCGCGGCGGCTTTGTCGAGCGGCGCCCCGGCATCGACGATCCAGTCCGCCAGGCAGTTGCGGCAGAACCCGGCCAGGCCCATCAGATCGATGTTCTGGGCATCGTGCCGGTGGCGCAAATGCCGCACCAGACGGCGGAACGCGGCGGCCGCCTGGGCATCGTCCAGCGTGTCAAGCGGGTCGCCGGGGACTGCATTCGTATTCTCGGAACAACTCATCGGCCATCGTCCTTGGGTTTTCGCGGTACCTTTGCCATAGGGCGGGCCTGAACCGGAAGGACCAATTCGTGACAAAGGCCAGCCCCACGAGCATTCATCGCGGCCGCAAGGTCAAGATTCTCGCCACGCTCGGCCCGGCCAGCAGCTCGCCGGAAATGATCGCGCGGCTGCTGGGCGCCGGGGCGGATGCCTTCCGCGTCAACATGAGCCACGGCGATCATGCGACCCACGCCGAAACGATCGCCAATATCCGCGCCGCCGAAAAGGCCTCCGGCCGGCCGATCGCGATCCTCTGCGATCTGCAGGGGCCGAAGCTGCGGGTCGGCCCGTTCAAGGGTGGCAAGGCGTTCATCCGTCACGGCGCGCACTTCACGCTCGATCGCGATCCCGCCCTCGGCGACGATAGCCGGGTGTGCCTGCCCCACCCTGAATTGTTCCAGGTGCTGACCAAGGGCCAGCGACTGCTGATCGATGACGGCAAGTTGCGGCTGAAGGTGATCAAGGCAGAGGTGGATTCGATCCTGTGCTCGGCCGAGGTCGGCGGGTTCATTTCCGACCGCAAAGGCGTGAACGTGCCCGATGCGGTCATCCCCGTGCCCGCTATGACCGAAAAAGACCGGCGCGACCTCGCCTTCGCAATCGAGCACCAGGCGGACTGGATCGCGCTCTCGTTCGTCCAGCGGCCCGAGGACGTCGCCGAGGCGCGGCGACTGATGGGCGGCTATGGCGCGCTGGTCGCCAAGATCGAGAAACCCGCCGCGCTCGACCGGCTCGACGAGATCATCGAGTTGTCCGATGGCATCATGGTCGCGCGGGGCGATCTGGGCGTCGAACTCAATCCCGAGGAAGTGCCGCCGCTGCAGAAGCGCATCGTCGAGGCGACCCGCCGCTCGGGCAAGCCGGTGATCGTCGCGACGCAGATGCTCGAATCGATGATCGAGAGCCCCGCCCCGACCCGCGCCGAAGTCTCCGATGTCGCCAACGCGGTCTATGACGGCGCCGACGCGGTGATGCTCTCGGCCGAAACCGCCGCGGGAGCGTGGCCGGTCGAAGCCGTCACCATGATGGACCGCATCGGCAAGCAGGTGGAAAACGATCCGGGCTATGCCGCGCGAGTCCATTTCACCGATGTCCTGCCCGACGCCACGACCGCCGATGCGCTGGCGCAGGCCTGCGCCGCCATCGCCGAGACGGTCACGCTGGCCGGGATCATCGTCTTCACCAGTTCGGGCTCGACCGTGCGGCGCGTGGCGCGCGAGCGGCCCGGAGCGCCGATGCTGGTGCTCACCCCCTCCTACAAGACCGCGCGGCGGCTGGGCCTGCTGTGGGGCGCCCATGCGGTTCACACCAAGGACATCGGCAGCTTCGAGGAGATGATCGCCAAGGGCAAGCGGATGGCGCTGCGCCATGGCTTCGGCACCCCGGGCTCCAAGCTCGTCGCGCTGGCCGGCGTGCCGTTCGGCACCCCCGGATCGACCAACCTGCTTCACGTGGTGACGCTGGCCGGCACCGAACTCGATCAGCACAACGACTGAAGCCCGGCGTCCTGACCCTAGCGCCGCGTCCCGAACAGCGCGCTGCCCACCCGCACATGGGTTGCGCCGAGCATGATCGCGGTTTCGAAATCATCGCTCATGCCCATGCTCAGGCCGGCGAGGCCGTTGTCCGCCGCCAGCTTGCCGAGCAGCGCGAAGAACGGCGCGGGCTCGATCCCGGCCGGCGGCACGCACATCAGCCCGATCACAGGCACCTCGCCCCCGCGCGCTGCGGCCAGCATCGCGGGCAGGTCGGCAATCGCGCAGCCGCCCTTTTGCGCTTCCGCGCCGATGTTGACCTGTACGAAGCACGGCACCTGCCGCCCGGCCTTGTCCATCGCCTTCGCCAGCGCGGTCAGCAGCGAGGGCCGGTCCAGCGAATGGATGCAGTCGAACAGGCGCACCGCCTCGTCGGCCTTGTTTGACTGGAGCTGGCCGACCAGATGCAAGGCAATCTCGGGATGCTGCTCGCGCAGCGCGGGCCACTTGTCCTGCGCTTCCTGCACGCGGTTTTCGCCGAACACCCGCTGTCCGGCCGCGATCAGCGGCACGATCCGATCGGCCGGGTGAGTCTTGCTGATGGCGACGAGGGTAATCTCCCCCGGCTGGCGACGGGCGACACCGGCGGCATGGGCGATGCGCTCGCGAATATCGGCGAGAAGGGCGGCTGGCTGATCCATGAGGCTGCGCTATAGCGTGGCCATGCGTTCATGCCAGCCTTCTCGGACCCTGCATGCCCGAATGCCCGCCGCCTGGCTGGTGTCCGACCGGCGCAACGATGGCCTGCTCGAAGCGGCGCTGCGCGCGCTGCCGCGCGGATCGGGGCTGATCTTCCGGCACTACCACCTGCCGCCATGTGAACGCGCGGCGCGGTTCCGGCGGCTCCAGCGCCTGTGCCGCCGCGCGGGCCATTGCGCGGTGCTGGCGGGCACCAG